>JASHRS010000202.1 GCA_030037215.1 Silvibacterium sp. | reverse complement strand
AGCCCCGGCGGTTTGCCGGGGCTTTTTGCTGTTCGCGTCTTACTTCGACGGAGTGAACAGTGCGAGCCGCACATGCCACATGACTGACTTGCCCGGCTTCAGCGTGACCATGCCTGTATCTACACCATGCCACTCCTTGCCGAAGGGGTCCGCCAGGTTGAACTGCTCCTCAATCGCTGTGAATTCCTTGTTCGTCGGCGAGTAGGCCTGCACAGTCTTGATCTCCGGTGACAACGCATCGACATGAATCCCGTAATCGCTGGCAGGATCAGTCAGCCGCACATCCACTACGCCATCCGTGCGCTTCAGCTTCGACCAGTTATCATCATAAAAATTGTCGTCGAGCGCCGCGCCATCCGGCGCGTTGAAGTCGTACTTCGTGCCCTTCACAGGAAGAAATTTCCCCGTTGGAAAGACGTCGTTGTAGTTGTTCACCTGCGCAGTCTGCTCTGCGGGAATGTGCAGCCGCGCCTGCGCCCGCTCGCCGCTCGGAATATTGAAGTAGGGGTGCCAGCCGATGGCAATCGGCTCGTCTTCATTGCCGACGTTCTTTGCAGTAATCTCGGCATCGAATGCGTCGCCTGTCAGAGTGAGTTTGAAGCTCAGGTCGGTCTTCGACAGCCAGTAGCCGCCAAAATCGCCTGCGTGAATGACCCCAGTAACCGTCTGCCCGTCGGGAACGCTCTGCACGCTCACGTCATCCGTCTTCGAAGCAAGAATCAGCCCGTGCATGGCGACTGGCTCTGCTCCGGCGCTCTTGCCCGGCCAGCTTGCGGGCAGTGTGATCGTTTTGCCGTGCCACTCCGTAGTCAGCGTCTTGCCGTCCGCCGAGAGCTTGCCGCGAACGCGGTTGGGGTAGGGAACCAGAAACGCTCCGCCGAAAGTAAAGCTGCCGTTGCCGTACTGGTCTTGCGGCCCGCCGTTAAGCACCGCAGCGGCATCCGCCACGGAAGGCGACGCCAGCACATCCACAGTGCCTTTGCCGGGAATGTTCGCTGTGATCTGGAACACGTTCATGCCGCGTCCCGGAAAGATCGTTGCCGAAAGAAACTCGGGCTTCTGTCCGTTTGTGGTGGGCGTGCGCGTCAAATTGACAATGTCTTCACCGCCCATTTGTGTAGGAGTCGCGGCAACGGGCTGTGTTGCCGGAGCAGGCGGAGGCGACTGTTTGCAGCCGCCAAGCGAAAGAAGCACGGCTGCAGCCAGCACGAGCGTGTACTGAGAGCGAAGGGACATGAATTCAACCTCTATAAATTTTGGATACGGAATTTCCTTCGGAAAAACCGGACGGCCTTTCGCTTAAAAGCAAAGGCGAGCCAATTCTACCCGAACCCTTCGCTGCGTGCGCCTCGGCCTCAGTGCGCTTTCTCTATAAAATCACAACAGATGCAGCAGAAATCCTCGAAAGCCGCGCAGGCGCTGGCCACGCTGAACTCACAAATCGTTGCCTGCGAAAAGTGCGAGCGACTGCGAACTTACTGCGCGCAGGTCGCAACGGCAAAACGTCGCGCATACCTCGATTGGAACTACTGGGGAAAGCCAGTCCCGTCCTTTGGAGACCCTGACGCATCCGTCCTCATCATCGGCCTCGCGCCCGGCGCCCACGGATCGAACCGCACAGGCCGCCCCTTTACCGGCGACGGCTCAGGAAACTTCCTTTATCCCGTGCTCTACAAGGCAGGCTTTGCCTCGCAGCCCGAGGCCACAGGTCGCGATGATGGAATGCGGCTCAACGGCCTGTGGATCACCTCTGTCGTCCGCTGCGCACCGCCCGGCAACAAGCCAGCGCCCGATGAACTCGCCAACTGTGCGCCGTTTCTCGCCGAGGAAATCGAAGCTCTCGCCAATCTGCGCGTCATCGTCTGTCTCGGCAAAATTGCTTTCGACGGATTCACGCAGTACCTTCTGCGGATCGGCACATTCGAAAGCCGCAGCAAATTCCGATTCGCCCACGGAGCCGAGTACAAACTCCCCGATGGCCGCACTCTTCTGGCCAGTTACCACCCGTCGCTCCAAAACACGAACACCGGAAAGCTGACCGAAGCAATGTTCCTCACCATCTTTCGCCGCGCAAAGCAGCTTGCCTCTGCCGCGCCCGATTCAGCGCTGGCAAAAGCATCCCAGCCTTCGCACAGCCGCATCATCCCATCGAAAGACCTCAATCACGATAGGAAAGCCAAACGATGATCGCAATCGTCCTATTGATTTGTCTGACCGTAGTTCTCATCGCCGCCATCCCGGTCTGGCCGTACAGCCGTCAATGGGGCTACGCGCCCAGCGGCGGCATCGGAGTAGTCCTGCTGTTTGTAGTGGTACTGCTCGCGCTGCATGTGATTTAGCAGGGAAGGCTCTGGAGCGGGAGACGGGGATCGAACCCGCAACCAACGGCTTGGGAAGCCGCTACTCTACCATTGAGCTACTCCCGCCCGACCTCCTGAGTGTACCAAATGCGAAGGCCGAAATACGGGAGCAGGAAACCGCTCAGTCGCCGAACGCCGCAACCGGTGCATGCGCAAGTTTTTTCGCTGCCCGGGCCGGAAGATATGCGGCTCCCGCGTCTTCCAGCCTGAATTTGCCAATGTGTTCTTCCAGCCGTCTCGCGCCTTGCCCGACCGACTCAACGATTGTATTGGTCGCCGGAATCGATGATGCCGACTCTTCGCCCAGCTGATTGATCGCATCTACGCTCTCGCTCGACTGCCGCGCAGCTTCGGCCTGCTGCATTGACGCCGTCGCAATCTGCGCAATCATCGAATCCACCTGCTCCGCCATCTGGATAATGCGGCTCAGGGCCTCGCCCGCTCGGTGATTGATCTCCATGCCCTCATTCACTGTCGCCGTCCCTGCTTCCATTGCATCAACGGCGTCGCGCGTATGCACCTGGATGCCCTGTATCATCTGCCCAATCTCGCTGGTTGCATTGCGTGTCGACTCAGCCAGTCTCCGTACTTCGCCCGCGACCACCGCAAATCCGCGCCCCTGTTCGCCGGCGCGCGCAGCTTCGATCGCGGCGTTCAGCGCTAGCAGGTTGGTCTTCTGCGCAATCTCTTCAATCACATTCACAATGCGGATAATCTGCTCGCTCTCTTTGCCCAGCCGTTGCACCGTCGCCGCCGTGTTGCGCACCGACTCGGCAATTGAGTTCATACCGCCAAGCATCTGCTCGACAATCGATCCGCCCTCGCGCGCGGTTGTTGCTGCCTGCCGCGAACTCGCCGCGGCATTCTGCGCATGGCGTGAAACTTCCGCAATGGAAATCGACATCTCCTGCATCGCCGCTGCTGCTTGCTGTGTCTGCAGGCTCTGCTCCTTGGTGCGGCGGAAGGACTCGTTCGCCGACCGGCTCAGCTTCCCCGAGTCCTCGCTCACCGTTCCGGCAATCTCGACCATCGTGCGGATAATCTGGCACAGGTTCTCCTGCATGCGGTTAATGGAAACCGCAAGCTGCGTCACTTCATCGTTCGAATCCATATGCAGAGGCTCGCCAGTGAGGTCACCCTCCGCAATCAGTTGCGCGCGGTTCGCCACCAGCCCAATAGACCGCACAATGCGCCGCATCGTGATCTCAGCAAGCCCCGCGCCAAGCAAGCCGCCGAGTAGAATCGCGAGCCACAGGTACAGCGCCTCCACGCGGTTGATCTCAACCACATGGTTCAGGTCGCGGTTTGTGGCCGCACCCAGCGCATCCACAACCGAAGTCACACCGTCTACAAAGTCCTGGCTCTGTTTCGCCACCGGCCCCTGAAGCAGATCGAAGGCCTTGCTCGTCGCGTCGCTGCCCTGGCCGATCGCCAGCGTCTGCGCCTGCTTTTCGCTCTGCTCAAGTTGCTGGAACTGGTCGAGCAGCATGTTCATCTTCTGCGCGCCCACAATCTCGTCATAAACCGGACGCAGCCGCGCAATCGTATCAAGTACCTGCTGCTCCGAATTCCGGTAGCTCTCGATTTCCGCACTGTAACGCTGTGCCATCGCTGAGTCAGATCCGAACAGCACATACGACTTCAGCGAAGTCGAGGCCCCCAGCTCTGACACGCGCAGGTCCCGCACCGCATTGAGCGCCGGAATCCGCTCCGCCGCAACCGCGGCAGACAGACTGCTCACCTGCCGCATCTTCAGATACGCGGCAACCGAGCCGAGCAACACAAAAGCCAGCAACACAACCGTGCTGAGGCGCAGTTTATTCGCAAGACGTGCGTCGAACATGGACATGGTCTTCAAGGCCCTCAGGTTTCCCGGCAGGAATTTAATCGTTCACTTCAAAGTCGATGTCGATGTTCTCGACAGACGGCGCGTCGCTCGGCTCGAACTTCCACTTCTTGATTGCGTCTTCCGCCGCAGGTGCAAGCATCTTGTTGCCGCTTACCGATTTTGCTTCGGTCACGGTTCCATCAGCCGCAATCGTGGCTGCCACCCGCACCACGCCGCCAATGTGCATCCTCCTGGCCAGTTCCGGATAAACAGGCTGAACACGCCGCTCGATTTTCCGGTCGGCAGCCCACACCGGCAGCGCCGTGCAGCAGAGAACAGCAAACGCCAGAACGGCAGAAGTCTTGCGCGAGAGAAAGGAATTCATCAAATAACCTCAGGCGGAATACCGCGCTGAGGTATGTATCGGCAGAGATGGAGAATGCTTGAGAGAGCTTGGTTCCAGCGGGCATCTGACTGGGTGCGCACCGCAACATCTTCAAAAATCAGCGGCTCGTTGCTTCAATCGCCGCAAAGGTCATATCGCGGGCTGGACTGTTGGTCTCGTTGCGCCAGCTCTCAAAGAGCCGCCCGTAACTCAGTGTCATCAGCGCCGACGGATCGAGGCCCAGCCGTGCACTCACCGCATCTATCCACTCTTCCGGGCCCTCCAGCTCCGCAAACGCTCCAATCGGAGTCTCATCGAGAACGCAGTGCCCGGCAGCATCGGCATACTCTGTGCGCCACTTCTCATAGACAAATGCTGGCTCATAGCCAATCTGCGTAAATACCGTCCCCAGCGCGTCGCCATCCGCAATCTCAGTCTCAGTCTCAATGCGCCGTTTGTGCCGCGCATTGGGGTCGTTGTCCGGAGGCAGGCATTTATAGGTAAGCACCCACCGGTCTCCGTATCTCCTTATCCGCAGAATCGACTGCCGTGCACGCAGCTTGCGGTCTGGTGTGTCGTATAGCGTGTTGCGCTCGAAGGTGCGTGGCGTGATTACGCGAAAGCCCAGGCCACGAAGTCTCTCTTCCAGCCCGGAAATGTCTTCAACGCGAAACTTTACCTCGGTCTCGACGGCGCTCATGCAGCAAGTATAAGGCGGCGCGTCGGCGATAATAATATCTTCCGCACTTTATGCCGACCCTCCGCCTTACCGTCGACGCCAATCTCCGCTCACCTGCGTCCATCGCCGCAATCGAGCAGGCTGCGGCGATCCTGCGCACCGGTGGAACCGTAGCCTTTCCCACGGAAACCGTCTACGGTCTCGGCGCAAATGCGCTCGACTCCGCCGCCGTCGCAAAAATCTTTGCCGCAAAGCAGCGCCCAGGCTGGGACCCAGTCATCGTGCATCTTGCTGGCCCCGCCATGCTGCCTCTGGTAGTTGCAGAAATTCCCGAAGAGGCGCGAGATCGCGTCGCTCGAATGACAGCTGCGTTCTGGCCCGGCCCGCTCACATTGCTTCTGCCACGCAATGCCGCCGTTCCCGATGCCGTCACCGCTGGCCGTCCTCTCGTCGGCGTGCGCGTTCCTGCGCACCCCGTCGCTCACGCCTTGCTCGCTGCCGCCGCCATCCCCGTCGCCGCGCCCAGCGCAAACAGCTTTGGACGCATTAGCCCCACAACCGCCGCGCACGTCGCCGAAGATCTCGACGGACGCATCGACGCCATCCTCGACTCCGGCGAAACCACCCACGGACTCGAATCCACCGTCCTCGACCCATGCTCCGAGCCATGCGTTGTCTATCGTCCCGGCATCATCACGCTCGACCAGATTCGAGAGCAGCTTCGCGCCATCGGCTCAAACGCGATCGCCTTCAACGAAAAATTGCTCGACCCTGCCGGGCAGCCCGAATCCCTGCCGTCTCCCGGCGTAGGCCTGCGCCACTATGCGCCGCGCGCGCGGCTGGTTCTGGTCGATGGCACAGGCAGCATCCAGCTCGCCCGCTTCCGGGTGGAAGCGCAATACGCCGAAAATATGGGAGAAAAACTCGGCCTCATGCTGCCCGATGCGTTTCCATATCAGGCCGTCTCACCCGACGCGTTGATCTACCGCTGGGGTGCGTGGGCCAATGAGGAGGAGCTTGCGCAGCGATTGTTCGCTGGACTCCGCTGGCTCGATGCCGCAGGAGCCACCGTCATCATCTGTCCGCTGCCGGAGGCCAGAGGAATCGGCGTCGCCATGCGCGACCGTCTGCAAAAAGCGGCCCGCAAATAGCTTGCATCAGGCGTGCTTTTCGCCGGCCTTGTAGATGTACTTGATCGCCGCCTTATAGATCAGCATCCGGTTCGCGCCCTTCACCTTGATCGCATTCCTGTCGTACCACTCAATGCAGCCTTCGATCTGCTCGCCGTCTTCCAGCACGATCACCATCGGCGTCTGCGTCTGCACCTGCTTCTGGAAATAAAATGCCTCGGCATGCGAGCTCTCATGCTCCGCGCTCATGCTCATGTTCTGGTGCGCGAGAATCGGTGGCTCTTCGCGCATCCTGAAAGCGCGGTTCTGGAACGACCGTGCCGGCAATGTCGGGCGGACCAGCTTGCGTGGTCCGGTCACTGGCAGGGCAGTGCTCTCGGCCGAAGCAGATGCAGGAGTCACGGCCTGCAGTTTTACTTCATCGTCATCGGTCGCAGGCTCCGGGCGAAGACCGGACAGACCCGTAGCCGGAATATGGGAAGGATTCGCCATAGTTGTGTGTCAGCTTTGCTGTAAACGTAGATGCGGCTCCGCACCTCGCCCGCTGCCTCTGTCCTGATTTTTAGGGATGGAATGCTTTACAGCTATGTTAGCCGAGGTCGGCCGTGAAGGCCAACCGGCTTCACGCGTCTCTCAGGCTGGTCGCATAAGCATCCAGCGAGAGCGAGCGCAGAAGATTGCGCCGCATTCCCATCTCTACCTGGCGTAGGCCGCGCGCTGCCTCATCAATCCACTCACCCGACACCTGTTCCGCCATCGCGGCAAGCTCCTTCTCGAGGTCGACGTTGCGAATCAGCTTCGGCGCGCCCGACCGCAGCAGCAGAAGGTCTTCCAGCAGGCTGTTCAGTGCGCGAATCAGGCCTGCCGTCTTCTGCTGGCCCTCCGCTCCTGCGCGATACCCCTCCGTCATGCGAAACAGCGTCGAAAAGTCCGGTTCCCGCGTCGCCGTCCTCAACATCACCAGTGCATCGGCGCGGCTGGCAAGGTACAACTCCAGATCGAAGCCCAGCGCTTCACCCGCGGCTCCCTGAGCCAGTCGTGCCACCAGCGCGCGCTGCTGCGGACGCAACTCGCCCCGCCGCTCCGCCAGAATCTTCTCAATCTGTTCCACTGGCAGCGCGCCCAGTCGCACAATCGCCGCGCGCGAGCGGATCGTTGGCAGCAGATCGCCCGGATTCTCCGTCAGCAGAAGAATCGTGGCGTGCTCCGGAGGCTCTTCCAGCACTTTCAGCAGCGAGTTCGCCGCCTCCTTCATAAATGCCGAGCTGGTAAAGATATAAACCGCGCGCCGCGCCTCGGCGGGCATGCGATAAATTTCGCGGATCAGCGTCCGCACCTGCCCCACCTTGATCAGCAACTGCGGCGGATCCGGAGGAATCACCAGCAAATCCGGATGTGTCTGCACAAGAATGCGCGTCTCTTTTTTGTCGATCTCGCGCAGCTCCTCGCGCGCCGCAACAGCCTCGTCAATGCGCGCATCCAGATCGGCTGACTGCCCGATCCTTACGCAGTTCGAGCACACGCCGCACGCATCCGGCAGGCCATCCAGTTCCTGAAGATTCAGGCAGTTCAGCGTCTGCGCCAGCTTCACGGCGAGCGTGTACTTGCCTGCGCCGCGCGGCCCGCTCAGAATCAGCGCGTGCGGAAACCGCCCGCCGGCAATCGCCTCGCGCAGATGCCGCACCGTCGCTTCATTGCCAAGAAAATCACGAAAACTCACCGATTCAGACTAACAGGCGCGCAGCCGGGGTCCACAGCGCGCATTCTTTGGTACGCCGAAGGCGCGTGTGCCTGGACGATGCCTGGACGACTCCGAACATCGCGGCCCGCATCTGCGGAACCGCGATATCCGGTTCAGTTCTTAGCGCCCCAGCCCGACAGCCAGCGTCTTCACCATCGTGCCGTTCGCGTCATCATCTTTCACGGCCCATACAAACGCTCCGCCCAGACCGCCCGGCACGCGGAAATCGATGTACAGCGATTTCAGGAATGCCGTTTCCGGATCGTCATAGGTGTAGAACGTCTGCGTCGTGGGGTTGTACAACGACACCGCGATCCTGCTCGGATCAAAGTATTGCTGGTATCCGTTCGCGGTCAGCGTCGCAAGCGTCGAGTAGGTGAGCGTTCCCGGCGTCAGCAGCGTGTCGCATCCCGGAGTATTCCCGCTCAGGTCCGTGCACACGCCAGTCCCGTTCGCCAACAGGACCGCCGAGGGTCCCGTCGAAGTCTGGTACAACCCGTGATTGACATTGGGAACGCCCGTCCATCCGGCCCCATACAGCGGCACGCCCATCACATACTTTCGCGGAGGCACTCCCGCCTTCAGATAAGCTGCGAAAGTATCTTCGATATCGAGCTGCTGCCCAAAATCCGGGTCCTGCCGCGAATCGAACAACGGCGACGCGTCGTTCGTCACTGTGTCCCAGCTTCCGGCGTAGTTGTAGCCGTCCACCGTGATGAAATCCACCAGCTGTGCCGCGCTCCTCAGATCGATGTTCGTGTAATTCTGCGCCCCCGCCGGCCCGTCAAAGCTCAGCAGATATTGCTTCCCGGTCTGCGCGCTCAGCGCATCAAGCTGCTTCCGGAATTCTTGCAGCAGCAGCGTGAAGTTCTGCTTGTCCGTTGCCGCAGGGAACTCCCAATCGATGTGGAAGCCGTCGAACAGTCCCGGAGCGGTAATGTTGCCGTTCCAGTCGCTGCCCACATTGCCCACAATAAACATGTTGATGCACGCCGAAACCAGCGCCTGCCTACCGGCCTCGGTGCTCGCTGCCGTCGAAAACGCCTGCGCCTCAGCCGCACTCGAACCGCCCAGCGAAATCAGCGTCTTCAATTGTGGATGAAGTTGCTTCAGCTTCAGGATCTCTGCAAAGTTGCCGTAGAGCGGCCACGTATCGGCAATGCCGCCCACCGGAGGAAGGTTGTTGTCTTCAAAATCGGCCCACGGATCGGCGATCACGCAGGTATTGGTCGAAGGGTCAGACGCGCTCGCCGAAACATCCGCGAACGCATAGACCAGGTGCGACAGCTTCGCCGCCGATCCGTTGCTTTCGAGATTCGCGAGATTGTAGTTCGCGTAATAGATGCTCCATTCTTCAAAGAACCCGGCCAGTATTTTGCCCTGGCTGTTATTGGTTTGGGCGAATGCGGCAGGACCGCATGTCATGCATACCGTCAGAGCCGCAAACAGTGCGACGGATGCTCGAATCAACAAACGATGCTTCATGGGTAGAGGCCTCTCGGAGTGGGTTGTACTGCAGCGCAAGGCAGTATAGACCTCTACACAGCTTTTGTCAGTGGCAATTTTAGCTCTGCAAATAGCGCTTTTCTCCGCAGGGAATCAGTGCCCGATGCGCGCCTTTACCGCTTCCACCACCCGCCGGTGTACCTCTTCAATCCCCGCATCGCTTTCGATCATCACCACACGCCCCGGCTCCCGCGCGGCAATCTCGCGATACTTGTCGTACACGCGCCGGTAGAACCGCTCATCCTCCTGCTCAAAGCGGTTTTCGTCCCGCCCGTTGTGGACATTGCGCGCATTGCGGTTGCGGGCCCGCTCCAATGACCGCTCAAAATCCGGCAGCAGCAGAATCGTCAGATCGGGCCACAGGTTCTCGCACAGTGCCCTGTGCAGTTCCAGAACAATTTCACTGCCCAGTTGCCGTCCTCCGCCCTGGTAGGCCTCAGTCGAATCCGTATACCGGTCGCACAGCACCACCTCGCCGCGCTCCAGCGCCGGCCGTATTACCTCCGCAATGCACTGTGCGCGGTCCGAGAACATCAGCCCCAGCTCCGTCCGCGCCGCAAGGTTTTCCGTGCGTGAGTCGAGCAGCAACTCCCGGATGCGGTCTCCGATCCTTGTCCCGCCCGGCTGCCGTGTCGCCGTAACTTGTTTGCCCTGTGCCGTAAGCCACTGCGCCAGCTTGCGAAGCTGCGTGGATTTACCCGACCCATCGAGCCCTTCAAACGTTACAAAAAATCCGCGAGCCATTCCGCGAGTTTAGCAGCCCGCCCAATTCCCACACATTTGGAGACTCGCTCTGCGCCATTTACGAACACTACTGAAGGTGAGACCATGAACGCCAACGGAGGAGCATGCTCATGAAAAAA
>JASHRS010000201.1 GCA_030037215.1 Silvibacterium sp. | reverse complement strand
AGGCCGTGAACACACGATCAGGCTTGCTTCCTTGCATGCTCAGCCCGTCCAGGCTGTAGAGGGAGCCGGCCACGCCCGAAAATACGTTCTTAGTCTGGTTCTGGATGTCGATATATTCGGGCAACGACAAACCCGGGGACCACGAATTGCCCTTCTGCTCATAGCCGATCTGCACCACTCTGCTTTCATCCTGTATATGCAGAGAGCTGAACATAAGCGCGTTCATCACGCTGAAAATCGCCGTGTTGACGCCGATCCCCAGCGCCAGAACCACGATCGCCGTCAGCGCAAATGCCTTATCGCGCCGCAGTGTGCGAAGCGTGTAGCGCAAATCCTGAAAAAACACATCCAGCCATGGAAGCCCACGCGCCTCCCTCTGCTCCTCTTTCGTCTGTTGCACTCCTCCAAATCGGATCAAAGCTTGCCGTCGCGCTTCTTCCGCATCCATCCCGCGCGCCACGTTCTCATCAATTGCAAACTGTATGTGCGAAGCAAGCTCTTCATCTAGCTCCCGGTCCAGCGGATCCTTACGGAAGAACGACCGCAACCGGTTCATCCACTCCCGCGCCGAAATCATCACTCACCTCCATCGCTCTCCATCGACAGAACCCGTCCCATCACATCTGCCAGACGCTGCCAGTACTTCGCGTCTTCAGCCAGTTGCCTGCGTCCGTCCGCTGTAATCGAGTAAAACCGTGCCTTGCGGTTGTTCTCCGATGTACCCCACTCAGCTGAAATCCATCCGCGCTGCAGCAGCCTCACCAGCGATGCATAGATCGTGCCCTGGTTCAGCAGCACCTCATCCCCGCTTACCTGCTCGATGCGCCGCGCAATCCCGTAACCGTGGAGTGACCCCATCGCCGCCAGCGTCTGCATCACCATCAGGTCCAGAGTCCCCTGCAAAAGATCTAGCTTGGATTCAGCCATACACCCTCCTGTGGCATGACCACATCAATATCACAAACTCCTGTGGCAACGCCACAGGGAGATACGCAAATTTATGTCGTCAAGTTCCTCACTGCTCCATCCCCAACAAACCAGGCCATTTCTCCTTGTCCGGTTATTTCTTACAGCCTGCTAAAATAGAACTAAGGAAGATGAAATCAAAGGCGTAGCCGCGGCTGCGCCTTTTGCTTTTTGAATTCAGTGAAGTCCAAAAAGCCCCGTGAAATCAATGATCTAACCAATGGAGGCCATTAAGCATTCCGGAAAACCATGCAGAATCAATGATCTGACCCATAATCCCGGAAAATTTAACCCCCCGGGGGGTATGGTAGGAAATTTAAGGTTTTCGTCGGAACAGGTCACATTTCGAAAGCGAAGATCATTTTAACGGCCTTTAGAAAGAGGGATTTAGCAGCAAACCTTCTTTGAAAACCGAGTGAAATCAATGAATTAACTAACTGGAGGAAAGCAGAAAGCACCCAGAAACCCACGCAGAATCAAGGAAATACACCAAATCCAGGGAGAAAATTTCTGCGCGCAGACGGCGGTACCAAATCAGAAATATGCCTTGCCTACCTCAAAGAAAAGCTTGTGGTGTCCGCGGTCGCCGATAGACACGCCGACGAGAACAGGGCCGACGAGCGTGTTCAGAAGGAGTCCTACTGCCCCGTCGCTCGGCAGACGCGAATCCAGGGAAGCCGGGTCATAGTAGGCTTTGCCTATGTCAGCCCCCGCAAAAGCCAGGATTTTCCCGCCCACGAGCGGGGACAGCTTGGTCAATTGGTATGTGTAACCGCCCTGAAAGAGAAAATATTGATTCGTAAGCAATTCATTGGTGTTGTACGCGGGCAGGCGGAAAGACCCGCCCAGAGAAAATGCCGGTGGCACAATTGGGGGGTTCGTCCAGAGTGTGCTCCCACCGGAAGCGCCAAGGTATGCTGCCCCTGACCGCACGGGAATGAAATCCAGCACCTCAAGATCGGCCACCGGAAAAGCCGATGTCGCTATGGGTTTCGCATCCCACCACTCCCAGTCGGTTCTCAGGCGCAGGCCGCTCTGTGGAGTAATGGGATCGTCGAAGTGATCGTAGACGAACCGGGCATGTGTATCCCCTTCGCGTCCGGAAACCCTGGTTGGGAGCGTCGCCGGATTCACCACATTCGGATAAATCTTGAGATACGCGCCTTCATATCCGATGCGGAGTTCGGAGGATGCATTGAAGTCGTCGCCCGCATCCACGCCCCCGCCAAGAGTCTTGGTACGGTACTCGGCAATCAGGCTGGATTCGTTGTAATAGTTCAGCGGCGCATCGTCGAAAACCGCGCGCGGGGCAACGAAGAAGCGGCGGCTTTCTCCAACAGGCCGGTAGTACTCCGACGTCAGTAGGTATTCGGAGCCGAAGAGTCCGTCAACTCGGAGTTCCGATCCGTAGCTGCCAAGGTCGAACATAGTCAGCCTGGCGCCCAGACTGAAGGTCACGTTGCGGAAATCCCAGCCGTCGATCAGAAGAAGCGGCCGGATAATATTGCGGCCGAACGGATTTTCATTCCCGGTCACAGCGATGCCCGGCACACCCGCAGTGCTGGTGGCAAGTCCATAACTTAGGTCGGCGACGCGCTGGTTGCTTACGACGGTCGTGAGTTGTCGGGCAATGTTGTCGGGAACGATTGGTTTATTGAGGTCGGGTAAAAGAGCATGCCTGATCTCGAGTGCATTATTTTTGTCCACGCCGGCCACGGCCACGAACTTCGGCTCCGGGACGGGGCGCTTGCGTGCATTGCGCCGCGCAAGATAAGTAGTCCACGTCGCATCGTCGACTGAGAACTTTTCCAGCACGGCCGCCTTGGCCTGCGCCGCATCATAGCCGGCCTGGATGATGGCGTCGGCCTTGTTGTAGTCAAGTGTGGAGAACTTGGCCAGCGGAACCGTCACAAGGACGTCCGCTTCCTGCATGCTTTTTAGTTCGTTGGCCGCGATCATCACACTGATGCCGCGTCCAAGCACTCCCACGGACGAGAGTCTCGTTGTAGTCGGCAAGGGTGCCGTCTGCAGCCAGACTGCGATCGTGACGTCCGCGCCCATTTGCTTCGCAACATCTACGGGAAGGTTGTCGAGAAGCCCGCCGTCTGCATAAATAGCGCCATCCTTGCGCACAGGAGCGAAAATTCCCGGCAAGGACATCGTCGCTCGTAACGCAAGCGACAGCGATCCGCCACGAAAGACGTGCGGGCGGCCGGACACCAGATCGGTCGCCACGCATCCAAAGGGGATTGGGAGATTGTCGAAGTCTTCTACCTGCGAGTAAGGAAGCGCAATCTTATCGAGCAGCAGTTGAACCTGCTGACCGGATTTATATCCTTCCTGATACCGAATCCCACCCTTGCCTATGCCGAATTGGACCGACGCAGGATAGTCGGTCGCGTCCTGCTTGCGGCGGTAGGATATGTCACGGAACGGCGGCTCATCGCTGAGTATTTTGTCCCAGTTGATGTTTTCGACGAGGGTTTCGACCTCAGCGGGGGATTCGCCGGTCGCGTACGCGCCTCCAACCAGGCCACCCATGCTGGTCCCGGCGACCATATCGACGGGGATGTGGTGCTGTTCGAGCCATCTCAACACACCAATATGTGCCAGTCCGAGCGCACCGCCCCCATTCAGCACCAGCCCGATCTTCTCGCGCTGAACGGGCGCCTGCGTCGGCGCCGACGAAGACACTACTGGAGGCCCGGCCCGCGCTTCTGTCGCGATGACTGAGGAAGTCTGCCCCCAAGCCGAAACGCACAGACTGCCGAACAGGATCAATGTAGAGACCGCGAAGCAATTTAGAGGAAAGGACCGATAACTCGGCATAAATTACTCGCACTCGCTTTATATCAAAGGACATTGGCAAATCATAGGATAGAAAGCTCAGGGTTGCTTCCCTGGATACTCCACGTTCGCTGAAGCTTCGCACCCCAGCTTCTCACACCGCAAATTTACTCGCTCCGCGAATTTGCAATTGGAGCATACTTTTAACAGATTCGGGCGTGACATTTGACCGCTGCCAGCGTCTGAACAGCAACGGCCGAAACGATGCGCCGGTAAATAGGAACATCCCATGAAGCACTTGTCGAGGTTAGTGTTTGCGTACGTAGTAAGTTGTTTCTTCATCGGGGGTCTCGCGGCTGCAGCGGCAGAGCAGCATGCCATCACCGCACAGGATCCTCAGGCAATGCTGGGTCATAGTTCTGAGGGATATCTCGGGATTGTCTGCAGCGATGTGGACAATAACCGGGCGGCAGCTCTCAAACTAAAAGACGCTACCGGCGCTGAAGTCATTACTGTCGACCGCGATGCTCCAGCGGCCAAGGTTGGCCTCCGCCCGCATGACGTGATTCTGCAGATGAACGGGCAGACGGTAGCAGGCGAGGAACAATTGCGCAGGATGCTACGTGAAACTCCCGCCGGGCGAACGGTGACTCTGCTCATCAGCCGCAACGGCCAACAGCAGACCGTTTCCGTACAACTTGCCGATCGCGCCACGATCGAACAAAACGCATGGGCACAGCATATGGCTCTGCCTTCACCAGATGACGACGATATCTACGCGCTAGAAGGACCGTCCGGCACAAGTTTTGGGACAGGTAGCGGATTCTTTGGCTCATTCTCCCTGGAGCCTCCTTCTGTCGGCGTCGAGTTGGATGTTCTTGGCTCACAACTAGCCGATTATTTCGGCGTAAAAGACGGCCAGGGTCTGCTGGTGAAGCGTGTGGCGGAAAATAGCCCTGCAGCCAGAGCTGGATTGAAAGCCGGAGATGTAATCACGAAAGCGAACGGGCAGACGATGGCGACGCTCAGCGAATGGATGAAAATGGTTCGCGCCAATCGCGGAAAGCAGGTGCAGATTACGCTGGTTCGCAATCATAAGGAACAGACGGTGACGCTGGAGCCCGGAAGCGGCAAGAATCACGGGGCTTTGATCATTCCAGAGATGAATCGACTGAGCACCGGCGAACTAGCAGAACTGAACGATCAGAACGGACCGGTGATCCTTACCCTGCAACCCTCGGATACCATGTCACTTGCAGACCGGCAAAAGGTGGAACAAGAGGTACAGCAGGAACTGCAGAAGCAGGAAGAGATGGAAAGGCAAATGCAAAAGCTCCAAAATGAGCTAGATCCCCTTAGCTGCAACTACATCTCCTTCCGGATTGAATAATAAAGGTCAGCGCAACTCCAAAGGACGCTGCTTCCAGCGTCCTTTTTGCTTTTCAGCCTCTTTGCGATGCCATTCAACCCATCCAGATAGCTTGCGTCCCGCTGTATGTGATTCAATCAGATGAGGAATGGCTACACCCATTGCACAGCCCGGTTTGAGGAAGCAGGCTCCTAGGTGGAAACTGAAAGCTGCTGTCCGCAAAGCACGCGAATTGACCATTGTCGGGCATGCGCTGGCCTCGACTCGGCATCCGGTCATGGCGCAGATTGTGCCCATGCGCTACTGCAATCTCTCCTGCGCCTATTGCAATGAGTACGACAAGGTTTCTGAGCCGGTACCCATCGACGAAATGCTGCGCCGCATCGACCATCTTGGCCGGCTGGGCACGAGCATCATCACCATCTCCGGCGGCGAGCCACTCACCCATCCCGGTCTCGACGAGGTAATCCGGCGCATTCGCAAGGTGGGCGCGCTGGCAGGAATGATTACGAATGGCTACCTGCTGGTTCCTGAACGTATCGAGCGGCTGAACAACGCCGGTCTCGATCACCTGCAGATCTCTATCGACAACGTCGAGCCAGACGAAATTTCGAAAAAGAGCCTGAAGGTTCTGGATAAGAAGCTCCAGTGGCTGGCCGAATATGCTGACTTCCACGTGAATATCAACTCCGTGGTCGGCGGGGGCATTAAGAACCCACAGGACGCGCTCGTCATCGGCCGCCGCGCCATTCAATTGGGATTTACCTCGACCATCGGCATCATTCACGATGGGGATGGGCAGCTCAAGCCGTTAGGCGAAGTCGAGCGCCGCGTGTGGGAAGAAATGCGCAGCTGGAAAAAGAAAAACTATTCGCGCTTCAACCAGTTCCAGGAAGCGATTGCCAATGCTCAGCCCAATGACTGGCGCTGCCGCGCTGGGTCACGCTACCTCTACATTTGCGAAAACGGCCTCGTGCATTACTGCTCGCAACAGCGCGGTTTTCCCGGTGTTCCGCTGGCCGAATATATGCAGACCGACCTGGACCGCGAGTTTCTCACGGAAAAGACCTGCGCCCCACACTGCACCATCAGCTGCGTGCATCAGATTTCGCACATCGATCACTGGCGCGCGCCGCAGACCTCGCGGATTTCGCCCGGAACGACAGACGGACTAGTCAATATCAGCACGTAATCGCAGTGCCCAATCAGTCACAAATCGACTTTATCCGCCGTCTCCCCAAGGCCGAGTTGCATCTGCATCTCGAAGGAACGGTGATGCCGGAGACTCTGGTTGAGCTGAGCCGCCGACATGACGATGCGCCGCTCTCGCTCGAAGAAGCCAACGCCGTATATCAGTACAAAGACTTCACCGGATTTCTGATGGCTTTCAAAACCGTAACGGAGCGTCTGCGCACCCCAGAAGACTATGAGCTGATCGCATACAGCATGTTGGCGCATCTGGCGGCACAGGGAGTCATTCACGCCGAAGTGTATGTTGCGGTCGGGGTTGTCTATTATTGGGGCCGCACAGAGTTCGAGCCCCTCTTCGACGGCTTGGAGAAAGCGCGCAAGCAGGCAGAGCGTGACTTCGGCATCACCGCATTCTGGATCTTCGATGCTGTACGCCATTTTGGTGTGGAAGCCGCAGCGCGCGTCTTTCGCAAGGCGGCGGAAATGTGCGCATCGCATCCATCGATCGTCGGCATCGGCATCGGTGGCGACGAGCGGCGCACCGGGGCGGAAATTTTTCGCGATCTTTATGCAGAAGCTCACGACGCGGGATTGCGTCTCACCGTGCACGCAGGCGAATCGGTCGGACCGGAGAGCATATGGGCCGCGATCAACATCGGCGCGGAACGCGTCGGCCACGGACTTACGGCAATTCACGACCCGGAATTGATGACCGTGCTCGCTGAACGGCAGATTCCGATCGAGGTCTGCATCAGCTCGAATATTCGAACCGGATGCGCGTTGCAGCTTGCCGAGCATCCCGTCCGCCGCTATTTCGACGCGGGGCTGATGGTCACGCTCAATTCCGACGATCCTGCGATGTTCGCCAGCGACCTCGAAGACGAGTACGCGCTGGCAGCGAGAGATTTTGGATTTACAAAGGAACACCTGCGCGAGCTGGCGGCCAATTCCATTGAAGCAAGCTTTCTTCCCGCAGAGCGAAAGGTGAAAATTCTGCGCGAGTTCGAAGTGACTAGCTAATTGGTTTTGCAAGTCTGCCGATGCGGGTCCAACTCTCATATAACGCGCGCGGTGAATCCTGCATCGAAGTGAGCGTATTCCCAAAACGGGCGAATGTTACAAAACTCGTACACCGTTCAGTGACAAAGAGCCAACAGAACTGGGCTATGATGGGGGCAACGCGGAGAAGAATCCGCCGAAAGCAGGTCTGAAATGAGCCTTTTGCCTCAGAGAAGCAAATCTTGTTGTGGATCAGGAATCGCCCTGCGCCTTGTGGGGTGGACTTCCGTCGCCGTGGGAGTCGCTGCAGTTGGCCTTTATGTGGGCCGCGAACTCCGCGCGCGTTACAAATTCAACCATCGCACGCCCAGCGATTTTTATTCTCACGCGGGCGACGAGTCGCCGGCAGAGTTTGGCATGGGAACTTAGCCAGCCGGCTTATCTCATAAAGCAGAAGAAGCCCCGGAATCATCCGGGGCTTTAGTTCTTGCAGAAAGCCTAGTTCTTCCCGGCCAGTCCCCGCAGCACGTATTGAAGGATGCCGCCATGCTCGTAGTACAGGATCTCCTGCGGCGTATCGATGCGGATTTTCGCCTCGAAAGTCGCCTTTTTGCCGTCCGGAGCCGTTGCTGCAACCGCGACCGTGCGCCCGGTCTCGAACTTTGACGCCAGCCGTTCGCGGAACCCGACGATGTCGTAGGTTTCTTCTCCGGTCAGCCCAAGCGATTCCGCATTTTTGCCCGCCTCAAACTGCAGCGGCAGGATACCCATTCCGACGAGGTTCGAGCGATGGATGCGCTCGTAGCTTTCGGCGATGACCACACGGACACCAAGCAGTTTGGGACCCTTCGCTGCCCAGTCGCGCGACGAGCCGGAGCCGTATTCCTTGCCCGCCAGAATGACCAGCGGCACGCCACGCTCGGCATACTTCACCGACGCGTCGAAGATGCTCATTTGTTCGCCTTCGGGTAGCAGTCGCGTCACACCTCCTTCGGTTCCAGGAGCGAGCTTATTACGCAGACGCACATTGGCGAAGGTTCCGCGGACCATGACCTCGTGGTTTCCACGGCGCGAACCGTAAGAGTTGAAGTCGGCCTGCTTCACGCCATGGTCGGTGAGGTATTTTCCGGCGGGCGAGTTGAGCTTGATGGAACCAGCAGGCGAAATGTGGTCCGTTGTCACCGAATCACCGAGAACAGCCAGCACGCGCGCGTTGCGAATGTCTTCGACCGGCGCTGGCTTTGCAGGCATTCCATCAAAATAAGGAGCCTTGCGGATGTAGGTTGAATCTGCCTCCCACTCGTAAACATTCCCCGTCGGGAACCTGAGCTGCTGCCAGTTCTGGTCGCCGTCGGCCACCGTCGCGTATTCCTTCACGAACAAGTCGGAGTCAACAGAAGCCGCGATTGCATCGGAGACTTCCTTCTGCGTGGGCCAGATGTCTTTAAGGTAGACGGCTTCACTGTTCTTCCCTTTGCCGAGCGGGTCTTTGTCGAAGTCGTGGTCGATGCGTCCAGCGAGCGCGTAGGCAACAACCAGCGGCGGCGACATGAGGTAGTTCGCGCGCACATCGGAGTTGATGCGGCCTTCGAAGTTGCGATTGCCGCTGAGTACGGAGACGGCGACGAGACCGTGGTCTTCGATGGACTTGGAAACATCCGCGGGCAGCGGGCCGGAGTTACCGATACAGGTTGTGCAGCCGTAGCCGACAACATTGAACCGCAACTTGTCGAGGTAGGGCAGCAAGCCGGACTTTTCGTAGTAATCGGAGACCACACGTGAGCCGGGCGCAAGTGATGTCTTGACCCAGGGCGGAACACTGAGCCCTTTCTCAACAGCCTTTTTGGCGAGAATTCCAGCTGCGATCATCACCGAAGGGTTCGATGTATTTGTGCAGCTTGTGATGGCGGCGATAACGATCGAACCGTTGTCGAGATACTTGTCGACATCGACTCCGAAGCGGTCTTTGATCGAGGTGGTTGGGCCGGATTCGTGAACCCCCAGCGCAGAATCGATGGCTTCGGCCGGATGTCCGCCTTCGCCCTCCCAGCGTTGAACCTGACGCGCGCCATTCTTGTTGCCAGTAGGGCCAAGCAGGCTGGGCAGTTGCTTAGCAAAGCTTGGTCCGGCGTTCTTGAGCGGAACACGGTCCTGCGGACGCTTTGGCCCAGCAACGCTCGGTTCGACAGTAGCGAGATCGAGTGCGATGGTCTGTGAGTACTCGGCCTCGGGCGCGTCGGAGGTGTGGAACAGGCCCTGCTCTTTGTAATAGGCCTCGACGAGGGCGATTTGTTCGGACTTGCGCCCGGTGAGCTTAAGGTAGCGCAGCGTTTCCGCATCGACGGGAAAGATACCGCATGTCGCGCCGTATTCGGGTGCCATATTCGCGATCGTCGCGCGGTCGGCCAGTGCGAGCTCACTGACACCTTCTCCGTAGAACTCGACGAACTTGCCGACGACGCCGAGCTTGCGCAGCATCTCGGTCACGGTGAGGACGAGGTCTGTTGCGGTCGCACCCTCGCGCAGCTTGCCGGTGAGCTTGAAGCCAACCACCTGCGGCACGAGCATTGACACAGGCTGGCCGAGCATTGCCGCCTCGGCTTCAATGCCGCCAACGCCCCATCCGAGGACGCCGAGACCGTTGATCATGGTCGTGTGTGAATCTGTGCCGACAAGTGTGTCGGGATAAGCGATAGTCTTGCCGTTCTCCTGCAGCGTGAAGACAACGCGCGCGAGGTATTCAAGGTTGACCTGATGGCAGATGCCCATACCCGGCGGCACGGCGGAGAAATTGTGGAAGGCAGATTGCCCCCACTTCAGAAACGCATAGCGTTCACGGTTACGCTGAAACTCGAGCAGCGCGTTCAGCGAATATGAGTTGGGCGTACCGTACTGATCGACCTGTACGGAGTGATCAATGACTAGTTCGGCCGGCTGCAGCGGATTGATTTTTTCCGGATCGCCACCGAGGATCTTCATTGCGTCGCGCATGGCGGCGAGGTCGACGATGGCGGGAACGCCGGTAAAGTCCTGCATGAGAACGCGCGCCGGCATATATGCAATCTCACGGGAAGGCTCGGCCTTCGGGTCCCACTTTGCCAGAAATTCAATGTCGTCGGCGGTAACACTCTTGCCGTCTTCCTGGCGAAGCAGGTTTTCCAGCAGAATGCGGAGGCTGTAAGGCAGGCGGCTGAGCTTGGTGCCTTTCTTTTCGAGCGCACTGAGGCGGTAGATTTCGTAGGTCCGGTTGCCGGACTTTAGTTGCGAGTAACTGCCGAAACTGTCGACTGATTTGCTCATGGCAAAAGACCTTTCTAGTGAAAAGGCATAATTTCAATCCGGACACGACGCGTCTGAGGCGCAGACGGAAACTGGTCCGCGAGAAGTTTGTCCGGAAAAATTCTAGTGAGTCGGAAGGCGCTCCGTCCAGAATCGACGGCTTAGGATTGACGGCCACGGTCGTGGCGACCGCGGCGAAAGCGCTTGATAGATGGAGGAAAACACATCATTCTCGACGTCCTGAGATGATTTTAGTCCACGCCGGCCCTGCGCGGCCAACCGTCCTGTGACTCTCGGGCATGAAGTCGCTTTGTTAGGCTGAAAGCAGAGATGAGCGAGAATATTCTGCTTCACTTTTCCGGGCCGGATCATGCAGGGCTTACCAGCGAACTGACGCGCATTTTGGCGGATTATCGCGCCTGTGTGCTCGATATCGGGCAAGCCGTGGTGCATGAGACGCTGGCGCTGGGGCTTCTGGTAGAGGTTCCGGCAGATGGTGACTTCGTGGGGCTCAAGAGCGCGCTGATTGATAAAGCACAAACGCTCGGATTGCAGGTTCGGTTTACTCAGGTTTCGGAAGAGGCCTTCGACCACTGGCTGGCACAGCAGGGCAAGGACCGTTTTCTGGTCACAATCCTTGGGCGCGCGATTTCCGCAGATGCATTGGCGCGGGTGAGTGCGATCATCGCCGCGCATGGATTGAATATTGATCGCATCCAGCGGCTGTCAGGACGGTTGTCACTGGCAGTGCATTATCCCGAGTCGAACGCGTGTGTCGAGATGCGGGCAAGCGGCACAGTTCATGATGAGGATGCGATGCGAGCCGAGTTTGTCGCACTCGCGCAGACAATGCCGATTGACATCGCGTTTCAACGCGAGAGCCTCTATCGGCGGAATCGACGGCTATTTGCGTTCGATATGGACTCGACGCTGATCCAGGGCGAGGTGATCGATGAGCTGGCGAAGATGGCCGGCGTTGCTGATCAGGTCGTGAAGATTACCGAGTCGGCGATGCGAGGAGAGATTGAGTTCCAGGAGAGCTTTCGGCGCCGCGTGGCGTTGCTTAAGGGATTGCCCGAAGCTCGCGTGTCCGAGCTCATTGGAAGGATTCCGCTGGCAGAGGGTGCGGAGCGGCTGATCTCCACCCTGAAGACGCTGGGCTACAAGACAGCGATCCTTTCAGGAGGGTTCACGTTCTTCGCGCGACATCTGCAGCAGCGGTTCGAGATAGATTACGTATACGCAAATGAACTGGAGTTTAAGGATGGCGCAGTGACGGGCGACGTGAGTGGGCAGATTATAGACGGGGCGCGCAAGGCGGCATTGCTCAGGGAGATTGCAGAGCAGGAGCGTATTTCGCTCGAACAGGTAGTGGCTGTTGGCGATGGCGCAAACGATCTGCCGATGCTCAATCTTGCGGGGATGGGCATTGCCTTCCGCGCCAAGCCGCTGGTGCGGCAGAGCGCAGATCACTCGCTTACGCAACTTGGTCTCGACGGGCTGCTGTACCTGATCGGCGTACGCGACCGCGACCTTGTGGCGAGTTCTTGATAGTCTCAGAGAGGCATGATTAAAGGCATTACATGGATTCGTCCCGCCCGCTCGGCTGAAGAATTTGACGCGCTGGAGAGCTTCTTCTCAGTCCTAGGCTTTGAGCCGGGTAAAGGATGGGACGACGAGATCAACCGGGGAAGGCCATTTCTAGCTCCGCTGGGAAATCTGGAGTTTGTGCACGGAACCATCCGGGCAACTGCGGACACGCTGATTGAAGTTACGGCACTGGATGATGTGCGGCGGGTGGTAGAGCACTGGCTGACCAAGCATTTGACCGCGTCGGAGGTGACGAAGCGGATCACGGCGACAGAGGACACGCACTGGAAATCGCGGGCCTTTACGGTGGAACCGGTGCAAGGTATCAAGTTCGCGTTCTGGGAGTGGCTCGATCCATTGAAGGGCAAACCCGCGGCTCTTGATGGCGATCTGGTTGCGAATGGGATGAAATTTGCGATCATTGTCGCGCGCTGGAACGCCGTAATTACGGAGCGGCTGCTGCAAGGCGCGCTCGATTGTCTGCATCGCAGTGGGGTCCGAAAGGGAGATATCGAGCTGCTGCGGGTTCCGGGCTCGTGGGAGATTCCGGCGGCGGCGCGAGCGATTGCTGAGACCAAACGGGTGGATGGGATTGTGACGCTGGGATGCTTGCTGCGCGGAGAAACCGATCACTTTGAAGCAATTTATAACGAGGTTGCGCGGGGGATTGGGCAGTCGCAGCAGGAGACGGGCGTTCCGCATTCCTTCGGCGTGCTGACTTGCGACACGCTGGAACAGGCTCTTGACCGGGCAGGATTGAAGGCCGGAAACAAAGGGTTTGAGGCGGCGGCGGCGGCAATCGAAATGGTTTCACTGAAGCGAAAGATCAGCTCGGATGAGTCTGCCGGACAGGAAGCCAGTCAATGACCGTTACGGGCAAGCGGCGCAAGGGCCGTGAGCTGGCCATGCAGATGCTCTTCCAGTCGGAGATGGGCAGACAAACACCTGATGAGGTCCGCAAGAGCTTCTGGAAGGCCCGCGATGAGGTTGAGCCGGAGACGCGCGGATTTGCCGAAGACCTTTTCCGAGTGGCCACGTCGCGCGATGAGGAGATTGACGCGACCATCGAGAAGCACTCGGCCAATTGGAAGCTGACGCGCATGTCGGCGGTTGACCGCAATGTGCTGCGGATGGCAGTCGCGGAATTGACTGGATTTCCGGGAACTCCAGCACCGATTGTGATTAACGAGGCGCTGGAAATTGCGCGGCGGTACTCGTCTCCCGAGTCGATCAATTTTCTGAACGGCGTGCTGGATGCGATTGCCAGAAACGAGTTGGAAAAGCGGGCCGCTGGTAAAACGAGCAGTTAAAGTCCGCAGGTTTGAAGAAAATGAATTGCATCCCTAGTAAAGCTTGATCCGTCAATATGTTATTGGGAATAACAGGGGCCTGGGTGGAATGTATGATACGTCTCAAGGCTTCTGTTCTGTAAGCTTGCGTTCGTTTATGGGTCGCCGGACGTATTTTTGAAGCCTTCTTCTGATCGAAATTCAGGGTTCTCTGCGCGGGTCGCACATTCGAATCCGGTTGCTATCCGTTTTTCTTAGCAAGAGCGCAGGAGGATGCAGCGGAAGTCGAGCTGAAAGGGCCAGACTGCCTGTGGAGTCGAGCATGCCGCTGTCACAACAAGCCGCAAAGGAACCTTTAAGGACAAGCTCGCATCCTGAGGCGGAAGCGATTCGTGCGCAGTTGAACCGCTTACTGGCACACTCGCTCTTTACGAACAGCAAGCGCTATCCGGTCCTGCTGGCTTACGCGGTAGAGCAGACGCTGCTGGGAAATGCCACAGACCTGAAAGAACGGATCATCGGCATCGAAGCTTTCGGGCGCGATCCTGACTATGACGTAAATCTTGATCCTGTTGTCAGGACGTCGGCGGCTGAGGTTCGCAGGCGGCTGATCCAGTACTACTACGATCCTGCACACGCGGGGGAGCTGATCATCGAATTGACAGCGGGCTCATATGTGCCGATGTTTCGGGAGCCTGAACCTGAGCGGGCGGATTCGGACCACGAACCAAAGACGGATGGGTTGGCGCAGGCGCGCGTTATAGAGGTTTCGTCCCCGTCAGCACCTCCGCCGCCGAAAGTCCGGCGCTGGCTTTTTGTTGCGATTGCGTTGGTATTAGCTGTGGCTGCAGGAATCGGCATTGGACGCTACCGGCCTTCGCACCCACTATCCAATGTGGACCGGTTCTGGGAACCGATGATATCGAGCCAGAACCCGATCACGTATTGCGTGGGCGAACCGGACGTGGACGAACCAGGGGGGTCTTCTAACGGGCAGAAAAAGATGGTGTACGGAATGCTCGCGAGCGCGCGCATGAACGAGTCCGATGTGCTCACTTTGGCGCGGATGATCGTACCTCTGGTTCCACGTCATGGCGCTTTCCGCGTGGTCTCTGCTCCAGACGCTACCTTTGCAGAATTACGCGAGGGACCGAACGTACTGATCGGCGCATTCGACAATGCGTGGACGATGCGTATTACGCAGGACCTACGCTTCGGGTTTGAACAAGCAGACGGTGTACAGAAGATCATCGACCGCAAGAATCCGCACCGCTACTGGGCATTGCAGTGGGAAGTGCCTTACCAGACTGTAGCCACAGACTACGCAATCGTGGCGCGCATTCACGATAACGTGACCGGGCAACCGGTGATCATTGCGGCCGGTCTTTTGGGCGAAGGTACTGAGGCCGCCAGCGAGGTTCTTTATAACCCGACCTATCTGAATGCCATGCTCGACCGGGCTCCGAAGAACTGGTACCAGAAGAACCTGGAAGCGGTGATCAGAACCCACGTGATCGAGGGAAATCCCGGGCCACCGGAGATCGTGGACGTGGAAAGCTGGTAAAGACCATCCCTTGAACCCAGATTTCCTAGCCTGAAAAGCCAGTTTCTGAGCGTCCGGCAGACAAGCCGACCCAATTCGACAGCAAATTTACGTATGATACATGCCCCGCAATGGAGCAAAGGTCATTTGCTAACGTTCATTTCTACAATTACTTAGCTCGTTGAGGCTCTGTCTGCTACACGATGGAGCTTTTTCAGGTGCCAGTCGTAGGCCTAAGTTGAGAGTATCCAGAACTGTCTTTGAAGCACGGTGCAAAGATGCAGATTAATCAGGCTCCCAAATCGAAGGAGAGGGTTTTATGAAGCGTTTCGGTGTTGGTTTATTGGCTTTGGTGTTTACGGTGGCTGCTTATGCCGCCAAGAATTCACAAACGGTGGATCTGGCTCAACCGGTGCAGGTCGGTTCAACGCTGGTTCCGGCCGGACCAGTAAAGGTGAGCTGGACCGGGACCGGATCGGACGCGCAACTGACGCTCGCACCCCATGGGAAGAAACCGATCACCGTACCTGCGCAGATCGTGAATGCGAGAAGCAGCGAGACGGCGGTCTCGACGGTCAACATCAATGGCGTCCAGTATCTGCAGCAAGTTCAACTGAGCGATTTGACCCTTGTTGTGCGGGATGCTCCGACGGCTCCCGGTTCGGGAAATTAGCTGACGGCGACCCGACAAAGTTTGCACATGCTCGGTGGCAGGCATTGAAAGACACCTTCTATCGAGTCTAGTGGCCATCCTTACCCCTTTGCCCTCGTGGCAAAGGGGTCTTTTTTGTTTTCCGGGATTCTGGGCTAATTCCCTGATTCTACGTTGGTTTCCAAGGTGCTCTCTGCTTCCTCCGGTTGACTAATTCATTGATTTCACTCGATTTTCAGAGAAGACTTGCTGTTAAATCCCTCTTTCTAAAGACTGTTAAGAGGATAATCTCCTCTTTCCAGGCATGATCCTGTTTCTGGAGAATTCTGATTTCCTACCACCCCCGGGGGGATTAACTTTACCGGGATTATGCGGAAGTATGTACTTTACGCAAGAGAAGGGAAGCTGACCGCGATGATTCTCTGGCAGTTCGATTTCGCTGAATACTCGCAAATTGAATGACGGAGAACGCACGATCGCGGCGATACAATCAGCAGAGGGCAAGCGCCTAACTTACAAGGCAGCCCCCTTCCATGCCTAAACCAGCGAAGGAAAAAGCACCTAGACAACGTGGCGCAGAGGCAGATCGCCTGAAGCTCAAAGGTGACTGGAAAGCGGCTGTCAAGAAGTCGCTCTCCAAGAAAAACCCTGCGACAGGATGGCCAAAATGATTCCAGATCGTATGCGGTTAGCAGCCTTGCGAACTGTCCAATGGCTGGGCGATCTTTCTCCAGTCAGGAGTGCTATGGTCATCGTTGCCTTCCTTGTGTTGCTTGTACTCTTCATCTCAATAGGCGTGCACTACGGACTACTCCCGACGAGACACTACCACTACAATCCAATATTCAACAGGTAGCCAACCCGCGATCTCGCCAAATTCCGTCCTTGCGTAAAGTACATACTTCCGGGATTATGGCTTATATCATTGATTCTGCATGGCTTTCAAGAGGTGTTTAATGGCCTCCATTGGTTAGATCATTGATTTAACGGGACTTTCTGAACTTCGCTGAATCCAAAAAGCGAAAGGCGCAGCCAGCGGCTACGCCTTGAATTTCTTCTTCCTAGTTTTATTTTAGCAGGTCGGGAGAAATGACCGGACATGGAGAAACAGTTTGGTTTGTTGAGGATGGCGCGGAAGC
>JASHRS010000200.1 GCA_030037215.1 Silvibacterium sp. | reverse complement strand
CACGGCGAGATCCTGCCGCACGCGGCGCTTGCCAAAGCTCGCGTTCTCCTGCCGCAGCTTCGCATAGTTGGCGGCGTAGTCGGCATCGTTCAGGTAGCCGTATTCCTTGAGGCGCGCGAGCACGGCGTCGATCTTCGTCTGAGCACTCTGGGCCTGTTCGCGTTCGCTACGCTCGACTTTGTTGCGCATGAGCCGCGTGAGTTCGGCCACGGTGCGCATGTGTCGTCCGAGCGCATTCACGGCATATTCGTAGAGCGCAGCTTCGGTGAGCGGCTCGGGCTTTTTTCGGGCGCGGAACGGCATCGGTTACTTCGTCCACTGGTCGACCCAGTCGTTGACGGTCTTGTACCAGAGCTCGGAGTTCTGCGGCTTGAGCACCCAGTGATCTTCGTCGGGAAAATAAAGCATCTTCGACGGAACGCCCATGCGCTGGAGCGTAGTGAAGAGCTGGTAGCCCTCCGACACATCGAGTCGGTAATCGAGCTGCGAGTGGATGACCAGTGTGGGAGTCTTGAAGTTCGCCTCGGCGAGCATCGGCGACCAGCGGCGGTACATCTCGCGGTTCGTCCAGGGTGTGCCCTTGAACTCCCACTCGTTGAACCAAAGCTCGTCTGTGGTGCCATAGGCGGATTCGGGGTTGAACATGCCGTCGTGCGTCACGATGCAGCGGAAGCGATGCGTGTGGCCAAGAATCCAGTCGGCCATGTAGCCGCCGTAGCTTGCGCCCAGCGCGCACTCGCGCGATTTGTCGATGAACGGATAGCGCGCCTCGGCATAATCGAGACCGCGCATAAGGTCGATGTATGGTTTGCCGCCCCAGTCGCCGTTGATCTGGTCGATAAACTCCTGACCGTAGCCGGTCGAGCCGCGCGGGTTGATCATGATGACGACATATCCGTTAGCGGCGAAGAGCTCGGCGTTCCAGCGATAGCTCCACTCGTCGCCCCACGCGCCCTGCGGGCCTCCGTGGATGAGGAACTTGACCGGATATTTCTTCGATGCGTCGAAGTCTGGCGGCTTGATGATAAAGCCCTGCACGCGGGCTTTGCCGATGGAGGGGAAGAAATAGGTTTCCATCTCCGGCAAGTCCAACTGCGAGAGCAGAGCGTCGTTCAGGTGCGAAAGCTGGCGTTCTTTGAGAACCGCATAAGCGGCCGAGGCTTCGCTGCCAGCAGGCGCGTGGGCAGGGGGCTCAGTGTTGACCTTTTGCAGGTGCTCAGTGTCGAGCACATAGACTTCCGACGGCATGCGCACGGTCATCTTGTTGGCGATAAGCAGTCTACCGTCGGGCGTAATATGCAGGTCGCCGTATGCGCCGGTTTTGGTGAGGCGCGTCAGATGCGAGCCATCGACCTGCACCGAATCGATGCGCTCTTCGCCATAGTCGCCGTAGGCGAAGTAGATCGTCTGCGAGTCGGGAGCCCAGGTAAACTCGTCGACCCAGCGGTCGAAGTTCGGCAGTACGTCTTTGATCGTCTTCGTCTGGCGGTCGTAGATGACCAGGCGGAAGCGGTCGCTCTCGTATCCGGCGCGGGCCTGCGAGCGCCATGCGATGTAGCGTCCGTCGGGAGAGTACTGTGGCGAGTGGTTGCCACCGGCGGAGGTCGATATCTTTACCGGCTTTGCGTTGGGGTCGTCCAAGCGCAGGGTGAAGATGCTCATGCTTGTACTGATTGCCGGAACCGGATCGAGGTTCTCTTCGAAGGCGATCTCCTTGCCGTCGGGTGAGAAGCCGTACTGATCCGGGCCTTCGAGCTGGAAGGGCGGAACGTCGTGTGTATCGCCCGGATTCAGGTCGCGTGGCGCGCTTCCAGCGGTCGCGACGAGGAACAGGTGGCTGCGCTTGTCGCCGGTGAACTCAGTCCAGTGGCGGTAGAGCAGATGCGTGAAGATGCGCGCTTTCACCTTCGACTGCTCCCGCTCGTCGTCGCGGGCTTTGTTGCATGCATCGTCGGAGCAGTCGGGATAAACCTTCGACACGAACAGAATATGCGTGCTGTCGGGCGACCACATGGCGCCGTCGGTCTCCGTGCTTAGCGAAGTGAGCTTGTGCGGCTCGCCGATGGTGCCCTCGGCGGTGTTGAAGTCGGCAAGCCATATCTGCTGGCCGCCGTCGCGCGAGCTTTCGAAAAGAATCTGCTTGCCATCAGGCGAAAACCGGCCGCGACTTTCGCCGGCCATTGAATCGGTCAATGCTCGCGCCTTGCCGCCGGAGATCGAAACGATCCAGAGATGCGAGGTCTTGGTGTTCTTCGCGAGGTCTACATCGGTTGCCGCATACATGACCCAGCGACCATCGGGCGAAACGGCGATATCTCCGAGGCGCCGCATCTGAATCAGGTCGTTGAAGGTCATGGGACGGCGCGGCATTGTTTCCGTTTGCGCTCCCATCGACAGGCTCAGCAAACTTGCCAGAAGAAAAACCGCCGTAAACATCAACGCTCTACCGTGGCCGCGTAACATTTCGTTCCTCGTCCGGCCAATTTTGGCCAACCGCTATAGTACTGGAATCAGTGATGGAGGCGACCGCTCTATTTCCGAATGCGACTGATCTCATTCATTCTGAAATGATTATGCCGTCTCCCATGTAGGGGGGTTGGCTCAATTCATAGATTCCACTTGGTTTGCGTCCCTTCATCAATCGTCATTCTTCGCGTATCATGCTGATTTAATTATAGTTATGGATTTGCCCGCTGGCTATCTCATTGATTTTTCGATCTCTTCCGGCAACTCATTGATTCTCTTTATTTCCCTTATGAAAGAGAAAAGGGCCGCTGGATGCGGCCCTTTCTGTCTTCCCTAGTTTAATTTTACCAAACTGAGAGAATTTAACTGCAAAAGCAGACAGTTTGAGACTGCCTTTTATCAGAACAACTTACAAAAGGCCTGCGCTCTCGTGGGGCTTGACACGCTATTTCATCGAGTGGCCGTTCTTCGGCTGCTCACAAACTCTCGTGACACTATAGGCGAAGTCCCTTTCTTTCCTTTGCACGTCTGTTTGAGTAGCATCTTTGTCAAAGGGGAAACCCAGTGCCTGCCGTCTCCCGCCGCCTCCGCTTTCTGCTTGCAACTGCTATCATCGCTGTCTCCGTTCCCGTTTGTGGGCATGCCCAGGTTTCCTATACGGAGTCAATGCCGCTCGACTCAGGCTTTGGGCCGCTGGACACGTCTGCTCCGAAGATTCCACCAGAACAAATCATTAAAGAGTTCACAGCCAAGGAGAGCATCTATCGCGCCGCGCTCGACAACTATACCTGGACACGCAGCGTTAAGGTCGACACCGTCAACGATGACACAAACAAGGTGGACGGCGAGTATTTCCAGGTGACGAATATTTCGTACGATCCAGACGGGCGGCGCATTGAGGACGTGGTGGAGGCGCCTGTGAGCACGCTGGAGCGGGTGATGATGAGCCCAGCCGACTTTTCGGACATTGAAGAGCGGCTGCCGTTTGTGCTGACCACGGAAGATGCGGCCGAGTACAACATTAAATATGTCGGCAAGCAGAAGATCGATGAGGTCGATACTTATGTCTTCGATGTGGTGCCGAAGGTGATCGAAAAGCACAAGAGATATTTCCAGGGGCGCATCTGGGTGGACCAGCAGGATTTGCAGATTGTCGTCACGAACGGCAAGAATGTGCCGGACGATCTGCGCAAGGGGCATGAAGACCTTTCGCTTCCGTTCATCACCTATCGCCAGCAGATCGATGGCAAATACTGGTTCCCGGTCTATACGCACGGCGATGGCGTTCTGCATTTTTCGGGAGGTAACGGCTACCTGAGCGAAGACGTGCACATGCGCGAGACGGTGAAGTACACAAACTACAAGCAGTACCGCTCAACGATCCGTGTGTTGTTCCAGGGACAGGACATTTCGAACGGCGCGCCGGCGAAAGATGGGCAACAGCAGCCTTCGGGCAGCCAGCAGCCGACGTCGCAGCCCAATTCGAACACACAGCCGCAGCAGCATTAAAATCGACTTTTCACCATAGAGAACACAAAGGAGTGAGCGCCGGGGAACCGTGCGCAGCCCGCGTGCGTACACACAGGCGAGGCATTGATCCATGTTTCGCGACCTTCGCTACGCTTTGCGGCAGCTTCTCCGCGCGCCGGGATTCACGATCACGGCAATTGTTACGCTTGCGCTCGGCATTGGAGCCAACACGGCAATTTTCAGCGTTGTAAATGCCGTGCTGCGGCACCCGGCCGGAGTGGACCATCCGGAACGCATCGTGATTCAGAACACGCGGTACAGGAAGCTCGCGATGGATTTCCCCGGTGTGTCCGTGCCGGATTATGCCGATGCGGCTTCGCTGCACAATCTGGTGGAGGCCGCGGCCATTGAGCGCGGGACCAGCTTCAACACCGAACACGACGGCAGGGTGGAACACGTCGATGCGGCACGTGTAAGCACGCAGTGGTTCCAGGTATTTGGCGCGCGGCCCATCGTCGGGCGCACGTTTACGGCGGAGGAAGATGAGCCGAATGCCGCGCCGGTGGCCGTTCTGAGCTATGGGTTCTGGCAGCGCGTGTTTGGCGGGCGAAGTGACGTGGTGGGGCAGACGGTCATGCTCGACGAGAAGCCTTACAAAATTGTTGGCGTGATGCGCAGCGATTTCGACTGGCCGCGCAGCATGCAGGTTTGGGTGCCAATTGCTCTGCCGCCGACGGAGTTTAATCTCGACAACAGATTTAATGAAGGCTCGCGCGCCGTTCTTCGGCTGCGTCCGGGAGTGTCGATTGCGCAGCTCAACGCCGGGCTGGAACAGAAATCGCGTGAGGAAGTTCGCCGCGAAGGGACACACGCCTTTGGCGAACTGGCGCAGTGGTCGATGTACACCAGCCCGGTGGTTGAAGCGGCGGCGGGACCGCTGCGTAAGCCGCTATATGTGCTCTTTGGGGTAGTATTTTTTGTGTTGCTGATCGCTTCAGCCAATGTGGCCGGGCTTTTTCTTGCGCGGTCTTCCGCCCGCACGCGCGAATTTGCGATCAGGACAGCGCTTGGAGCCAGTGCAGGGGCGATTTTGCGTCAGACGTTGACAGAGACAGCGCTGCTGGCGGGCGCGGCGAGCATTCTGGGAATTGCCGCAGGGCCGCTTTTCGGGAAATTGCTTTTGTTGCTGATTCCGAACAATCTGGCCGCAGGCTATGAGGTGCATCTGCAGCCCGCGGTGCTCGGATTTACGGCGGCTGCGGGACTGCTGACTGCGCTTGTGGCCGGAATGGGGCCGTCACTGCGGCAGGTGCGCAGGCACCGCTCGCTGAACCTGCATGACGGAGGGCGGAGCGCGACGGCATCGGTCGAGAAGCAGCGGCTGCGCAGCGCGTTTGTGATCGGCGAAGTGGCGCTGGCGTTTCTGCTGCTGACGGGGACGGGGCTGTTCCTGGCGAGCCTGCGGCAGCTCGAGAATGTCGATCCGGGATTCAATCCGCATGGCGTGGTCGCCGCGACTGTTTCTTTTTCCGGACAGGAGTTTCGCAAGAGCGGACCGCACCAGGCAGCGTTTACCGATGCAGTGCTTACCAATCTGGCTGCGCAGCCGGGAGTGACCGCAGTGGCGGCGATCGATCCGTTGCCGTTCGATCCGCAGCAGGGAGGGTCAAACTCGTTCGGTATCGTTGGACGTCCGTTGGCACCGAATGATCCCGGTCCACACAGCGACATTGCGCTGGCGACACCCGGTTATCTCAAAGTGATGCAGATTCCGCTGCTGGCCGGGCGCTGGATTTCGCCTGAAGACCGCGCCGATACCGAGCCGGTGGTGGTGATAGACAGCAGGCTGGCAAGAAAATACTGGCCGAATAAGAGCCCGATCGGCGAACACATCAGCGGCATCGCCGACAATAAACCAGTACTGATTATCGGGGTGGTGGCCACGATCCGCAGCAAATCGCTTGAAGACGATACTAGCGATGGACTGCGCTATTACGCGTTTGCGCAAACGGCAAACAATGAAACAAATTTCCTGGTGCGGACGAACGGCGATCCGGTGGCGCTTGCGCCTGCGATGCGACGCGCGATTGCGTCTGCCGACAGCGCGCAGACGGCGTCTGACATTCGGCCGATCGATGAGCTGGTGTCAGGATCGCTGGCCGGACGGCGGCTGATTGTCGATATGCTCGCTGCCTTTGCCGCGCTCGCGCTGGTTCTGGCCGTTGTCGGGATTTATGGGCTCATCAGCTATGTGACGGCGCAGCGCACGAATGAAGTCGGCATCAGGATGGCGCTGGGCGCGCAGCGTTTTGATGTGATCCGGCTGGTAATGACGGATGTGCTGGGGTGGGTGATGGTCGGGCTCGGGATCGGTATTGTGCTGTCGTTTGCCGCAGACAGGCTTTTGCGCGAGTCCTTCCCGGATTTCGGCTCGGGAATTTTGGCTTCTCTGGCGCTGGCGGTTATGGTTCTGCTTGGAGTGGGTGTGCTCGCGGCGCTGGTGCCTGCGGGGAAGGCCGCGTCGATTGAACCTGTGCAAGCACTGAGGAACGAGTAAACTTTCGGCGTGGGCACGCAGAAGAAATTCCGCGGAGTGCTGGTGCCGGACGGCACGGCGCTGAAGTGGGTGATTGTAAAGGTGCCGTTCGATCCGGCAAAGGCGTGGCCGAAACGCAACCGTATGAGAGTGAAGGGAACGATCAACGGCTTTCCTTTCAGGACATCGCTGTTCGGATCGGCGAAGGACGGGCACATTCTGCTGGTAAACAAGCAGATGCAGAAGGGCGCGAAGGTCGGCGTCGGCGGGCTGGCAGAGGTTGTGCTGGAGCCGGATCTTGAGGAGCGGCGGTCAACCGTTCCGCCTGAGCTCGAAAAACTGCTGAACCAGAATCGAGGAATGAAAAAG
>JASHRS010000199.1 GCA_030037215.1 Silvibacterium sp. | reverse complement strand
TAAAAATGAGGTTGTTTGTGGTGACGGAGTTCACCCCTAACCGCTGTCCTGCCTCTTAATACGCGGACAGATGATGACTCCTGGCAAAACACTGCGGAGTTCTGTCTGTCATGAGTCGTTCCGACCAGGCGATTTGGCAAAGTTCAAGGTCGATTCACCTTGCCACTTACTATTCCTTCAATGCAATTTCACCGTGACATCGGCTCACTGCTGGGATTTCTGGGGCTTGAGATGCCGTATACGCAGAAGGCATTCACCGGTGAGGAAGCGCGACAGGTTGCAAGGCTGGGCAGCGTCTCCAGACAAAAGACTACAGCCTTCCCGTGGTGGCCTGAGGATGTATATTATTGCCGGATTTCATAGGATTAGAGTTTGGTAGCGCCATCGGGGATCGAACCCGAACTCTCCGCCTTGAGAGGGCGGCGTGTTAACCAATTACACCATGGCGCCGAATGGGAGGTCTGGCGGGAGTCGCCAACCTCTTAAATATATCAGAGCAGGGGTGAATCCGCTTTGCGGCGCGCGAGCGTTAGATGCCGAGCTTTTTGACTTCGTCGTTGTAGTACTTGCGGTAGAGGATGTCCCACTCCTGGCTGCCTTCGGGGATGATGCGGCGCTGTGAGGCGATCTTGAGGCGTGCGGCCTGGTCGATGCGCGTTTCCTCGGCCAGCAGCTTTTCGAGAACTGCGCGCGCTGTCTGCCGGATAGTGTTGCGGTCTTCGAGAAATTCGCACTCATTAGTGTCGGCCAGCGTATCGGCGACGACATGGGCAAGTTTGTTGAGCTTGTCGCGTGTAATTCTCACAGCACCGCCTTGTATTTGCGCGCGAGTTCCTGTTTCACCTTTTTGAACATTTCGGCGTAAGCCGCTCCAGTGCGGTGCATCTCCTCCTGGTAGGCGTCGAGAATGACGCGTACTTCTTCGTTGATGCGATCTTCGAGCGAAAGCTCCTCAAGCAGGCCTGCGTTGACGCGCTCGTTGACGACCGGCAGTTTGTCGGTACGAATCACTTTGGCATCGATGAGACCTGCGACCGTGTGCCGAGCCAGATATGCAATATAGTCGCGTGAAAAAATCATTTATCTTGCTCGAAATATAGCACAATTGCACGGGCGAGACAGAGGGTTGCACTGCTTGGAGCACGAGTAACCGCACAGGTGAAGCCGCGGGAATTTTGCCTCTTTTTCCGTATGGAAAGCTGCGACAATAAGAAGATGGTCATGACCCAAACCAGCCTGCTCTCGCTCAAAGACGATATGGTGGCCTTCATCGAAGGCCACGGACTCCGCCGTGTTCCTGCCTACGTGGGCGAGGAGGTTCCGACGGTACTGTGGGACGATGAGGACAATATCGACGGCTGGAAGGATTTTGTCGAGACGGCAAAGGCCGCCGGCGCGCCGTTTCTTACCATGAGCGACGTGCGGCTGGAGAAGGCTGATCTGGAATTGCTGCTGGAAGAGCTGCAGGATGCCAACTTTCCCGACGGCGATACTCCCGAGCTTGAAGAAGCGCAGTCGTTGACGGCGTATGTCGGTAAGGTTGGATACATCCAGCTTGGTTTCGCCTACCAGGGGGTGGTCTTTCTGCACGAGAGCACCACAAGCTGGTACGAACGCTACCAGAACCTGGTCGAATCAATCGACCGGTTCGGCGAGATCGCCTTCGGCAGCGACGACGCAGACGAGGATGCGAATTAACGGCGGTGAGCACGTCTGAGGTATCGCCTCCGCGAATACGGCCAAAGTGGATCATCCGCAAACCGGACAAGGCAGCCGAGGAAGCGCTTTCGGCCACGGACAGGTCTTCGTCCGCAGGGCCGAATGCCGCGCTGCCGAGGTTGATGGCGCGCCTGCTTGTTGCCCGCGGTATTCGGAACGCCGAGGAAGCCAGGCAGTTTCTCAACCCTCGCCTCGACGACCTGCACGATCCCTATCTGATGCTGGGGATGGATGCCGCAGTCGGGCGTATCCAGCGGGCGATTGCGGACGGCGAGTCCATCCTTATTTATGGCGACTACGACGTGGACGGCACGACCGCCGTCGTGCTGCTCAAGACAGCAATTGAGCGGCTCGGCGGCACAGTTCGTTTCCATGTTCCGCATCGGCTGCGCGAAGGCTACGGGATGCAGCGCGAGATTCTTGAAACTGCTGCGCGCGAGGGTGTGCGGCTGGTGATCAGTGTCGACACCGGAATCCGCGCGTTTGCCGCCGCCGAAGCTGTGAGTGAGCTGGGGCTGGACCTGATTGTGACGGACCATCACCTGCCCGAGCAGGCTATGGGACTTCCGAAGGCACTGGCGATTCTGAATCCCAATCAGCCCGGGTGCGGCTATCCGTGCAAACATTTGTGCGGAGCAGGCGTGGCGTTCAAGCTTTCACAAGCGCTGCTTGAAGTTCAGGATCGCACTCTTGCGCGGACGAAATTGCTTCCCTCCTTTCTCAAACTGCTGGCAATTGCTACGGTGGCGGATGCGGTTCCACTTCTGGGTGAAAATCGGGTCTTTGTCGCGCTCGGCATCAAGGCGCTGGAGCGTCCGGTGCACTCCGGACTGCGCGCTCTGATGCATGTGGCACAGATCGACCCGGCGCAGCGCGCGCTGACACCAATCGACATAGGTTTCCGGCTGGCTCCGCGCATCAACGCCGCCGGGCGCATGGACATTGCATCGGAAGTCGTCGAGTTGTTCACGACAAAGGACCCGCTGCGAGCGCAGGCTATCGCTCAGAAGCTGGAGCAGCTCAACCAGGAACGGCGCAACACGGAGGCGGCCGCGCTTGCGCAGATTCTGGCGATGCTGGACCAGGAGCAGTTTCGCGACTCGCGCTGCCTGGTGATCGACGGAGACGGATGGCATCGCGGCGTTATCGGGATTTTGGCTTCGCGCGTGGTTGACCGCACTGGCAAGCCGACGCTGGTGCTGGCGCACGAAGATGGCGAGGCGTACGGGTCCGGGCGGTCAATTCCAGCGTTTCATCTGCTGAACGCGATTGAAAGCTGCCACGATCTGTTCACCCGATTTGGAGGACACGCGCACGCCGCAGGCTTTTCGCTTCCATCGGAACGGGTTCCGGAGCTGCGCCAGCGGCTGGCAGCATATGCCGAGGCCCATTTGAGCGAGGCAGAACTGGGTAGTCCGCTCGTATGCGATGCGGTGCTGCCACTTGAAGAGGTTAATGAGGAGCTGTACTCATGGCTGCGCAAGCTCGAGCCGTGCGGTATGGACAATGAGGAGCCGGTATTCTTCGCTGACAGTGTGCGCATTGCTTATCCGCCACGCGTAATGAAGGAAAAGCATATTCGCCTGCAACTGGCTATCGGCAAAAATGGCGTGGCGCTGGGTGCCGTGGGATGGAACATGGCGGAAAAACTCGCTGCCCATGAACTGCAACAGGACTCCCGCATCGACCTGGCGTACAAAGTCCGCCGGAACGACCATCCTGAGTTTGGCGGCATCGAGCTTGAAATCATCGACATAAGGACCGCGCAAAGCCCCGGATCACCCGAATTGTGAAGTAACGTTACACTGGAATCTTAGACTGGACGCTCAGTCTTGACTGATAAGCTATTTTGAATCAATGAGATGAATTTTTTACGGGATGGCTAAACCGTTCGGCGCATGTGAGCCGGAGTTATTTACATAAACCTGAGTGTGATTCACTCAATTTTTACCGTCCAACCCCTTGACATCAGTCTCTTCAAACCTTTACCTTAGCAATCGGAAGGCGTAAGTGCTAACGGACGCCATGTCCGTGCTTTTATATGCGCCGCCGGAAAATCCGGCTATTTCAATCAGCACCAATACTCGCGAGGACGAATCCTCGCGCGAAGGAGAAGTAACGCAATGGCAACTGCATCCGTAGCGACCACCTTTACTCCGCTGCACGATCGCATCCTGGTTCGTCGTATCGAAGAGGGTGAGACGGTCCGTGGTGGCATCATCATCCCTGACAGCGCCAAGGAAAAGCCCCAGGAAGGCGAAGTCATCTCCGTAGGCAAGGGCAAGTCGAACGACGAAGGCAAGGTCTTCCCTCTCGACGTCAAGGCGGGTGACCGTGTGCTGTTCGGCAAGTATTCAGGCACCGAGATCAAGATCGACGGCGAGGAATTCCTCATCATGCGCGAGGAAGAAGTCCTCGGCATCCTCAAAAAGAAGTGAGGACTGCGCGTCCAGCGACACGCGGCTCCGCCGCAAAAGCACGCAGCAAAAATTCGTAACCCGGGAGCACAGTCTCCCCTATTGTTTAGGAGAAATCGCAATGGCAAAGCAAATTCTGCATGGAGAAGATTCGCGCCAGGCAATTCTGCGCGGCGTGAACACTCTGGCTGACGCAGTGAAGGTGACGCTCGGCCCCAAGGGCCGCAACGTGGTCATCGAGAAGAAATTCGGATCGCCCACGATCACCAAGGACGGCGTGACCGTGGCCAAGGAGATCGAGCTGAAGGATTCGCTCGAGAACATGGGCGCGCAGATGGTGCGCGAAGTGGCATCCAAGACCTCGGACGTGGCCGGTGATGGCACCACCACCGCGACGGTGCTGGCGCAGTCCATCTACCGCGAAGGCGTGAAGACGGTTGCTGCGGGCGCGAACCCGATGGCGCTGAAACGCGGCATTGACAAGGCCGTTGAGGCTGTTGTGGGCAAGCGCGACGAGAATGGCGTTGCAGTCGGTGGAGCGCTCTCGAAGCTGTCGAAGCCGGTTTCGGGTGACATGATTGCGCAGGTGGGCACCATTTCCGCCAACTCCGACTCGACGATCGGCACAATTATCGCCGAGGCCATGAAGAAGGTCGGCAAGGACGGCGTGATCACGGTCGAGGAGTCGAAGACGCTTGAGACGCAGCTTGAAGTCGTCGAAGGCATGCAGTTCGACCGCGGCTATCTGAGCCCGTACTTCGTTACCGATCCCGACCGCATGGAGGCCTCGCTCGAAGATCCCTATATCCTGATCCACGAGAAGAAGATCAGCTCGATGAAGGACCTGCTTCCTCTGCTCGAGCAGGTTGCCCGCAACGGCAAGCCGCTCGTCATCATTGCTGAGGACGTGGACGGCGAAGCGCTCGCCACTCTCGTTGTTAACAAGCTGCGTGGAACCCTGAACGTGGCTGCCGTCAAGGCTCCCGGCTTTGGCGACCGCCGCAAGGCCATGCTTGAAGACATCGCCAAGCTGACCGGCGGCAAGGCGATCACCGAAGATCTCGGCATCAAGCTTGAGAACGTCAAGATCGAGGACCTTGGCCGCGCGAAGCGCGTGACCATCGACAAGGACAACACGACCATCGTCGAGGGTCGGGGAGAATCCAAGGCCATCGAAGGCCGCGTAAAGGAAATCCGCAACCAGATCGAGAAGACCACCTCCGACTACGACCGCGAGAAGCTCCAGGAGCGGCTTGCGAAGCTGGTCGGCGGCGTGGCCGTCATCAAGGTTGGTGCAGCGACTGAGACCGAAATGAAGGAAAAGAAGGCTCGCGTTGAGGACGCAATGCACGCAACCCGCGCAGCGGTTGAGGAAGGCATCGTTCCGGGCGGCGGCGTCGCTCTCGTTCGCTCGACTTCCGCAGTCGACGAACTGATCAAGAACCTTGAGGGAGATGAGAAGATCGGCGCCGGAATCGTTCGCCGCGCTCTCGAAGAGCCTCTGCGCCAGATTGTCGGCAATGCCGGCGAGGAAGGTGCGGTTGTGGTCGGCAAGATCCACGAGCACAAGGACCACAACTACGGCTACAACGCCGGAACGGGTGTTTTCGAAGACCTGGTGAAGGCTGGCGTCATCGATCCGACGAAGGTTACGCGCACGGCGCTGCAGAATGCAGCTTCGATCGCAGGCCTGATGCTGACCACCGAAGCCATGGTCGCGGACATTCCCGAGCCCAAGGCGGCGCCTGCACCGGGCGGCCACGGCGGCGGTATGGACGGCATGTACTAGGACTGGCCGTCCAGGCACACGGACCTTCGGTCCCAAAACCAAAAAAGCCCCGCAGCAATGCGGGGCTTTTCTATATTCGCGAAGCCATCACCGTACCTATTGCAGCGGCTTCTCCATAAGAATCTTAAAAGTCGCCTCTTCTTCCTTGCCGCCTTCGTTGGTGCCTCGGACCTTAAGACGGTTTTCCTCGAGGTTTGCTGGAAAAGTGAGCCCGGCCTTCAGCGGCACACACTTCGACCACTTCCATGCCCTGTCGCAGGCAATTACGTAGGCGTTGCCGTCAGAAGACGCGACCAGCATCGCATTCAAAGTACGAGGAAAGATCGAGTTCTGATCCCAGGAATTGCAGGTGAGCTTGAGGTTCGATCCGATAGACTCGGTCACAAAACCGATATCGTCCAGGGAATTCGCGCCGGGCGAGTTCGATGCGGATTTCGTGATCTGGCAATTCGAAGAATTGCCACCGTCTAAATCCTGCGTGTAGGAAATGGAATAGGACTGCAGGACCCTCACATTTAATGCGCTTGGTGTCAAATCACTTGGCTGCAGCAAGAGGCTTTGGTCGATAGGAACATTTGCCTTATAGCTGTTGATCGTCACATCGGTCGTATAGCCCGGCGAAGTCGTGTGCCGCGTGAACGGATAGTAGATGCCATCAACCTGGCGATAATCGGAAAAATCAGAAACCACATCTCCCGATGGCGCATGGTGCATCACCGACAGCAGGCGTCCAGTCTTCGCATCGATCTTCCAGATATAGTCCATGCCGTCCGCACTGATCTTCAGCGCATCGACCCGCCTGCCGTTGTACTGCTCAGAGCCAACTGGAGTGAACGTATAGTGTGAGAGATTCTGCGCAATATATACCGGATCGAACTTCATCTCCTGCCGGTAGAGATCGGCACGCGCGGATGGAATCGCAACTGTCATCCCCATTGCCATGCGGTAACCGAATTCGGGAGCTACAACAACTCTTTGCGGTACGTCCGGTTGATGCGCCATCTCGACGGAAAACAAGCCGGGAAATGCCTGAATACCCTCTTCCTCAAACGAGATGGACCCTTGCGATGTGCTTTGCGTAACCGTGGCCATCCACTGCTCGGAACGGATCGCCATCAACTTCTCACGCGGGCCGAAAGCATCCAGCGCCTTGTCCATCAACGCCTGCCCGATCGTAAGCTGGTCGAGAGGAGGATTGGCAGCATCCTGAGCCGCAGCCAAACCTGAAATCGACGTGAAGAACAACACGAACCCGGCAGTGACCTTGATCACGAATGCTCCGCGACTTTTGGAACTTTTGGGGAAATAGTAAGAGCTTCGCTGCCGATGAGCCAGCAAATTGTGCCCTTTGTCACCCTTTCGTTACCAAAAATGTTCTTGAGCATGTGCCTGAATTTCACGAAGGGACAAGCGAGGCGACATGCCAGCATAGAAATCAAAAGCCCCGCGGCAATGCGGGGCTTTCATATTGCTGTTCACGTTTTGATCAATTCAAAGCTTCTTGTGAAGCTTGTATGCCAGCACCATCTCCCATATCTCCAAAGTAAACCTGGGATGCACCCGCGGCATTCGAGTAGTTGTCAATGATAATTGCGCTGAACGCGCGGTAGTAGTTTTGTTCAAGCGGCGCTGCATAGGGGGCTGTAGGAAATGTGAAAGAAGCAGATGTGGGCAGAGAGAAATTCATCACGCACGCAACATTGCCGCAGTTACCGACCCCGTCGTAGGCCACGCCCAGGAAGAGGTAATCGTTGCCCTCAGTGGGGTTGTAGAACTCAGTC
>JASHRS010000198.1 GCA_030037215.1 Silvibacterium sp. | reverse complement strand
GTGAGGTCTTTGGCTTGATTTTTGTATTGTTCGAGGCTGGGACGGGAGGGTAGTTCTTTTTCAGACATACGAAGCTCCTTTCGCTGATGGCCTGGAGTCCGCACGAGTCAGGCAAGAAAGAAGATTCGTCGAGTTGTGAAAGTGAGAGGTGGGCACTGCCCTTTCCGCGGACTGGATGCGCCCTTCGCGCTTGGAACAACGGTAGCGGGTGCGCGGGGTGAAGTCAATCAGGAGAGCATAATCGCTGTATGGATTTGAGCGCAGATGACCGGCTGTTTGTGTTGACTGGCGCAGGGATTTCGGCGGAGAGCGGGCTGGCGACGTTTCGCGGATCGGGCGGGTTGTGGAACGGGCATCGCGTGGAGGATGTTGCGACGCCGGAGGCGTGGGAGGCGAATCCGGAGCTGGTGTGGCGGTTCTACTCGATGCGGCGGCGGGATGCGATGGCGGCGCAGCCGAATGCGGGGCATCGCGCGCTAGCGGCAATCGAGCAGAGAATGGGCGATCGCTTCTACCTGTGTACACAGAATGTGGATGATCTGCATGAACGGGCGGGGTCGCAGCGGGTTCACCACATGCACGGGACATTGTTTCAGTCGCGATGTGAGCGGTGCGGCGTGCCGTTTGCAGATACGGCGCTGTACGAGGGTGCGGACCAACTGCCGCAGTGCGAGAAGTGCGGGCGAGTTGTGAGGCCACATATTGTATGGTTCGGTGAGATTCCGCTGGATATGGATGGGATTTATGCGGAGCTGGATCGCGCGACGGTCGTGCTGGTGGTGGGGACGTCTGGGTCAGTGTATCCAGCGGCTGGATTTGTGAACATTGCGAACCGGCGCGGGGTGCGGACGGTATATGTGGGTCCGGAGGAGCCGCTGAATGCGCATGCGTTCAATGACATTGTGCTGGGGACGGCGGCTGAGGTTTTGCCAGGGATGTTATGAATCTGGTGTAAATGCGGCCTTAACGGCGGCCGATTGTGATGCCGAATAGATTCGCTCTGAACGGCGGACGCGATTAAGCTGGGTTGCATGATCCTTGAACTCTCCAAGCCGGCACGCGCGGATGCGGTCGCGTCGATTCAACGGTACTTTCAAGAGAATATGCGCGAGCCGATCGGTGAGCTTCCGGCGGGGTTGCTGCTGAATTATTTTCTCGAAGAGATTGGGCCGGTGATTTACAACCGAGCGATTGCGGATGCGCAGGCACGCATGCAGCAGAGGGCTCTGGATTTGAGCGGGGAGCTGTATGCGGATGAGTTTCAATACTGGCCGAGGGCGGATGCGAAGCGGAAGAACCGGCGGTAGAGAGCAAGCTCGAAGAGCACAAGATGCTCGACGATGCGGAGCTGGATCGCGCGACGGTGGTGCTGGTGATAGGGACATCGGGGTCGGTGTATCCAGCAGCTGGATTTGTGAACATTGCGAACCGGCGCGGGGTGCGGACAGTGTATGTGGGTCCGGAGGAGCCGCTGAATGCGCATGCGTTCAATGACATTGTGCTGGGGACGGCGGCGGGGGCTCTGCCGGGATTTGTCGGCTAAGAAGCGGGTGGCGGAAGGGTTTGCGGATGGGGCTGAGCTTTAAAACAAGCGCAGTTGGAGGCGCAGCTTTCATCACTCCGTAACATTGCCTCTGTTAGCGTGGTGGGCGAAGTTGGATGATTATCCCATCCGGCCAGTGCATTTAGGCACGGCTGAGAAGCAGAGAGGTACGTCATGGGCGTTCGCCACGCAGGCGCGACTCGCCGATTCTTTCGTTTCAAGCTGTTAACTGCCGGGATGGCGATGTTTTCGCTGGCTGCGGTGTGCGCGGCGGCGGTGACGATTTCGGAGACGGGGTCGACACTGATTTTTCCCTTGTTCAAGGCGTGGGTTGAGGCGTATGCGAAGGTCGATCCGAGCCTCCAGATTACGACGGGCTCGACAGGATCGGGCGCTGGGATTGCGGAGGCAATTGCCGGGCATGTGCAGATCGGCACGTCGGACGCATACATGGACGACATGCAGAAGATGCGGAATCCGGGCATCCTGAATATTCCGCTGGCGATTTCAGCGCAGACGGTGGAGGTGAATCTGCCGGGCATGCAGGGAGCGACGCTGAAGCTGAGCGGACCGGTGCTGGCGGACATTTACTCGGGCAAGATTAGCATGTGGGATGCGGCACCGGTTGTGGCGATGAACCGCGGCGTGCAGCTACCGCACCACGCGATTATTCCGGTGCGGCGCGCGGAGGGTTCGGGCGACACATTTATCTTTACGCAGTTTCTGACGTTCACGACTCAGACGGAGGACAGCGCGAGTCAGTCGTGGGGAGACAAGATAGGGTATGGGACGACGGTGGCATGGCCTTCGGTTGCCGGGGGCCTGACGGCGACGGGTAACGACGGCATGGTGCGGACGATTGCCAGGACGCCGTACTCGGTGGGCTATGTGGGCGCGAGCTTTGAAGATGCCGCGAAGAAGGCCGGGCTGATTACGACGATGCTGCAGAACCAGGACGGGAACTTTATGCTGCCAAATGCCGAGACAGTGACGGCAGCGGCAGCCGAACTGACGCCGAGGACGCCTCCGGATGAACGGCTGACGCTGGTGTTCGCTCCAGGGGCGAACTCGTATCCACTGATCAATTACGAATATGCGGTGGTCGCGGAGAAGCAGCCGAACTCGCAGGTGGCGACAGCCATCAGCAACTTTTTGCTGTGGTGCATTTCGCCGGACGGCGGAAGCTCGCCGAGTTTTCTAAATGCGGTGCATTTCATTCCGCTGCCGACGTCGATCCGGGCACGGAGCGAGATTCAGATTGCGAAGATTCAGTAGCTGAAGTTTCAGTAGTTGACGAGGGGACGCCATGTCGAACGTTGCGAATGGAGTGCCGGGAACACCCCGCACGGTGCAGGAATATATCGATGAGCGGCCGGTGTGGCCTGATGGGACGGTAGTCCAGTCCTTTCCCATGACGGCGATGCAGCGGCGCATCTGGATGCTGGCCGCGGCGGGCAAGTTCTTTGAAGGATTTGTGGTCTTCATGACCGGCGTCGCGTTGCCTTTGATTGCGCGCGAGTTCGCGATTGCTCCCTCACAGAAGGGGTTCGTGACCGCCGCTACCCTGGGCGGTATTCTGGTCGGCGCGGTGGGGCTGGGCAGCCTGTCGGACTATTTTGGACGCAAGTCGATGTTCATTGTTGAGATGATCATCTTCACGGCGTTTCTGGGCGCAGCGGTGTTCTGCACGAGTTTTGTGTCGCTGATCTTCTGCCTATTCGGGCTGGGAGTGGCGCTGGGGTGCGATTATCCGACAGCGCACATGATTATCTCGGAGAACATTCCGAGCACAAGCCGGGGCAAACTGGTGCTGGCGGCGTTTGCGTTCCAGGCAATCGGCGCGCTGGCGGGTACGGGCGTCGGCTACATAGTGCTGCTGGCGGTGCCGAATTTGGATGCGTGGCGATGGATGTTTGCGACGGCAGTGATTCCCGCGGCGCTGGTGACGATCTGGCGGTTTTCCGTGACGGAGAGCGCGAACTGGCTGCACACGCGCGGTCAAAAAGAGCGTGCAACGGCGGCGGCGAGTAAGCTGCTGTCGCGCAAGCCACAGTATCCGCAGCAGATTGTGCTGGCGGACCAGGCGGGAGCGAACGAGAGCCACAGCGGCGGGTCATTCCTGTCGCTGTTCGGCAAGAGATATCGCAGAGCGACGATTCTGGCTTCGGTGCCGTGGTTTCTACAGGACCTGAGCACTTACGGAATCGGCATTTTTACGCCCACGATTCTGGCGGCGACGATTGGGCAAAAGGCCGAACATGTGCGCAGCATGAGCGACCTGATTGCGAATGCGACGCTGGCGGCCAAGGGTGATGCGATGATCACGACGCTACTGATTGTCGGCATTGCATGCGCGGTGTTCCTGGCGGACAGGCTGGGGCGGATCTGGCTGCAGGTGTTCGGGTTCATAGGCTGCGCGGTGGGGCTGTTCCTAGCGTCGCTATCGGTGGACTTTACGGGTCATCTGAAGATTGTGGTCATCTTTGCTGGATTCATGCTGTTCGATTTCATGACCAACTTAGGGCCGAATGCGCAGACGTATCTGCTGGCGGGCGAGGTGTTTCCGACGGCTGTGCGGGGCAAGGGAGCGGGTTTTGCGGCGGCGTTCGCCAAGATCGGCGCAGTCGCGACGGCGTTCCTGTTTCCGATTCTGCTGGTCACGATCGGGACGCGCTGGCTACTGTACGGGCTGGTGATTTCGTCGATACTGGGAGCGATTGTGACGTGGATGTACCGCATCGAGACGACTGGGATCAATCTGGACCATGTGGGTGAAGCAGAGAGCGAGCCGGTTGTGGTGAGATCGAAGGTAGTTGCCTAGCTCGTAATCCAGCCTCGTTGCGTGCGAAGAAAACCTGGGCCGCATAAACACTCTTGCGGCCTTGATGAAACCTACGTGCTTTGTTCCTGAGCGTCGAGCTTTGAGTGGACGATGCTACCTGATAGCATTTTAGTTTCCAATGGCTGACCAAAAATTACAGATCATACCCCTGGGCGGGCTGGGCGAGTTCGGCATGAACTGCCTCGCTGTTCGCTGGCAAGACGACATTCTGGTGATTGACGCCGGGCTGATGTTTCCCGAGTCGGAGTTGCTGGGTGTCGATATTGTTGTTCCTGATATTTCCTACCTGGTTGAGAACAAGCAGCATGTGCGCGGCATTATTTTGACGCACGGACATGAAGACCACATCGGCGGGCTTCCATGGATATTGTCGGAGCTGAACGTGCCGGTATACGGCACGGAGTTCACGCTGGCATACGTCGAAGGCAAGCTCGAAGAGCACAAGATGCTCGACGATACGGAGCTGATTGAGATTGTTCCGGGCGCGAAGTTCGGGCTGGGGCCGTTCACGATTGAGCCGATTCGCGTGACGCACAGTCTTGTGGATTGCGTGGCGCTGGCGATTGAGACTCCGGTGGGTGTGATTGTGCACACAGGCGACTTTAAGATCGACCTGTCGCCACCGGATGGGAAGGCGTTCGACCTGCATCGCTTTGCAGAGTACGGCAAGCGCGGAGTGCTGGCACTGCTGCAGGACTCGACGAATGTGGACAGGCCAGGGTATACGCCGAGCGAGTGGGCTGTGAAGCCGCGGCTGGACGAGCTGTTTTCGCGCACGAAGAAGAAGCTGTTCTTCAGCTGCTTTTCGTCGTCGATTTACCGCATTCGGATTGCGATGGACCTGGCGCATGCGCATGGGCGCAAGGTTGCCGTAGTCGGGCGCTCGATGGTGGAATCGACCGAAGTGGCGCAGGACCTGGGGTATATCGATGTGCCACCGGGGCTGCTGATTCATCCGGGGCAGATCGGCGATTACACTCCCGAAGAAGTGATGATCCTAATCAGCGGGACGCAGGGCGAACCGATGAGCGCGCTGAGCAGGGCGGCGGTGGACAACCACAAACATGCGCGCGTGCTCCCGGGCGATACGGTAGTGCTGAGCTCGAGGGTGATTCCGGGGAATGAGAAGAGCATTTTCCGGGTGATCGATCACCTTTGTCGACGCGATGCGCATGTGATTTATGACGATGGCGCGTCGGGACTGATCCATGTGAGCGGGCACGCGAGCCAGGAAGAGCAACGGCTGATGATCAATCTGCTGAAGCCGCGGTTTTTTATTCCGGTGCACGGCGATTACCGGCACCTGAAGAAGCATGCCGAGCTGGCGCAGAGCGTGGGCGTGGTCGATCTGGCGTTGGTGATCGAGAACGGCGATGTTCTGGAACTTGACCGGACAGATGCGCGCAAGGCAGGCAAGGTGACCGCGGGGAGGGTGTGCATCGATTCGGGATCGACGGCGGATGTGGTGGAGGATTTGGTCATACGCGACCGCAGGCATCTGTCGGAAGACGGAATTGTGCTGCCGATCCTAACGATCAACAAGCTGACGGGGAAGGTGGAGAAGCAGCCGGAGGTGGTGACGCGCGGATTTGTAGGCGATGACGAGTTGATTGAAACGGCGCGCAGCGTGGTGGCGCAGACGCTGGAAGGCTCGAGCGCGGAAGAGAAGGCGGATTACGGCGTGATCAAGGAGAAGATCCGGATCGATCTGAAGCGGTATATCCAGAAAAATACGAGCCGGCGGCCGCTGATTATGCCGGTGATTCTAGAGATTTAGAGAAGCGGCTGGTGAAGCTGGTAACTAAAGGGCGGGTAGCTAAAAAGCGGGTAGTGACAAGAGGAGCAGGTTAGTTTTGGCCAAGGGTTCTATTGGTTTCTCCCATGCTTACGCGCAACGAGCCGCCATGTGATGATTCCCCATAACAGGCCAGCTACCACACAAGAGCAGGCGGAGAGTAAGATTTCGAGAATCCCCCATCCTCCTGGCAGAGTTTTGTGGCTATAGAAATCCAGTCCGGTTGAAACGACGAACAAAATTCCCCCAAAGCCAAGAACGCCGCGAAGCCATATAAAGCGCCTTCGTTGCTCAGTCGTGAGAGCACCTTTGTATTTGGATTCCGTCAACGCAACAACTCCTTTCTTCGAGCTAGACCGCTTTTTTGTGGGCGTTGACATACTCGCGCAGGGCGGCGTTGATGCGGCTCTGATAGCGTTTGCCGGTTTTCCTGAAAAACTTGAGCACATCGGCGTCGAGGCGCAGCGTGATCTGCTGCTTGTTTTCGGAGGGGACAAGTGCGCCGGGGCGTGTCCAATTCACCCCTTTCTGCGGGGGGATGTCGGAGTAGTCGAGCTGATCGTCGGTCATCCTCTGCAGGATGACTTTTTGCCGCGGAGCGAGCCTGACCGGACGCTCGGGGTCAAGGCGATATTTAACGATTCCAGTATGCTTTTCTTTCATGGCTATTTGCCCTTCGAGCTGAAACGACGCGGATATTTCCATTGCGAACGGTGTATACAACCACTATTTCAATTTCATCAGCCAGGCCGGTTGTAATCCATCGGTCTTCGCCGTAATCGTCACTTTCGTCCTGTCTCTCGATACGGTTCTCATCCAGAAATACCTGTATCGCAAATGGGAAAGATATCCGGTGCTTTCGCAGATTGGAGGCAGCCTTCTTCGCATCCCATTCGAATTCGATAATTTCCATGGTACTTCATTTGTAGCTACATTTGAAGTTGAAGAAAACGTTACTATTGTTTGCATGGCTGGGACGGATTCGCTGGTGACATTGGATGAGATTCGGGCGGCGCAGGTGCGGATTGCGGGCGTGGCGGTGCGGACTCCGTTGGTGAGGCTACAGGTTGCGGGCGCGGCGGGCGAGGCTTTCATCAAAAATGAGGGATTGCAGGCGACGGGCAGCTTTAAGTTGCGCGGGGCGTACAACCGGATTGCGCAACTGACGGCAGAGGAACGCAGACGCGGTGTGATTACGTATTCGAGCGGGAACCATGCGCAGGGAGTAGCGTATGCGGCCGGGGCGCTGGGCGTAAAGGCGGTGATTGTGATGCCGTCAAATGCTCCCGAGATGAAGCGGCGTGCGGCGGCAGCCATGGGCGCGGAGATTGTGACGGTGGGGCCGGCAAGCGCGGAGCGGAAACAGAAGGCCGAGGAGCTGGCGGCTGAGTTCGGGTATGTGATGGTGCCTCCCTATGACGATGCGGCGATTATTGCCGGACAGGGAACGTGCGGGCTGGAGATTGTGGAGGAGCTTCCGGATGTGGACCTGGTGCTAAGTCCGGTGAGCGGCGGGGGATTACTGAGCGGCGTGGCGGCGGCGGTGAAGCGTCTGCGGCCTGAAGCGCGTGTGATTGGCGTAGAGCCGGAACTGGCAGCCGATGCGCAGGAGAGCTTTCGTGCAGGCGAGATTGTGACGTGGCCGGCGGAGATGACGACGCGCACGATCTGCGACGGGCTGCGGACGCAGAGCGTAGGCGAGCTGAATTTCGAGCATATACGAACGTTTGTCGACGACATTCTTACGGTCAGCGACGATGAGGTGCGCGATGCAGTGCGGGCGCTGGCTTCGGCTGGGATCAAGGCAGAGCCGAGCGGGGCAGTGACGACGGCCGCGGTGTTGTTCCATGATGAGGAGCTAAGGCCGTATGAGAAAGTGACGGTGATTCTCAGCGGGAGCAATACGGATTAGTGCTAGCACGAAGCATTGACAGGAAGTGAAGCCGGGGCTAAAGCCCTCGTCGCTTTCGATCTCATTATCACCGGGCTAAAGCCCGGTGCTTCTACCAAGCCTCGCTCACGTGAGCCCGAATTCGTTTATAGATCGAGTTCCCAGGTCTGGCCGATGAGGTCGTGTCCGAAGCTGTGGTGCGGTTCTTCTTTGACGAGTTGGAATCCGGCAGCCTGGTAGATTCGATGGGCGGCGGTGAGGATGCTTTGCGTCCAGAGTGTGATCTTTTTGTAGCCGGCGGAACGGGCGAACTGCACACATTCGTTGACTAAAGTTTTGCCGAGGCCGAGGCCGCGCGCGGCCGGATCGACGTAGAGCAGGCGCAGTTTCGCAGTTTCGGGCTGGCCGGGATGGCGGACGAGGAAGATATGGCCGATGTGGCGGCCGTCCATTTCGGCGATCCAGCAGCGCTCGTGGGCGGGGTCAAAGTTCTCGATAAAGTCGGCGACGATCCGGGCAGCGAGAGCCTCGAAGGTACCGTCCCAGCCGTACTGCTCGACATAGCCAGCGCCTTCGAGGGCGACGACCATGCCCATGTCCCCGGGACGGTGAGTGCGAAGGACAATGGAGGCGGGATCGGGCCGGCGGTCCAGGATGGTGCGTTCGATGGCGTGCCAAGCGCCGGCGAGCTGGGTACGCTGCCCGGTGGAGAGGGACGAGAGAACGGCGTGGGCCTGGCGGTTGGCGCGGCGATTGAGCGTGCCCAAAGCCGCTTTGCCGCGGGCGGTGAGGAGCAGATGGGCTGCACGGCGGTCATGCGGGGCAGTGGCGCGGGCGATGAGGCCAGCTTTCCGGAATTTTGCGAGGATGCGGCTGAGGTAGCCGGGGTCGAGACCGAGGGCTTCTGCGACATCCTTGGCCTGAGGGCGGGAACGGGTGGCGAGTTCATAGAGGACGCGGCCTTCAGCGAGGCTGTATTCGGTACGGAGATAGCTGTCGCTAAGAGTGCCGAGGAAACGCGTATAGGCGCGGTTGAAGCGGCGGAAGGCGGCGATTTGGGCGGCGGTGCTTTCGGCCTGAGTGCTGGGCATAGCTGTGACTCCGGCAGCGAATATAGTTGACTTAGTCAATTATATTCTCAGGGAAGCATTTTTTCACAATAGAGCGCGCATAGCGCGCGGAGGGCTGGCGTATGCTGGGTGCGAGACGTTTTGCAGTTGATCTTCGTCGAAAGATCGAGATGCGAATTCAGCTTTCTGTTCTGACACTGGTTGCGGTTTCGGCGCTGGCGGCACAGGCGCAAGGGCGGATGCCCCAGGAGCAGGTTCCGAAAAATGGGCCACGGGCGACGCTGGTGCGCGAGGCGAATCTGTATGTGCAGGCGGACGAGTCGTCGGACCGCGTGGCGGTGATAACGCCGGGGCGCGAGATGGTGATTGTGGAGCGCAGCGGGAACTGGTTGCGGGTGTTCGCCAATATCGACGCGCCGGAGTCCCGGCAGTCGGACATGCCGACGATGGAGCAGGATCAGGAAGTGACGCCGCTCTCGGGCTGGATGGTGAACAAGGGCGTAATCGACGTGAACACTCCGCATGGGGACCAGATTCTGTTTGGCGAAGCGGTGAGTCAGGAAGAAGCGGCGTCGGAGAGCCATCCGCCACCGGGGGCTGCGACGGCTGCGCGGCTGCTGTACAAACGAATCGTAGAGATGTTCCCGAAGTCGCCGCTGACGCCGGAGGCGATGTGGCGTGCGGCGGACATAAGATGGCAATTGCAGAAAGCGGACGCGGCGACACTGCCGTCTGCACATGAAAAGGAAGCGTATCTGCGAGAGCAGATGGACGAAAACGAGATGCGGAATGTCGAGAAGTATTTTCCGCATACGAAGTGGGCAGACTTTGCGGCCTTCGAGCTGATTGAGAACAAGCTGTGCGGGGACTGGCAGGGCTCGGAGAAGTGTCCGGAGAAAGAGGCGGACCTGTATGTGAAGTATGCGGACGACCATCCGGATTCGCTGCGCGCTCCCGAGGCCCTGTACAAGGCAGCGTGGCGGCTGGCGGCGGCGGGCGACATGTGGACTGCGGACGGCAATGACGGCAAGGCAAAGGAAGACCGCGGGCACGCGACAGACCTGGCGGGACGGCTGCAGACGAAGTATCCGGATAGCGTATACGCCGCGCAGGCTGCAGACCTGGTGTACAAGATGGAGTCGGGAATTCCGGTGTATGGGAGCGACAGGGAGTAGACACGCCGCGGCGTGGTTTTTTGGAAAGCAGGAGAATTTACGATGGATCGCTTTGCCAAGATATCGCTTGTAGTTGCGGCTGTAGCGCTGGCGGCTGCGGGAACCGCACAGACAGGGAAGAACCAGACGAAAGCAACAGCTGCTGCTGCGCCGCCGCAGATGAATTGTCCGGTTTGGATGCAGGTGCAGCACGCTCAGGGGCTTACGGCGCAAGTTGAGGTTGGGAAGAACGGGAGCAGGACTAGTCCGAACTCCGGCGAGACGGGGCAGCATCTGCAACTGGCGCTGAACAACCTGAAGGAAGCGGAGATTTCGGCGATCCGAATTACCGTGCATGGGTGGAACGGCAAGGGGAGCGTGACGCCGACGGCCCGAGGCGCGGGCTATGGGACTGCGTCACAGACAGTAAACCTGAAGGTGAGCGTGGGCCCGCACCAGTCAGCAAAGGCGGATGTGTGGGTGAAGGGGCTGACCTCGGTGGATTCGATTGATCTGGATGCGGTTAGCTATAAGGACGGGCTGAACTGGAGGGCGACGAATGCGGAGCCGTGCAGGGTTGTGCCCGACCCGGAGATGCTGATCAGCAGCAAGAAGTAGGTTCGGTGCCTATTCCTCGAAGATCGCCGAGGGAAAGTGCTGCGCGAGGAAGACGAGCTCAAGATGGGCGAGGGCGAAAAGCGACGGCAGAGCGTCGGATGCGCCTAGCTCACGAGCAGCGGCAAAGCGCGCGAAGCCGGCGAGGAATGTCTCGCGCAATGAACTGAAATCCCAGTGCAGGCAGCGCTCAAGGCTGCGAGGATAGCTGCCGATGTCGAGGATTTTGCAGAAATGAGCGAGCAAGAAGAAATGATCGATGCCGGAGCGGATAATGCCCATGATCTCGTCGATGTCTTCGGCGGCGGGACGCTCACCGTGCTGGACGAGAAAGTGATAGAAGTCGCCGGCGATGGCGATAGTGACGTGCAGATGCTCCCGAATGTCCTCGTCTTCAAAGAAACCGTCGGAAGCTCTTACGATCTGATCTTCGATTTCCTCAACTGAGTTCATGGTTCATCTCCGGAGAAACCGGGGATAAGGGGAGTGCTACAACTCTCGCTCTATCAGCGACATTTGTCAAATTCTGAATGAGACAAATGAAATTAAAATGACTATCCCGTTTCTCTTTTTCTACGCGCTCTTTTTGTTCAAGGTCAACGAAGATATAGGGATCAAGAAAAAAGAACTGAACGCAGTTTCATAAAGAGTTGTGCAAATGATTGCAACCTTCATGAGGGCCAGCCAGTTATTTGCCTTTGATGCCGGTTGTTCGTAGCTCGGCTCGGGTTCTGCTCAGAATTACTCGCTGGTGGACGGGGTTAGCCGGAAACGTCTTGCGTCAGGTCAGACATCATCTGATAGAGAGCGGTATCCATTTCCTGATGAGGCTGGGTTCGCGTATTGCAGAGGGCTGCCGAGCAGGAGGTATCCGGGCTGCGGAGCATACAAGCGGCCGAGCCGGGCAGACTCCCGCTGTGCCACCAGCTTCCGGCGCCGTTATCGCTGACCATCCAGCCACGCGCGTAACGGGCGCTACCTGCGGGATAGGCTGGGGCCGGAGTGGTCATGGCGCGGATGGTTTCAGGCTTGAGAAGCGCAGGGATATTGGGCGCCCCAGCTACATGGTTGAGGAATTGAACAAGCTGCGTGGAAGAAGCAATCCATCCAGCCGTTGAATCCATGCGGGTGATGTTGATCTTGTACGGTGCTTCATTGTATTGGCCGATGTAGACGACCTCGTTCGGAGCACGGTCGCGCTCGCTGTTGCGGGCAATCTGCATCGTGGTGATACCGCAGGGAGCAAGAATCCTGGACTGAACGTAAGCCTCGTAGGGCTGGCCGGTCACCTGTTCGATGACCCTCCCGAGGATGCAATATCCGAAGTTGGAGTATATCCATTGGGCGCCGGGCTGATTTGTGAGCAGCACGTTCTCGATGGTCGAGGCAATGAGCTTTGCCTGGTCCCACCCGTTGTTATGAAGCATCGGGTCGGTGTCGTCAGCGGGCCATCCGCCAGCGGTGTGAGTAAGCAGATGATCGACGGTGATGTCGGCCACATAAGGCTTGTAGGGAGGCTTGCCGTAGTTCGTGCCGAGTATGGCTGCGGGACCAAAGACCTTGTCAGTGAGACTGAGCTTGCCGTTCTCGATCAAGGAAAAGATGGTAACTGCAGTAATTGATTTGGAAAGATCGACGATGCGAAAAAGAGTGTCCTGCTGAGCCTGCGTCAGGTGCTGACTATCGGCCATGCCGCCGGCGCGATCATAGACGAATTGCCCATTACTCGAAATAGCAACCGACATGGCGGGCACTCGGAATTGCCGCCGAAATGTTTCCGTCTCAGAACCTATTTCACGGCGCCGCTGATAAGAGGCAGCGAACACCGATTGGGTGAGCGCGCTGAATGCCTGTGCGCCAACAGCCGTGGAAGCCGCTGCGCGAAACAGGTTAACGATAATGGCCCTGCGAGTGAAGTTATGATTTGACATAAAGAATTGCCTTGCCTCGATCGACAGGTCATTCCTGCGTGCGCTGGCCCTTAAACGTTCCTGTTCCTTGCCGGGTGTGGAAGGTTCCGTTGAAAGTATTGCCCTGAACCACTCCATTGACGACTGGCCCATCGACTCTTCCACGAAATACCAATTCTCCCCGGGTTTCTGTTCGAACTACGAGATGATGCGCGTTGATCGTGCCTTGCACTCCTCCGGATTGGTATGGGCCCTTGAAGTGTCCTTTGATAGTATTGCCGTCCTGTTTGAGGTCGAGGTACTTCGTCGACGTAGTTCCGTTTGGGTCGTTGCAGTAGAGTGTCCATTTCCCGGTGACGTTGGCGGGAACCGCCTCAGGCGGCGGCTGCTGGGGCCATGCGGCAGCCTGGCAGCCAATTACCAACAACCACAAATAGATGAAATTGCGGATATGCTTTTTCATTCCTGCGTCCTTTTCACTTCTGGCAGAGTTGCCGAAAACGATGCGATCAGAACCGGACTTGAGATTATCGAAAATTGCGATGGATGCGCTACAGTGTGGTTCCACACAGGTTGATTTTCTGCTTTTAATCGCGCCGAAACACGAGACGGTTGCGACTTCTCATCTTGCATAAAAATATGCATGAGCTACAATGCAAACCGTAAATGTTGTGCCGAGCCCCTAAAGTTTTCAAAACCCTAAAGGGGCTTTCAATAGCGGTTCCCAATGCGGCGTCCGATCTGTTTGGGAATCCCGGCCGAAAGGTTGCGAAGACCTCGTTCTCTGATGCAGGTTGTATTCGCGTTGTCAATGAAAGCCGAATGAACTAGCCCCTGTGTTTTCTCCTGTGTGACTGATTCCAGCCACTACGCGGCTGACCACTGGAGAGCCAATATGGATCGGCGGATCGAGGCCACCCTCAAGGTGATGCATGAAGAGATTCAGAGAAATATCCCCGTGCACGAGTTAGCGCAACAGGTCAGGTTGTCTACCGGCCACTTTATCCGGCTCTTCAAAGCGGAGACATCTTTTTCGCCAAAGCAATACATGCGCTGCATGAGAATGAAGCAGGCGGAAACACTGCTCGACGGGTCCTTCCTGAGTGTAAAAGAGATTGCCGCCTGCCTGGGTGTCGGGGACAGAAGTCACTTCAGCCGCGATTTCAAAAAATTCCATGGCCGCCCGCCGACGAACTTCAGACGTCGCAAGCCGTCCACTTCAAAATAATAGATATGAGCCAGCAATCCTCGCTACCAAAACGCAGCATCGGCCACATTGCAGCAAGAGCCCGTTAATTCCAGCCACAGAACGAATACATCCGCTACAGTTTGATGATTGCCTCTCGCATGCGCACGCCTTAAATTCGGGCCAGTCAGAATTGCATGAACGCCTTTAAGAGCACGTTTTTCGAAGGAGTCGACGCGCCTGAGGCCGGTGGGCAAGTGCTCGCAAGCGACGATCACAGAGCGTAAGGCCAAAGGGCTTCGTCACAGCCGATCCTGGCGTAGGTTCTAAACGCAGGTTCCAGGATGGAGAGGATCTCTGCGATGAAATGCCTCCCCCGCATTTTGTATCTGAGCAAACGAAACAGACACGTCATCCTTTCGCCAAGACTGAAACTGCCCGTGCGAGTTCCTGTGCTTGTTATGACCATTTCCACAATCTTCGCGTTCCTGATGCTGGCTCCAATCAAGCCGGCGAACGCAGGAGGGCAGCCAGCGTCAACAAACGAGACGGCACAGGACCCGGGTGTGCGCACTGGTTCGATAGGGGCAGGCCAGCCGTTCGCAAATCTTGATCAAGCGCCTGGTGCGACCCAGTTCTTCACAAACGGGCAAGGACGGTTTGAGGAAATCGAAGTTGTCAAAGGAGGAGCAAATAACGGCCTCGGGCCGCGTTTTAACAGCAATCAATGTTCGAGCTGCCATGCCCAGCCAGCCGTCGGCGGCACGAGTCCGAGCATTTCTGTTTACCCATTTATCGGGGTCAATCCCGAAACCCTGGTCGCGAATCTCGATGGCGCAACAAATATCCTTCCATCTTTCATTACGGCTGATGGACCAGTACGCGAGGCAAGATTTGTCCACTTCCTGAATTCCAGCGGCACTGTAAGCTCCACTCCCGATGGCGGCGTGCATGACCTGTTCACCATCGCGGGCCGCGCCGATGCCGGTGCCTGCAAGCTTGCGCAGCCGGCCTTCGCTGACAACCTTGCATTGGGGAATGTGATCTTCCGGATTCCTACTCCGGTTTTTGGCGACGGGCTCATCGAAAATATTACGGATGAAACGATTCTGAGCAACATGCAGCAGAACACTTCACAGAAAGCGGCACTCGGGATCTCGGGTCATCCGAATCACAACGGTAATGACGGCACTATCTCCCGTTTTGGCTGGAAGGCCCAGAACAAATCGCTGGAGATGTTCGCTGGCGAGGCCTACAACGTGGAGATGGGCATTACCAACGAGCTCTTTCCCTCCGAGCGCCCCAGCCCTGATGAGGATATGGCGTCCGGCCTCCCGGCGTCCTGCTTAATCAATCCCACACCGGAAGATGCAACGAACTTCCTTGTGACGGCCAGCTCCAGCCAGGCTGCGCAAAACGCGCAAGTCCCGTCCGACATTGTGATGTTCGCAATGTTCATACGCCTGTTGGCGCCGCCGGTACCGTCCACCAGCGGTATTCCCGGCAATCCTTCTGCGGCATCCATCTCCAGAGGTCAGCAGGATTTCGTGAAAATAGGGTGCAGTTTGTGTCATACGCCAACTATGACCACAGGAACCTCGAGTATTGTGCCCGCCCTGAACAATGCAACTGCCAATTTGTATTCCGATCTACTTGTTCATGATATGGGCACCAATCTGGCAGATGGCGTCAGCCAGGGTACTGCCGGTCCGGACGAATTCCGCACGGCACCCCTGTGGGGCCTTGGACAGCGCATCTTCTTCCTGCACGACGGCCGCACGACTGATCTGCTGGATGCGATCCAGCAGCATTCAAGCTCGGGCTCTGAAGCCAATGGAGTGATTACGAACTTCAACGACCTCACTGCTAGTGAACAACAGGATCTGCTCAACTTCCTGCGCTCCTTGTAAGAAACGTGGACGTCCCCAACTCAAGCATAAGAAGCTTGAATTGCAGATATGCTTTTTCATTCCTGCGTCCCTTTTGTCTCTCCGATTGTTTTTCTGACAGAGTTGCAAAAACAATCACGTGTGCTTCACGCGGTTCCCGGTGAATTGAGCCGAGCATCGAGAGGCGGGAAGAGAATTTCGCCCAGCCGTGGATAGCGTCCGCCATAGAAGAGGAGCGCATACTCCCGTATCGCCGTGCCCAGTGGTCCTCCGAGGCACAGGCCGGCAAACAGCAGAATGCCAAATGCAACGAGGCCGACAAGGGCCTGGAGAAAAATTCCAGCCATGGCTGCAACGCCTGTCGTGCCTGCCAAAGCCAAATGAATTCCGACCTCTATGATCGCGAAAACAGCAACGATGACAAGCCCGGGAATGATCAGCATGAGGAACAATGCAATCATTGCGACGATCGGCAGGATTACTCGCAGCAATGCGTAAACAAAGAATGGCCCTTTCTCAGCTCTGATCCGCGTCCACGCTGCGGCCCACGCCTGGCCGGCCGTTGCGTTCTCCAGCGCGTAGTGCGGCAGCATCAAATCGCGAAGAATCAGATCGGTTGCAATACCGGCGATTACGATTAGAAAGATGATCGGGAGCAGCGGCAACAGAAGGGCCAGCAGCGCCCCGAAATCGGGATGGCCGCCCACCGGCGTGTGACGAAGCAGCCGCCAGAAGCCTGCCACGAAAGGCAGAGCGATGATCGCGACCAGCAGCAGAAAGCAGAGCCCTACCACCACGCTCAACCAGAAAAAGCGGATTGCCTGCGGACGATATAGCCGCCAGCCGGGTCGGATCTCTCTGGTGTTGTGGATAAGGCAATGAAAGTATGCAAACCGCAGGCGGGTGATGAGGTAAGCAAGAATAAAGCAGAGCACGATCAACGCAAGTGCAGCGGCGGCAATTGCGGCGATGCGTCCGGGTGTGAAGATGAATGGTGAATCAATGATGTGGGTACGGCTCGATGACTGACTGCCAGACATCGGGAAATTGAAATGGAAATTGCCCCCGATGCCTTCAGTGAGCAACGCGACCAAGCAGAGCTTGAGAAACGTACCCCACCTGAATGGCCTGAAAAGGAATGTTCTGGTCCGTTGAATGGCGGGTGAAATGGCATCCACAGCGGAGATTGCAGACATGGGAGTCCTCCGGGGCGAAGCAAGTATATCGCAAGGCCGGCTACAATCGGCAGCGATCAGAACACTGGATGCCGACCTTTACTCCGAAAGAATTGGCTCAGGAGCTGCTTCGGCCGCAGGTGCCAATTCCTTATGGCGCTCGAGAAAGCGAACGCAGGCATTCCAGCGCAGGATAGAAGAATCGTTGCCCGCAGGCCGCAAGCGCTCCGCTTCCTCGAAAAACTGCAGCGCCTTGACGATCCAGTCGTACAGATAATTGCAGGGTCCCAGACCGCCGGCGGCATAGGCGGCTTTCGCGCGCCGCTCCCATGCTATTCCGAAATAGTAGGCACGATCATACGCTGATTCCAAGCGGGGGATAGCCTCCATAGCTCTCGCAAAGGAAGCCGGCTCTTGAGGAATCTCATCGGTAAGGGCAAGAATATAACTGATCTGCGCTTGCCGACTGTCAGGATCAATTTCAAGAATGTCGAGACAGATGCTCTCGGCTTCATTCGGTTCGCCCAGCAGGCGATAACGCTCGGCCTTCGCCAAAGCGTTTTCTATACAGTCATGGGAGATGGGCTTGAGTGTGAACATGGAGTGCCCTCCTTTGCGTTGATCGCTCGGGGTTAGAGGATGTTGAACAGCTGCTTCAGTGGATCGAAGAACTGGTCCACCACCCGCTCCTTGAGGGGAATAATCGCGTTCTCGGTAATCGTAATCGATTCGGGGCACACCTGCCGACAGCAGGTGGTGATGTTGCAATAGCCGATATTGTGCCGGCGGCGCAGATCAGCCACCCGGTCTTCGGTGTCGAGCGGGTGCATTTCGAGCGCGGCTGCGTATACCAATAAACGCGGCCCGATGAACTCGTCCTGCTTGTGGTGCTCACGCAAGACGTGACACACATCCTGACACAAAAAACACTCGATACACTTGCGAAACTCCTGAACGCGCTCGACGTCGACCTGCTGCATGCGCCATGTGCCGTCAGGCGAGTC
>JASHRS010000197.1 GCA_030037215.1 Silvibacterium sp. | reverse complement strand
TCAATCCGAACTCATCGAAGCGCGTGCCGTCCGCCTGTCCGCCGAGGCTGCTGCCGCCGAGCCGGTGCCTGCTCCCGACGATGAGCCATCGCTCCCGATCGAAGAGACGGCCATCCTTCCGGAAGAAGCTCCGGTAGATGACGCCGTCGCCGAAGCGTCGACCACTGGGGATGCCTCCGCGCTTTCCGTCGCCGAAGAAGAAAAACGCGCCGCGAAGCAGCGCGAGCGCGAAGCCCGCGATGAGACGCGAAGAATTGTTGCGCAGTTGGTCGCCGAGCACAGCGAAGGCGATCGCGGCATCGAGATTCGCGAGATTGCCGGCGGATACCGCGTTGCGACCAAGCCTGAATACCACGACGCGGTGAGGGGATTCATCAAGAGCCTGAAGCCGCCGATGAAGCTGTCTCTGCAAGCCCTCGAGACGCTCGCCGTAATTGCCTATAAGCAACCAGTGACGGGCCCTGAAGTGAGCGAGATTCGCGGCGTGGATTCGGCCGGTGTGCTGGGATCGCTCATCAGCCGCAAGCTCATTACAACAGCCGGGCGCAAGCAGGTAATCGGGCGTCCGATCCTGTACAAGACAACCAGAGAGTTCCTGCTTCGCTTCGGGTTGAAGGATCTGAACGAGCTGCCATCGATGGAAGAATTCGAAAAGATGGCCGGGGAGTTGGTTGAAGCCGAGGACTCCTCGCCTGCCGGTGAGTTGCCGCTGGAGGTTGTAGTTTCCTCCGGCGCCGAAGCTGAGGACGCGGACGAAGGGAACGGATGACCGGACATTCCGCGCAGCAGCGTTTGCAGAAGATACTTGCCGCTGCCGGCGTGTGCTCCCGGCGCAAAGGGGAAGAGCTGATTCTCGCTGGGCGCGTGCAGATCAACGGCAAAGTCGTAACCGAACTGGGGACAAAGGCCGATCCGGCGCGCGACCATATCCGCGTCGATGGCAAGCTGCTGCACGGCGCCGAGCGGCACCGCTACTACATGGTGAACAAGCCCAAAGGCTATGTGACTACGGCCAGCGATCCCGAGGGTCGCCCCACAGTCATGCAGCTCATCCGCAGTGGCGAGCGCGTCTTTCCTGTCGGAAGACTCGACTTCGCAAGCGAGGGGTTGCTGCTCATGACCAACGACGGCACACTGGCTAACGGGCTTACGCGTGCAGCTTCCTGTGTCGAGAAAACTTACCTGGTCAAAGTCAGCGGACGGCCGCCGGAATCGGGCCTGGCGCAGATTCGCGCTGGCATTATGATCGAGCGCGGCAAGCCCGGCTCGCGCGAAGGCCGCGTGCTGGCGGCTCCGGCAAAGGTAAAGTTGTTCCGCGACGCGGAAAACCCCTGGTACGAGCTGGTGTTGATTGAGGGCCGCAACCGCGAGATTCGCAAGATGTTTGAAGAGATCGGCCATCATGTTGAGAAGATTCGGCGCATCGGCTACGGGCCGCTTGTGCTCGATCTCGAACCGGGCGAAGTCCGCGAATTGACCGGGCAGGAAGTGGAGAAACTGCGCCGGGCCGTGAAACCGGTAAAGGCAAAACCGGCCGGCGCTACGGCTCAGAAGAAACGGGCTGGCTAAATCTCCAGGCCTGTCATAAACATCTAATGAGCGGGGGTAAGAATGGCAAAAGCAACGTTTGGAGCAGGATGTTTCTGGGGTGTCGAGCTGCGGTTTCAGCAGGTCCCGGGTGTAATCGAAACCGCAGTTGGGTTCGAAGGAGGCAAGCTCGATAATCCAAGCTATCGCGACGTGTGCACAGATGCCACCGGACATGCGGAGGTCGTCGAAATCGACTACGATCCCGCGAAGGTGAGCTATCAGCAATTGCTCGACCTTTTTTTTGAGTTACACGATCCGACGCAGTTGAACCGCCAGGGCCCGGACTGGGGCACGCAGTATCGCAGCGTGATCTTCTTCCATACGCCGGAGCAGGAAAAAGAGGCGAAAGAAACTATTGCGCGGCTCACAGCAGAAAAGCGGTTCCCGAAGCCGATTGTTACGCAGGTCGTCCCGGCGCAAACCTTCTGGCGCGCCGAGGATTATCACCAGAAGTACCTTGAGAAACGCGGCGCGGCGAGCTGCCACATCTAATCTCAGTGCAAAAGCATCAGGGGCGCACATCGCGCCCCTACTTTATTCAGGCTGCACGGAGCGCGCCTCCGCGGGCCAGAATGTTGGAATTCCGGTAATCGATCGTGAGTGCCGTAAAGGCCGGCTTGTCGAACTCTTCCTGCTCAACAAAATAGTGGCGCACACCCGAGACCTTTGCAGCTGCGAACAGCGTATGGAAGTTCACCGTGCCCAGCCCGATCTCTGTCGATATGCGCTCGCTCGGCTCAGTTCCTGCTGCTGCAGGCTTCAGATCTTTCAGGTGCAGCATGGAAAATCTTCCCGGATATTTTCTAAGCAATTTTGCCGGGTCTTGCCCGGCGGCTGCAGCCCATCCGCAGTCAAGCTCCAGAGTCACGCAGCGCGGGTCCGTATCTTCAAGCAGAATGCGATAACCGCTGCTGCCGTTCACAGTGCGGAACTCCATCGTGTGATTGTGGTAGCCGAATTTAAGCCCGGCTTCCTGCATTTTGCAGCCCATCTGGTTAAACTGGTCGGCATTCCATTTCCAGTCATCGAGTGTCATCGCATGCAGAATGCCCTGCCACGCGCCTCCGGGATAATTCGCAAGATGCGCCGGATCGGCAGCCCATGGCGCCGAGCAAATGACATATTCCAGCCCCAGCGTTTTTGCATAGGCGATGGTCGCATCCGTCGACTTCAGCAGGTCCGCAAGCGAATAGTGCGCGCTTACGCAGTGCAAGCCGGCATCAGCCATCATCTGTTTCACATCCGAAGCGCTGTGGTTGTAAAAACCGGCGGCTTCCACCTCGCGATACCCAATGGCGGCCACCCGCTTGAGCGTTCCGGGGAAGTCCTTGACCAGGTCCTCACGAACGCTGAACAGTTGCAGCCCGATTTTCGGAGCCGCTTCATCGGCGAAAAGGCAGCGCGTCGGAACTGCGCTCATCGCTGCAGCCGTGGCTGCGCTTAACAGAAAGCTTCTTCGTGTAACCATGGTTATGCTTCTCTCCGGCGCAGCAGGCGCTGCTCAAACAAACATCTTATATGCTGGCAGCCATGGAATTCTTTGCTCTCAATTTTGTTGAGGTATCGCGCATCGGTCTTGGCACCTGGGCCATCGGCGGTTCTGAGTGGGGAGAGGTGAGCGAAGCCGACGCGATTGCAGCCTGCCTTGCAATCTTCGATCACGGCATCAACCTCATCGATACGGCTCCTATCTACGGCTATGGACGCGCCGAAGAGCTCATCGGCAAGGCCATGCGGCAGCACGGGCATCGCGAGAGATTCTTTGTAGCCACGAAAGCCGGCCTCGAGTGGAACGAGCGCGGCGTATTTGCAAATTCCGATCCGGCCCGCCTGCGGCGCGAGTTCGAAGACTCGCTGCAGCGGCTGAACACGGACTATGTGGATCTCTACCAGATCCACTGGCCCGATACAACGATTCCCATCGAGCGCGCAGCCGAGACTCTGCTCGCACTTTATGAGGAGGGCCGCATTCGCACCATCGGAGTCAGCAACTTTTCCGTGGTGCAAATGGAAGCATTTCGCCGCGTGGCTCCGCTGCATTCAAACCAGCCGCCCTACAACCTGTTTGAGCGCGCGATTGACGACGAAGTCCTGCCCTACTGCCGCGAGCATTCGATCGCCGTGCTTACCTACAGCTCACTGTGCCGCAGCCTGCTTGCCGGAAGGCTCACGCTAGAGACGAAATTCTCCGAAGACGATATTCGCCGCGTGGACCCGAAGTTCCAGCCGCCGCGATTTGCGCAGTATCTTCAAGCCGTGAGTCGGCTCGATGCATTTGCGCGCGAGCGCTATGGCAAAACAGTACTGGAATTGGCCGTCCGTTGGGTGCTTGACCGGCCCGGAGTAAGCGCAGCTTTGTGGGGCGCGAAGCGTCCTAGCCAGCTCGATGCGGTGGATGGTATTTGGGGATGGAAACTGGATGAGGCGGCAATGGTCGAGATCGACGCGATTGTCCGCGAATCGGTCACCGATCCGGTCGGGCCGGAATACCTGACGCCGGAAGTCCGTGTTTAAAGGCAAAAAAATGCCCGCGCCGGAGCGACCAACGCGGGCTGTGACGAGTTGTTCTGCGTTACTGGCCGCTCGCCGGGGCCACAATGCTGCCCGCATCGTGATGGCGCGCAGGAGCGTCCAGTCTTGATGTGATCCGGGGGCCAAGCTGCACACTGCGCAGAGTGTGATGGCTGCTGCCCAGATCATCGAACTTGAGGATCAGCTTTTCGTTGTTGGGGTTGTAGTCCGCCGGACCAGCGGTCCAGTGGGCCGAAACCCTGGGACTGGTCGTGCTGTCCAGCATCAGCACATCGTGGTTCTGGTCGAGTGTGGCGATGTACCGGCCGGCGGGGAAGCTCTTTCCGCCGCTTTCGAAATTGAAGGGAATGTTCACCACTGCCTGGTCTGCAGCGAAGGCAGCCGTCGCGCAAAGAGTAGCGGCGGCAAGGATGACCGAACGGGAGATGATTCGCATGGTGTTGTTTTCTCCTTACGAGAAAGGACATTAGTGCTGCCGCTGAAGACCTGTCGTTAAATCCCCGTGGAGAAACTGTCAAATTTGCAGGGATGGCCTTAACGGCTGAAAAGGCTCGATTTTTTCGGGCGTATGAGCTGCAAGGCAGTTTCGTGGAATCAATACCTGGATGCGGGTTTCCTTCACCAGCGGTAGTATGGTGATCGTTCACAGAGGCGTGCTATGCAGCCGACTCGGAGACAGATGATGATGACGGCCATTACCGGCGCAGTCGCGTCTGTTTTTCCTGTGCGCCGGTTGTCCGCATTGGCTTTTTACGGTCAGAAGTCGCCCACCCCGCAGCCGCTGCCTTCACCGAACGCGCCGTCAAACACAAATGCTCCCATAGGGTTGGATGGCGCTGACATCCCCGTACGCAGTGGAGAGACAACCGTTCCTCCGGCGACTTGGGCTGAAATCAAATCTGATGCCCAACAGTTGCTCGATCTGGCAACGGACTTCAAATGGCAGGTCAACCGCGCAAGCCAATCCAATACGTTGCCCCTGCTGCTGATTCAGGAAGCCCGCTCGATCGAAAAGCTGGCCAAGAAAATTCAGGGCCGCATCAAAAGCTAGAGCAATTACTGGGTATTCGTTTCGACGGCCGATCCGCCCTGCGCATTCGACGTTTTCTCGCTGGCGAGGGCTTTCAGTTGCAGAAATGTGGCGCGCTCCGCTGCGGCCTTTTCAGGGAGATTGGCTTTGGCATAAGCCTGCGCGAGCACAAAGTGGATCTCCGGGTTGCCGGGCTTGATGCTGTCTGCCTTTTCCAGTTCTGTAATGGCCTTTTGCGCGTCTCCGTTCTCAAGCCTTGCGCGTCCCAGTTCGTAATGTGCCTCGGCTGAGCCGGGAGCGGCGTCCACCGCGCTCTGTGCTTCTTTGAGCGCCTCGATGGGCAAATGCTGTTGGACTGAGATCGCTGCCAGCTTGATCCATGGCAGTGCGCTGTGCGGCGACAGCTTCAGCTCCGCCTGCATCTGTGTTTTGGCACTGTCGTATTCCGAAAGCGAAGCCAGTGCATCGCCGTAGGCGTAATGCAGCCACGGAGTCTCTGGGTGCTGGGCGATCAGTTTCTGAAATGCAGGAAACGCATCGGCATAGCGGCTTGCCAGCAGCAGCTCAACAATAGCCCCTGCCGACTGTGCCAGCTCCTGGTGCGCAGCATCGAGATCATCAGACAGCGACCGGATGCGCAGCAGCGCGAGTCCCAGAGCAAGCCGGGTCTGCATGGCCAGCGGAGACTTTCCGGCTTGTGGACCGAGCAGCGAGGTCGCAGCGTCGAACTGGCCGTCGCGAATCAGAAGCAGGGCCAGGCGTTGTGTGGCCAGTTGCACCGACTCCGGACTCCCTTTCAATCCAAGATTGACCCCGCGTTGAAGATGAATTCGCGCGTTGTCGTAGTCTTTCAGCGCAAACTCCGCCAGTCCCATCACTGCCCAGGCCGTTCCCTCAGCGGGGTTCTGCTCAACCCAAGTCTTCAGAGCGGCAATGGCCTCCGCATAGTGGCCTGTAGAGTAATCCTGCATGGCGTTGCTCCATGCTTCAGGGTTTCCGGCGTTTGTTACTGGAGAAGCTGCGCTATACCGCGCAATCATCTTCGGATCGCGTTGCAGGGGCCCGTGCGCAAGCCGCGCCGCCGCACCGGTCTCGAGCGCCGCCTGCTTTGTATTCCCGCTTGCAGTGAGGGCCTTTGCCAACGCCTCGTGCGCGGCCGCAGATTTCTCGTCGAGCGCAACCGCATGTTTGGCGGCACTCAATGCCTCCGGCCTTTGTCCCAGGCGCAATTCCAGAGCGCTAATCTCAATCAACGGCAGTGAGCTCGTCGGCGAGACAGCGGCTTCGAGTTTCTGCTGGGCCAGTGCTTCCTCCATTTTCCCCGCTGCGGCGAGCGCCAACCCATAGGCGTAGTGCACCCATGGAACCTGCAGGTGCTGCTCCGCGAGCGCAGAAAGCGCTGTCAGATCACCGCTGGCTGCAGCCTCACCCGCCTCCTGAATCAGCGCGTCCTGCGAGGGGTCGACCTCACTGGGTAGCAACGGTACGCGCAGCAGAGCAAGTCCCAGCGCGGTCTTCACCTGCGGTGATGCAGAACCGCCAAAAGTCGAGCGCAGTTGTGTAGTGGCACGCTCAAACTCGCCGTTGCGGATCAACAGCAGCGCAAGGTGATACGCCGAGACGTGCGCGATGTCGGGATCGTCGATGCCGCCGAGCGTCTGCGCTCGCTCAAGGCTCGCGAGTGCGTCCCCATAGTCCTTCGTTTCAAATTCGGAGAGACCGAGAATGCTCCAGCCGGCTGCTGAATTAGGCGCGAGCTTGACCAGTTTTCGGAGCGAGGCCACAGCATCCGCGTACTGATTCGTTTCATACTGCGTAGTCCCAAGGTCCCACCACCCCTCAGCCCAATCCGGGCGCAGCGCAACCGCGCGGTTGTAATCGCGGATGGCTACATCGGTATTGCCGGCATCGCGGGCCGCATTTGCCGACTGAACAATCGCCTGAAAGCCCTCGTCATTCTGTGCTGTGGCCGTGGCAGTCAATAAAAAAGCCACCGCGCACAGCGCAGCAATCCGGCAGGAGCGAAACGGGAGCATAGAAAACTTTCTCATTGCAAGCCGTACTTGAGCTAGTAGGGATCCGTTTTGGTATCGTTCAAAGGAATGGTCCGGCAGTTTTCCCGCTCTCAATTTTCTCTCTCCCGCCGTCGCTTTCTGCAGGGAGCGATTCCGGCGGCGCTTTCGCTTCGCGGGATCCCGCTGCTGGCTTCAGGCACATTGGCGCTGCCTGCATTCCAGCAAATCTCTCCATCGCAGAGCGGCATTACCTGGGTGCACACAGCAGGGAAGTCGCCGGAAAAACATCTGCCTGAGACCAGCGGCGCTGGATGTGCCTTTCTCGATTACGACAACGACGGCTGGATGGACATCTACTTCGTCAACAGCGGCAAAGCCGACTTCTATACACCGCAGACGCCCATCCGGAACGCTCTTTACCGCAACAATCGCGATGGAACATTTACCGACGTAACGGAAAACGCCGGCGTTGCAGGCGGAGGCTATGGAATGGGTGTCGCCGTCGGGGACTACAACAACGATGGCCTTCCCGATCTCTACGTCACGCAGGTAGGGCGCAACATCCTCTATCGAAACAACGGTGACGGAACCTTCACCGACGTGACCGAAAAAGCCGGCGTTGCCTGCGAAGGATGGAGCTCGAGTGCTGTCTGGTTCGACTACGATAACGATGGCCGCCTCGATCTGTTTGTCTGCCAGTTCGTCGAGTTCGACAAGAACACAAGCTGCGGCCTCGATGCGATGGGTCGCCACCACTATTGCATTCCCAAAATTTTCAAGCCCCGCCCCAGTTGGCTCTTCCACAACAATGGCGACGGCACGTTTACCGACGTGAGCGAGGAGTCGGGTATTCGCGACCATCAGGGCAAAGCGTGGGGCGTGGCGGCCGCCGATCTCGATAACGACGGTCGCATGGACCTCTTCGTGTCCAACGACACGGTTGCGAACTTTCTTTTCATGAACCGCGGCGGCGGAAAGTTCGAAGAAAACGGCTTCGCCGCCGGAGTGGCGTACAGCAGCGAGGGTCGCGCACGTTCCGGCATGGGCGTCGACTCTGCCGACTACGACAACGATGGCTGGATGGATCTCTTTGTGGCCAACATCGACGAGGAGATTTTCTCGCTGTACCACAACAACCATGACGGAACCTTCGACGACATGGCCATGCAGGCCGGCATCGGCATGCCGACGCGCTGGATGAGCGGATGGGGCCTGAAGTTCTTCGACTACGACAACGACGGCGATCTCGACCTGATTCTCTGCAATGGATTCCCCGACGATCTGATCGATTCCCTGAAAACGCAGGTTACCTGGCAGGAGCCAATGCTGCTTTTTCATAACGACGGCAAACGTTTCTCTGATGTAAGCGCGCAGAGCGGGCCGGTATTCAACCGGAATTTTGCTGCTCGCGGGCTTGCCATCGGTGACTTCGACAACGATGGTGCCGTCGATGTGCTGGTAAGCGTAAACGATGCCGCTCCTCTGCTGCTCAGGAACAATGCGGCCGGGGGCAACCACTGGCTTGGAGTGAATCTCGTTGGAAAAAAATCCAACCCCGATGCCATCGGTGCGCGCGTAACTTATCAGGCCGGCGATCTGACGCGCTCGCGCATGAAAGTTGGAGGCGGCAGCTTTCTTTCTTCGCACGACCCGCGCATGGTGCTCGGAATCGGATCGCGCAAAAAGATCGACTCGCTCGAGGTTCGCTGGCCGCAGCCCGGAGGTGAGGTCGAGCGATTCACCGATCTGCCGGTCGATCGCTATATCACCATCGTCGAAGAGACCGGCAAGTGGAAATACAGCGAAACCGGGGTCGATGCATCCCGAAGCCACAGGCTTTAAGTTGATGCGACCAACAGGGAGCGGCAACCTTGCGCATCATCGAAATGAGGTACAGTAACCCTGGTTTTGCTCTGGCTACTCGGGAAACGGCTCGCCCGGATGCACGATGCGGATGCGGTGGTCCGTGAAGTCGGCATGCATCTCCTTCACATAAACCTTGGGCATATGGCAGGAGGCGCAGTTCTTTGTCGCGACGGGGCACGCCTTGCCGGGATGCTCCGCCGTAAGAGCCGCGCCTATGGTGGTTGTATGGCAGCTGAGGCAGGCGTGGTCGTAGGACGCTTCATCGGTATTGAATGGTACATGCGGATCGTGGCACGCCGTACACACAAGCCTCGCATCGCCGGTCTTGCCCCAGCATTTGCTGGTCACCAGCCTGTATGGTGCAGAACGCGTGGTTGTAGGCCCGGTGCCTCCGGACAATTTCACGTCCCACCACGTGGCGTGGCACGCCCCGCAGAAGTCCACTGCGTCGTTGGGAGCAAGATGTGCTGAATTGAAGATGTCGCTCTGCGTCTTGCTCAGATTGCCATTCATCAGCTGCTTCATATCTGCAACGTGTTTGGCGCCGGGACCATGGCACGACTCGCAGGTAACGCCGGGAATCAGATGCGCTTCATCAAGCTGATCGTCAATAACACCGGCCGTAGCATGGCATGAGAAGCAGTGTTTCACTTCCTCCATGGGAACCTGCCGGTCCATCGCCTCCTCGACGCTCTTGGGCGAGGCCAGATCACGCGACGGAGTAAATCCGAGCGACTTGATGGTGGGGAAGAAAGTGACGCGGGCCTCATAAAATTTTCCGTCATCGCGCTTGAAAAGATAGGACTGTCCTACGCGTGGCGTTCCGAACGCCCACAGCAATGGCGACGACAGCGTCTCTTTGCCGTCGGTGACGGTATACAGGCTGTGCGTCGCATCGGTTTCGATCAGGTAGTGGTAGGGCCCTACTTCGAAGGTCAGCCGCGGATGTTCATGCAGAGCAGCAGCCTCGCCCGCCTTGAACGCCGTACGCCGCATCTCTGTCGTCGCCTGGTCCGCGAATTTCTTCTCGTGACATGCCCGGCAGGCCTCAGGACCGGTGAACTCCCTGCGTGAGTCCGCTGGCTGTGTGGGCCAGAACCCCGGGTCGGCAAGATGATCCACCGTCGACAATTGCGCCTTGGCGCCGGGTGTCGCCAGCGCCAGGACGAGGACGCACCAGATGGCCTTGTGGAGCGGCGGAGCGGAGACGAGGATTGTTGCCACGGGTTCTCGGTTCAACATAATCCGGAAGCCGGAACCTCTGCAAATAATCTGTCTTTGGCATTGATTCTAAGGAGCTTAAAGCCGCGAAGCCATCAATTTATCGTCCCCCGCCAATTGGGCTATACAGATGTACAACTTTGTATCTAGTTTTTTGTTGACAATCGTCTATTGGCGAGAGTAATCAAACGTTTCAGTTCAAGCTTTATCGTTCAGGGGTTTGGGTGTCACCCGGCTGGAAAATCGGGGCCACTCGAATGCAGCACGCACGAACACTTTCTAAGGAGGCACTTATGTGCAATCAATTTGAAGGTCGAGGTACGTGTGGACGGCTCCGTCTTCTCGCGTACTCCCTTCTAGTGGCGCTGCTGAGCATCCCGCTCGGCCTGCACGCCCAGCAATACTCAGGAACCATCGTCGGAACGGTCACAGATTCCACCGGCGCAGCAATTCCGGGGGCGACAGTCACCGTAATCAATACAGGAACAGGTACAAAAGCTACGCAGAACTCCGGCGGGCAGGGTGAATTCACATTCGCCCAGTTGCCGATTGGCACCTATGATGTGCACGTCACGCAGGGCAACTTCAAAGAGTTTATTGCCTCTGGCGTCGTGATTCACACTTCAACCGTGACGCAGGTCCCGGTAGTGATGCAGGTCGGCGCCGCAAGCCAGACGGTTACAGTTCAGGCCAACGCCATCCAGGTGCAGACCACATCCGCGTCAGTCGGTGAAGTCGTTTCAGGCACTCAGGTGCGCGAACTGCCGCTGAACGGCGAGAACTTCGTCGGCCTCACGCAGTTGTCGCCCGGCGTCAGTGC
>JASHRS010000196.1 GCA_030037215.1 Silvibacterium sp. | reverse complement strand
CCGCCATCGAAATTCTCAAACGAGGGTGGGTTTAGAAATAGTGTTTTCAGGGGCATGGCGTCTAAGTCTCCATTTTATCACTCGGAAACGGTCAAAATCCGGGGCATTAACCTTGCAGGTTCCAAAGAAGAAGATCACTTTATAGGGGATTGCGCCCAACTTTCGATTGCGCCGACCGAGCGCAGGAGGCTGAGCTGGGTGCGTATTACGGATAGGCCTGCATTCAGAGCGTCCTGATAGCGCTCCTGAGCCTGAATGCGTGCAAGTTGCTCGTCTTTGGGCGTTACAGGCGCAGCATTGAGCGATCCGGTGCCGTTTTTCAGCTCGGTCAGGACCGTTTCAAGCTGCTCCTGCGCAAGCTGATTTTGCAATTGGGCCAAATTCTGTTGTGCTCTCAGCTCTTTGAGGCTGTGGCGCAAGGACTCGACCTGTTCTGTTGTCTGGTTCTTTGCCTGGTCAGCTTCTATTTGGGCACGCTGCGCTACAGCGGCAGATTCGCGAGCCTTGGCGCGGTGCGTGGCGTCGAAGAGAGGAATTGTGATCTGTACTGCTGCTCCGAAGTTGTTATTAGAAAAATGAAGATAGTACTCGTCGTAATTGTTGAAGGATGCGAAGCGGCTATATTCGGCGCCAAAGCCGAATTGCGGTCTGTAATTTTGTTTTTCGTCGCCGAAGGACAGCTCGAGCTTGGATTTTGCATTCGCATAGGCTGCCTGTATGCCAGCATTTGAAGCGATGGACTGATCCGTTAACGTGTCATCGTCGGTGAAATCGGGAGTTGGAGGTATGCTCTTCGAGTCGGTGATAAAGCTGGCGGGGGGAAGGCCGGTAAGGTGCGCGAGCTTCTGCCGCTGGTCGCCTGCGTCATCCTCGATGTGCAATTGCCGGATATCAACCTGAGCCGAGGTGATCTCAGCCTTGGTCAGATCCATTCGGCTGTCCACGCCAGCGTAAAGGCGCTCGCGCTCAATGCTGACCAACTTCTCGGCGGCCTGTTTTTCAATATCGAGCGAAGCGAGTTGACGAGTGTCTGTGTCGAGTTGAACGTAAGCCAGTGAACAGTCAAGAGTGACCTGGTCCCGACTGTCTTTCAAGCTCAACTGTGCGGATTTCAATGCGGCACGAGCAGCGCGGATGTAATCAGGCTGAGCGAAAGAATAGACCAGCGACTGTGTCTGCAAATTGAAGACGGAGGGTTGGCCGAGCGGGAAGCCGATGGAAGGAGGGCCAGGGCTGGCACCAGTGACGAGATTGGGGATATAGACATCTTTCGCTTCCGCCACGCCTGCGGTAGCACGCTGAACGTCAGCAGCTGCGGCTTTTACCTGCGTGCTGTTTTGCAGCGCCAAACCTACCGCCGAGGACAGAGAAATCTGCGCCGCCACGCCTGAAGTAGCCAGCAGCGCGGCCACAATCATTCCCAGCCAGTAGGCAAGCCATCTCTTCACATGCACTTCCGTCACCGGAATTCAGTCCCCGGTGTTCATTTCTGCGGTTCCGGCATAGTTTGCGCTCAACGCGCGGGAAGCAGCAAACTCGCGATCCGCCGCCGTCAGGTCGCCTTGCTTTTTCAGCAAATTACCGAGCTGGACATGAACTGCGAAGGCCGGAGCTGTTTCGTTCAAGGCGTTTCCATTGAGATACTCTCGCAACCATTTTGCTGCCAACTGAGGCTCACGCCCGGACTCGATCAATGTCGAAGCCCCGTCAACCAGAGCAGGGCCGTGATCCGTATCTGCCGCTGCGCCGCTTTTCAATGCTGCCAACATCTCGTCCCAGCGTCCGCGCCTGCGGTAGAAGCTACCCAGATCCATCCAAGCCTGCGCGGCTGCTTCTTGAGATGACTGCGATGCCGCAATGCGGGCACGCCAGTTCTGCTCTGCGCCAGCATAGTCTTTTTTCCCCTCTGCTATAGTCGCCCGCAGCGCATCGGCCCGCGCAGGGTCAAGCGTGCTCAACTGCTGCGCCAGGTCTTCTGCTTTGCCATAGCTGCCGCCCAAGATTCGCGGGGCTTCGACGTAATATTCCCCCAGGTCGGAGAGAGCTTCGCCGTTCCGGCCATCAAGGGTAACAGCGGTTTCAAACTCGGCATGAACGAGCTTTGCTGTTTGATACGCGGAAACCAGGCTTGCCCGGCTCGCCTTTTCTCCATAGGCGCGCCCCAGCCACAGGTGGTACTGGCTGCTGGAAGGAGCAATTTGCACGGCACGCTGGCACGACGCAACTGCATCGTCCCAACGGCCCTGTGCAAGATAGACACGGCATTGCAGATTCCATGCCGGGGCATTCTGTCTGTCGAGTTGCAGTGCCGCGTTCAGGGTTTGCAAAGCGTCGTCTGCACGACCCCGGGTGAAGGCTGACTGTGCCGCATCCATACCGTTGGGAGCGGCGAAGGCCACTGCGCCCGCCATCATAGACCAAAAGGCGGCCAGCGCCACGAGTTTTCTGATTTCGATGTGCACTCCTGCTACTTGACCTCTTCTATCGGCACGCCGTCGCCGATGGGTTGTCCATTGGTGCTGCCCAGTGCCACGACGTCGCCTTCTTTCAATCCGCTCAGAATCTCGACCTGCGTCAGATTGATGTTGCCTGTAACGACGCTCGTGCGGTGCAGCTTACCGCCTCTCACCAGATAGACATACTGCTTTCCGTTTTCGGTATGTAGCGCTTCTCGCGGAATGTTAAGAGCGTTCGGTTCATTTGCAACCAGCGCAGTGACGCGCACGTTCGTGTTTGGCAGCAGATCGTTGTCTGCGTCGTCGATGGTAACCAGGACTTCACCTACATTGCGTGTGGTGTAGGTGATGATGGTCGAAGGAATACGAGCAATGTGGCCGTGCCATTCCTTGCCCGGGCGCGCATCCCACTGGATCATGACGGGCTGACCAACGTGCAGCTGGCCGATCTCGGGTTCGTCGAAGTAGGCGCGCACCTGCATTTTGGAAAGGTCAGCCATCTGAAGCAGAAGGTCGCCCTGGTTCACGTACTCGGTTCTCGAAACCGGAATCAAATACACAGTCCCGGCGAAGGGAGCTTGCACATTGGCCTCATTCAGCACTTTCTGCGCCGCTACATAGCCAGCCTCAGCATCGGCCATTGTCGCTGTTGCCCGGCTGAGATCGCTGGCATCATAACTGTTCGTTCTTCGCTGCTCGAGATTGGCAAGTGCAGCGTTATCGGTATCGAGGCGCGTCTGTGCCGCGGCCACCTCGCTTGAAGAGGCTGCTCCTGTCATCTGCAATTTTTTGAGCGCATCAAGGTTGCGCTGCGCCTGGTCACGATCAATCTGCGTCCTGCTCAGCTCGCCGCTGAGAGAGAGCCGTTGAGCCTGCGTGCCTCCCTGAACGATTGAGTTGTAGTTGTCCTGCGCGCTCTTGAGCGCGGCCATGGCTGTGGCGAGGCGAGCCTTCGCGTCGGTATCATCCATAGAAAGCAGCAGCGTGCCCTGCGAGACGTGCTGGCCCTCGTGCACGTAAAGTGCTTTGACGAGCCCTGCATACGGCGCATGCGCTTCGGAATTGACCTGCGGCTCTACTTTGCCGTTGGTAGGGAGGGTTTTTATAAGTTCGCTGCGCTGGGCAACCGCCGTTCGCACAGGAACCCGTGTGAGGGTCGCTATGCGCGCGAGATAGAAAACGACGATCAATCCGACTCCCGCCGAAAGCCATATCCATCGCGAGCTTGTTCGTTTTTTCTTCGTTGTCATTCTGGTGGCGGGATGATGAGTATGCCGTTACTGAGTATATAAGACTCAGCAAGATAGGCTTTGGCGTCAAATTTTTCTGCGCACTGTGATGAAATAGAGTAATGACGAAAGAATCACATTACACGGATGAACATGCCAAGGCAGGTCTGAACTTCAAATTTCCTGCGATCGAAACCTGGCAGAATCAATTTCCCGCTTATGAGATTCTGATCGACGATCCGGAGTTTACTTCAGTTTGTCCAAAGACGGGATTGCCGGATTTCGGCACAATCAAACTGCGGTATATGCCACGCGAGCGATGCCTTGAACTGAAATCGTGGAAAGAGTATCTATTCAGCTATCGCAATCTCGGCATCTTTCAGGAAAATATAGTTAACCAGATCCTTGAAGATGTGGTGAAGGCCTGCGATCCGATATGGGCGTATGTGGTTGGCGATTTTCGTCCACGCGGAGGAATCTCGACAATCGTAGAAGCAAAATGGCCGCGTCCGAAGACGGAATAGACGGACGGGGTAGGATGAAGCAAGCTGGCAGCAAAACCTGCCCGGAAGGCATCTAGCTCTTTAAGAACCATTGAGTTGCCGTAGGGCATTGCGTTTGATAGTATCCGGACTTCGGCGAAGGAGAACGAAAGTTATGGCGGAAGAACAGCAACAGTCAAGCAGTGGGTTTGCCTGGTTTCTTGCAGGGTTGGGTGCGGGAGCTCTTTTGGGTGTATTGTTTGCGCCCAAGGCAGGCAAAGAGACGCGAGATAACCTGGTGAGCGGCGCGCGGGAGGGGACAGAATATCTTCGCCAGCGCTCACGCGAGGCGGCGGGACAGGTAAGCGAATATGTGGACCGCAGCAAAGACTACATGGACAAGGGCCGCGCTCAATGGGAAGAGTTTGTGAATCGCGGGCGCCGGTATGTAAACGACCAGACAGACAGGGTTTCGGCGGCCGTGGAAGCGGGCAAGGAAGCCTACAACCAAACTTCCACCGATACCGAGACCGGCGAGGGCCAAGCCGCCCAGTCGTAACACATCGGGCGTCAGGGGACGGCAATGCACAATTTACCGCCCATTTATTACATCATCTTTACCGCTATAACGGCGGCTGCCGTTCTTCTACAGGCCCTGGTCATGCTCGGGCTGTTCCTTGTACTGAAGAAGGCGATCGGCAAGCTCATTGCAACCAGTGATGAGATGAAGGAGCATGCACTGCCGTTGGTGGCATCGACACGGAGCCTTGTCGAAGACATCTCGCCGAAACTGAAGACCACAACCGGCAATCTGGTAGAAGTCAGCCAGACGCTTCGCCAACAGGCCAGCCATCTCAACGAGACGCTGGACGCGCTGCTGGAGACGGCAAATTCGCAGATCCGCCGCGTCGATGAGATGGTTACCGGAACCTTTAATACAGTGGATCATGCGACGAAGGCGCTGGAGAGTGCCGTTGCCGCTCCACTCCGGTTCATGTCCGGAATTGCTCGCGGACTAAAGGCCGGCGTGGAAGTGCTTCTGGCAAGAAAGAGACCTGCTTCGCCGGAGGCTGTTGTTGACAGCGCAGAGTCCGAAGAAAAGAAGCCTGCTTAAACGATCCAGCCGCCGCCGACTACCTCGTCTCCTTCATAAAACACAGCAGCCTGCCCGGGTGTGACGGCGCGCTGCGGCTCGTCGAAGATGGCCTCGGCCTTATCACTGCCGGACATGCGGAGCGTTGCCCAGGCGGGCTCGTGGCGATGACGAATCTTGACGCGCACGCGCATTTTGCCGGTCAACTCAGGGATGGAGATCCAGTTGAGGTCGCGGGTGCGAACCGTCTTTGATGTGGCCTCACCGCCTGAGCCAACTGTGACACGATGGCTGTCGTGATCAATCTGCAGGACATAGAGCGGGTTTGGCGAGGAAACGCCGAGCCCCTTACGCTGGCCGATCGTGAAGTTATGAATGCCGGCGTGATGGCCGACGATTTCGCCAGAAGTGCTGACCAGTTCACCTGCGGTATCAGGGATGGTCTCGCCCTGCTCCTCGAGATAAGCGTCGATGAACTGCTTGTAGTCGCCGCCGGGGATGAAGCAAATCTCCTGCGAATCAGGCTTGGCGGCCAGTGCCAGCCCATGCTGCGCGGCAATATCGCGGACCTCAGGCTTGCAGTAATTGCCGAGCGGGAACAGCGTGCGCGAAAGTTGCTCCTGCGTGAGGCCAAAGAGGAAGTAGGTCTGGTCCTTTGAGGTGTCGGCCGGGCGGCTGAGGATCCAGCGGTCGCGCACGGGGTCGTAATCATTCCGAGCATAGTGGCCCGTGGCGATGCGGTCGGCGCCGATCTGGCGCGCACGCACCAGAAGTTGATCGAACTTCAGATGGTTATTACAAAGCGAGCAGGGAATTGGCGTGCGCCCGGCGAGGTACTCGGAGACGAATGGGCGCACGACGTCGCGCTCGAAGCGCTCCTGCTCATTGACAACGTAGTAGGGAATGCCGAGGGTCTCGGCTACACGGCGTGCGTCATAAACGTCGTCGATCGAACAGCAGCGTCCCTGCACATGCTCGGGCATGCCGTGATGGCCGGCGAGGCGGCGCTGGTTCCATAGCTGGAGCGTGAGGCCGACGAGATTGTAGCCTTCGTCCTTCAACATGGCCGCGACGGTCGAGGAATCGACTCCGCCGGACATGGCGACAGCAATCGTATTGTTGAAGCCGGAATTCACCTTATTACCAGTATGACAGGCGAGCAGGCTAGCCGAGGGTTCCAGCATTCACTGGGGCGAGTTCGCGCAGGCGGCTTACGGCTTGCGGGATGATCTGGAGCGCGTCGTCGATATCCTGCTGCGTATTCAACTTAGTGAGGCTGAAGCGCAAGCTCGCGCGGGCGCGTTCGGGGGGTAGTCCCATAGCAGTGAGCACATGGGAGGGTTCGGCAGCACCTGAGGCGCAGGCAGAGCCACCGGAGACGGCTATACCCTTGAGATCAAGTGCAATGACAAGAGCCTCTCCCTCAAGATTGTTAAAGTAAAGGTTCGTGGTATTGGGAACGCGGGGCTGACCAGCGCCGTTGACTCCGGTTCCTTCCACACATGCTAGAACTTCTGCTTCAAAGCGGTCACGGAGGGCCGCGAGCTGCACGACTTTTCCTTCGGCGAGAGACTGGGCGGCGATCTCGGCGGCTTTGCCGAGACCTACGATTCCGGCAACATTTTCGGTTCCGGCGCGACGCTGGCGCTCGTGAGTCCCGCCGAAAAACAGGGGTTCTAGTTTTGTTCCGCGGCGGACATAGAGGACGCCGGTACCCTGTGGGGCGTGGATTTTGTGTCCGGAGAGGCTAAGAAGGTCGCAGCCGATGGCCTGTATGTCGACCGGAATTTTAGATACGGCCTGCACCGCGTCGGTGTGGAACCAGATATCGGCTTCCTGGGCAATCTTTCCGATTTCTTCGATCGGCTGGATGATGCCTGTTTCGTTATTGGCCATCATGACGCTGATGAGCTTTGTATTAGAGCGCAGTGCGCGGCGAACCTCATCTGGATCGACGCGGCAATCGGACGATACAGGCAGAAATGTGACTTCGATGCCTCGATCGCGCAATCTTTCGGCCGCGTGCAGCACAGCATGGTGCTCGATGGATGATGTGATGACGTGATCGCCGGACTGGATGAGGCCGAAAATGGCAAGGTTATCACTCTCCGTGCCGCCGGATGTGAAGACGACCTCTGACTCGCGGCAATTGAGCAGACGAGCGACGCTTGTGCGGGCGCGCTCAACGGCAGCGCGGGCCTGCTGGCCGGGCTGATGGATTGATGAAGCGTTGCCGAAGTTTTCAAGCAGCCAGGGACGCATCGCTTCAAGCACCTCGGGAAGCAAAGGTGTTGTGGCGTTGGCGTCCATGTAAATGCGTCGCATAACTGTCATTTTATCCCGTGTGCTGCAGAACTGAATTTGACAACTTTTGCGTGTTTCTTTGATAGGCTTGCTGCGCGGTTATTTGCGAGGTCTATCCATGAAGATAAAGTCCTGTTTTGCAGCTTTAGCCTGTTGTACTGCACTGGCGGTGCCGTTCGCATTCGCCCAGCCCGAGAGCCCAATGCCGCAGTCGGCACCCGCCGCCGGCCCTATTGCACCGGCGGACACGCTGCTCGCCGTTTTTAACTTGATGCGCGATGAGGTGATCGGCGCAGCGGACGCGATGCCCGCCGATAAATACGACTTTGCTCCGGGCTGCTCAGGCGACTTCAAGGGCGTTCGCACATTCGGCGAGCAGGTGCGGCATGTCGCACAGGCGAATTACAGCTTCTTCCGTAAATGGGGTGTGCCTGGTTCCATCGACCCCAAGACGCTGGACTCACTGAAAACCAAAGACGAGTTAATGAAAGCGCTCCGCGACAGCTTTGCCTTTGACGATGCGGCGATCAATACGATCACTCCAGAGAACGCTTTTCAGCCGCTACCCGGACCGCCGGAATACAAGCTGACGCGTGTTTCGATGGTGGCGTATGCGATGGCGCATTCGCGGGACCACTATGGGCAGATGGTCGAGTACCTGCGCATGAACGGGATTATTCCGCCTGCCAGCCGGAAGAAGTAATCAAAGCTGAAAGAAGTAATCCATAAAGAGCGCTCTTGCCGCACTTCGCGCAGGCGTGGAGTCCCTGCATTATCTTTGCACTCATAAGGAGCGCTTTTCGGCAGGTATTAGATTCAAGTAAAATCCAAAACGGGAATTTTGTTATCTATATGATTTTAAATGACTTAAATAATAATCGATTGATTTCTCACCGATTGCTTTGAAGCAGTGCCTCTAATCGTTGATTCTGCTTGACTTAGGGTCGAATAATTGACTCCGCATATTTTGAAGCTTGGATTCGCTGATGCAAAATCAGCAGGGATGAGAGCACCAGAATCGACCCTGTTTATCTTCGCCCCTCCTAATTTCTATTGTATCCATACGCAGTAATTCGGCTTCTACTTTAAATATATGATTATAAATAGCTTACTCGCTTTATCTCTTGGCAGGAGATGACCGGCGCCTTGGTTGAGGGCGATCACTGCAACGAGCAGATGCGCAGGCTTCTGCTGCCGGATTCCAAGTGATTGCTTGTTGTCGAAGAGGGTTCAGGGTTTATTTCGCTGATACTAACTGGATGCAAATTAAATACCTTGTGGGAGAATGCCAATTACGCTATGTTGACTGCAGCTACAGCTGAGGCTATGGACTCCCCCCTCCAAAGCAAGAGCACAGCCGGGCCACCGCCGGAGCCGAGAACGGCTGCCGAGACCGGGATACGCAAGGCGAACCTTGAAGCGCTGGCGCTCAAGATCATCTATCTTGCAGGTCCGTTTTCGCTCTTCGAACTCTCGCGGCAGATGCGGCTGAGCATCGAGGTTATCGACGAACTGTTCGAGCGGCTGCGCAAAGAACAGATGATCGCGGTGACTGGGCTGATCGGCAACGTTCCCACAATCGCCATTACCACTCAGGGAAGAGCGCGCGCTCTGGAGTTGTTGACGCTGAACCAGTACTCTGGTCCGGCGCCTGTGTCGATGGAAAGCTATACGCAGAGAGTGCGGCAGCAGAGCGTGCGCAACGTAGAAGTACATGCGCCGCAGGTCGAACAGGCATTTTCGCATCTGGTGATGGACGGCAAGATTCTGCGGCAACTGGGCACAGCGCTGAATTCGGGCTCCGCGATCTTTCTTTATGGGCCGACAGGCACGGGCAAGACGACGATTGCCGAAACGTTGTCGAAGGTGCTGGCCGAGGACCTGGTGTGGATTCCGCATGCAGTCGAGATAGATGGGCAGATCATTACGGTCTACGATCCGCTGGTCCACAAGCAGGTTGAGAAGCAGCCGCCGCTGACCGACCGCCGCTGGGTGCTGTGCAGCCGTCCAGCAGTAATGGCCGGAGGCGAACTGACGATTGAGATGCTGGACATGCAGTTCAGCCCGGTAACGAAGTTCTATGCCGGGCCGCTGCAGATGAAGGCAAACAACGGGCTGCTGATTATCGACGATTTTGGACGGCAGCGGGTTCAGCCTGAAGCATTGCTGAACCGGTGGGTAGTTCCGCTGGATCGCAGGATCGACTTTCTGACGTTGAGCGGAGGAAAGACGATCGAGATTCCGTTTGAGGTGCTGGTTGTATTTTCAACGAACAGGAATCCGTCGGATGTGCTGGAAGACGCCTACTTGCGGCGCGTCCAGACCAAGATCAAGGTCGATGCGGTCTCAGACGAGCAGTTTTGCGAGATTTTCAAGCGAGTGGCCGCGGAGAATGGAATGGAGTGCGACAACCGCGTGCTCATGGACCTTGCCAGGTTCATTCGCGAAGTTGTGAAAGAGCCACTGCGCCCGTGCTACCCGAGAGACATTCTGAACCAGATATGCTGGGAGGCGCGTTTCGAGGGATCGACTCCGACGCTTAACCACGCGGCGATCATGCGCGCACTGGAAGCATATTTTGTGATGCCGGAGCGTGGGCTAAAACCAGTTGCATCCGCGCCACCCATCGTCGCGCGCGCTTAATGCTGGCGAAAACCCAGAGCAGCGTTTATTCCTGAACAGAGTTAATGCGATTGCGGTGCGCTCTGTGAGTGGAGCCTCCAGAGAGTACCGTTTGTCGTGACCAGCACCCTCTGCCAGTCGTAGCCCATGACCGGTGCGGGGTTCTGCCCATTCGTCGCGTAGAGATAGTCAACTCGGAACCGCCGGAGCCAATCTGCGAGGTTGATCGTGCGATAACGTGCCAGGGCGGCATCAACGATCTCAGGTTTCAGTGAGCCTCTGCCGGCGAGGTAGGGCGAGTATTCATAGAAAAAGGCAGGATAGTTGGTCCAGGGGCTGCCGGAGGGACTGGCTGAGCGGGAACCGGGTTCCAAATTGCTTGCAACGGTGTTTGCAGGAGCGCCTACAAGTGCCTCGGCCAAGAGGTAGCGGTCGAGGATTTCATCGTCGCTCGCTGAGGTACGTGAACCATGAACCGTCAGGGTGCAGTCCTGCGAATAGACGGGTACGTATAGAGTCAGTTCCAGAGACGTGGTTGCTACTACATCGCAGGGATGGGTGTTGTTGTTCAGCCAGTCGAAGAGGGTTTGCTCCCACGGGATGATGCGGTGCAGCGGAGCAGAGTTGACACCGGCCTCAACCTGGTTTGCAGCGCAAACGAGAAAGAGGGCAGTGAAGAGAATTCCGGGCCAGGCGGATTGTTTGCGCCGGAGCGAATCTGTGGCCACGAGCAGGACGATGAGGACGAGCAGGATGAGAGCCGGCTGAATGACCATGTGCGGAAAGTGGTGCGCGGCCTGAACATTGAAGCCGGTCACTATCTGCATGTTCATGCCAAGGATTCCGCCGGCAACCGCGCAGACAAAGACCAGGGCGGCGAGCCTGGCATAACGCAAGTCGACCGTGCAGGCAGCCGGACGGCGGGAGAGAAAGAACCACCATGCAATCCACACAAGCAGGAGGCATGCGGAATAGAGGAGGCTGAGCTTGAGTACCTCAGCCGATGGCAGATGAGAATGGACCATCCCGAGACGATTGCTGCGATAAAAGTATCCTCCGGTTCTTTTGGTCGCGCGTACCCACAGCAGGAAGGGCACAGCCATAAAGATTGTCGCGAGCAGAGTTGTGAGAGCAGGTGCGAGTCCGTCTCGCCAGCTGGGCAGGAAGGCGAGGATGGTCATGAGTGCAGCCGCAGCGGCCCAAGCGATCCCATAGTAGATATAGGAGTAAAAGAGCAGGCCACCGAGAACTCCTGCCAGAACTGCATATACTGTCAAGCGACGACGCAGAGCAGTGATATGCGCAAGAAGTGCTCCAAGAAAGAGCGGGAAGGTCATGTTGGGGTTGGGATTGCGCGAGGCCTGAAGGGTTTCGATGAAGCCTGAGTGCAAGCCGCGGAAGAGCAGATTATGGATTCCGATTTCGAGTGTGCGCAGCGAAAAGCTTGCCACCAGCGTGACCAGCGCCAGCATCGCAGCAAGCGAGGTTGATGCGTTAAGGCTCATGAAGAGTTTCATCAGGAGCCAGGCGGTGATGCCGGTGAAGAGAAAATAGCAGAGGAGCTGCGCTGCCTTCACACTGTGAAAGAGTGTTGCCAGCAACACTTCGGTCTCGGACGGAAGTGCAGAATAGGGTACGGGCTCATTGCGATGCTCGAAAGCGTCTGTATCGTAGGCGAGCCGATGCTGGCGGTAGGAGTAGTTCACCTCCGCGGCGTAGAGGTAGGTTTCGTCCATTGTGGCGGGGCTGGACGAGAGTGCGGAAAAGGGGCTGTAGCCTGCGATGGTATGGAGCGTCGCCATACGTGCGACGTGCGGCAGGAGAAAAAGCGTACCGATCAGAACGGCGAACAGGAGGTGGAGAAGATTTCTCCGTGGACTGCTTGCGGCCATGAGCAACGCATTTCCTCCCGCCGTCGACGGTATGGAGCAGATTCCAGCCTAGCGGTTTTCGATTGGCGTGTACTTTGCCGGGTATTCGGGTCCCACGTATTCGGCGCGAGGACGGATGAGGCGGTTGTCATCAAGCTGCTCGATGATATGCGCGGCCCATCCGGCAATGCGGCTGACTGCAAAAATTGGCGTGAAGAGATCGAGATCGATGCCGAGCGTCGTGTAGGTAGATGCGGAGTAGAAATCGACGTTGGCGTTGAGCTTCTTTTCGGCATTGATGAAGAGCTCGATCTTACGCGACATATCAAACCACTTAGGATTGCCGGAGTCGCTGCTTAAATCTTCGGACATTTTACGCAGGTGCGTGGCGCGCGGATCTTCAGTGTGATAGACGCGATGGCCGAAGCCGGAAATCTTCTTCTTCTGCGCGAGCATCTGCCGGACGTATTCGACGGGATCGGCGCCCTCTTTGTCAATGGCGTAGAGCATCCGCATGACAGCTTCGTTGGCTCCGCCGTGGAGTGGGCCTTTGAGCGCGCCAATGGCTCCGGTGATGGCGGAATGAATATCCGAGAGTGTGGCGGCGATGACGCGGGCGGCGAAGGTGGAGGCGTTAAGTTCGTGGTCGGCGTGAAGGATAAGAGCTACATCGAAGGTGCGGGTCGCTGTTGCGGAGGGTTTTTCGCCGGTGAGCATCCAGAGGAAGTTGCCGGCGTGCGAAAGCGACGGATCGGGATCGATGACAGGCTTGCCCTTTCGAATGCGGTCGAAGGCAGCGACAAGCATCGCAATCTGCGCGGTGAGGTCGAAGGACTTGCGGACGTTGGAGTCGTGATCGACGGCCTTTTCATCGGGATCGTAGAAACTGAGCGCAGAAACGGCGGTGCGCAGGACCTCCATCGGTGTGGCTTGCTTGGGGAAGGATTTGAGGAGGTCGATGATTTGCGGAGGGAGTTTGCGGGCGGCGGTGAGTTGTTTTGAGAATTCGGCTAACTGGGCCTTATTGGGGAGCTTGCCGTGCCAGAGCAGATAGGTAGTTTCCTCGAAGGTCGACTTCGATGCCAGCTCGTGAATGTCGATTCCGCGATAGGCAAGAACACCGGCATCGCCGTCGATCCAGCAGATACTGGAATTAGTTGCAACAATGCCTTCGAGTCCTTTACCAGCTACCGCGGTTGCCATACGTCTCTTTGTTCCTCCGACCGGATGATGCGTTCAATGAATGCCGTTTCTTCCGCTGGCAGGCTTTAGTTGTGTCTGCTGTTGGGCGTGAACAACACGCTCGCGCGAAAAGAGGGCTAACTCCAATTTAACGTAGTGCGATAGCTGTTGTCATGCTGATCGAACGGGTTTTCATACCGTTCAGGGCTTGTGCGGGTTTAAGTGAAGATCGAAGAACTCCACTGTTGCTGTGTAAGCTGCAATCCACGTGCGATGCAGAAGAAAGGCATGCGCCTCGTCGGGGAAGATGAGTTCCTGAAATGGAACATTGTGGGCGCGAAGCGCGGCTGCCAGCTGCACCGTCTGGAGGAACGGGACTTCAGGATCGGCATCGCCCTGGACGAGAAGTACAGGTGAGCGCCAGGTATCGACCGATGCGAGAGGTGAGGATTCCCATGCAAGGCGCCAGCGGGCATTGGGGTCGGCAGCAGTGTCGGAGATGGAGAAATTTTGCGGGTTGTCGATGTTCCAGTCATGCACACCGGACATGTCGACGCCGGCGGCGTAAAGATCAGAGGCGCGAGCGAGCGCAAGAGCTGTGAGAAAGCCTCCCCAACTGCCACCCCAGATGCCGATGTGCGCCGGCTCAACATCGCAGCGACTGCGCAGATAAAGCGCGGCGCCTTGAACGTCGCGGAATTCACTGGCGCCATTGGAGCCGTAATCTAGCGCCTCACGGAAATTGAGGCCGTAGCCAATGCCGCTGCGGTAGTTGATGGAAAGGACGACATATCCGCGGCTGGCGAGGTACTGATTGAACGCGTAGGCGTTGGAGTAATAGCGCATGTAGTGCCAGCCGAGAAGCATCTGGCGCTGCGAGCCTCCATGAACAAAGACGACGGCGGGATGCGGCGTGCAATGGGCGCTGTCCGGCGGAAGAAACAGGTCGCCGTGAATCTGCATACCATCGGTAGCGGTGTAAACGACGGGCTGCGGAATAACGAGCTTGTCGGCGGGAAAATCGGCAGGGATGGCCTGCGGCGCGAGGTCGCGAAATTCGCCGGAAGAGGTAAGAATCGCGGGCCGAATGGGAATACGCGCGTCCGAGCGAAGGACGGCGACGGTCTGGCTATCTGCAGCGACGACCGGCTGCGTCTCGATGCCTTCGCCATGTGTGAGTGCGATGGGTTGCGTGCTTTCTGCCGTGACTTTCCAGATATGACGGCGCTCGCTGTCGTCCTGATTGGAAGAAAAGACAACGGCTTTGCGATCGGGGCTGATCACGGCGTTTTCAATTTCGAAATCGCCGGGCGTCAGCAGGCGGGCAGGCCCTCCTTGTGCTGCGACTGAGTAGAGATGCAGCCAGCCGTCACCTTCCCAGGGAAAGATGAGATGGTTGTCGGAGGTCCAGAAGATCTGGTAGTTCGCATCGAGCGCGCGAAAGAAGCTGCCGGGGCCCGGTTTGGCCCGCCAGACCTCGCGGCCTTGGCCGGTGGCTATGTCAGCGATGCGGATTGACCAGGGCACGCCTGTCCGGTTGATCGTGTCGAAATCTTCCTCTTTAAAATAGGGCACACGGATAAAGGCGATCTGACGGCTGTCCGGCGACCACATGGGAGATTGGTCGTGGTCGGTTCCCGGATCGACGTAAGTGAGCGAGTTGGTGGATGGCGTGTATACGCCGATGAAGCCGTGGCTGCCGCGATGGGAGACGAACGCAAGGTTGCTTCCGTCCGGTGACCATGTAAAAGAATCGCAGCCACCATAGACCTTAACGGAATTTGCGGGTTTGACGCCGATGTCTTCGGGTTTTTCGTACCAGATCTGCCCTTTGGAAAACCATGTGATGAGATCGCCCTGCGGAGAGAACGTCGGAGAGCGGCCCTCGCCGACTTTGCGTGGCGCGCCGCCATCGAGCGAGATGATCCATACATCCTGTTCGGCGCCATCCGGAAGGTGCGCGGGGTTGGGAGCGATGTTTTCCGGGTTGTCGGATGAGCCTCCACGCACATAGAGGATGGATTTTGAGTCTGGAGACCATGTGATGTCACTGATTTCCTGACCGTCATCGTTCGCGTACGTTGTGAGCTGACTTGAGGCATATGAGGAGCCATCAGCGGAGCGCTGCACGACCCAGATGTTCCGGCGGCCTTCGGTATCGGAAACCCAGGCGAAAGCGTCTCCCTTCGGCGCTGCAGTCAGGCCAGAGTTGAATGGCGCGCTCATCACTTGTCGGAGGGAGAAGCTCTGTTCTGCAGACGTGGTTCTGGGCTGGGTTTGCGCTGCGGCATACACACACAGAGATGAAACGAGAAGGTTGAGCAGAGCGATTCGCGCATGTGCGGGCTTCAAGGAAATCTCCTGAAGAAAAATTTTCCCGATTGTACAGGGTGCCAGGTGCCCAGGTAACTGCGGCTTTGCTATTGCGCCAGGGAAGTGGTGAAGCGGTTGGCCTGGAAGGCTCCTACGTCGATGCTGAGTGGTTCGGCAAAAATCATCTGACGCAAGAGCCGCGCTGTGCCGGGAGCGAGCAGGATTCCGTTGCGGAAGTGGCCGATGGCGAGCCATGAGTTGGCGTTTTGCCGGCTTTCGGGTGCAGCGTTGGCGACGCTTTTTGCGTCTATGCCGGTGACAGGGCCGATGACAGGCAGGGAGTCGGGTGTGGCGGGGCGTAGCCCGGCCCAGGTTTCGACAATGTGTGCATGGCGGATCGTCGGCCAGAACTCGGCAGCAGCATTATGGAGCGCGGCAATGGCAGCGGGGTTGATTTGCTTGTCGTAGCCTGCGTCTTCGACGGTGGCTCCGATGACGATGCGGCGGTTGCCGCGCGGCAGGAGGTAGACCTGAGGTGTGCGAAGGGCGATGCGGAGGTCTTCAGGGCCGTTGTGCTCTACGAGGAATATCTGACCTTTGCGAGGCGTGACCGGGACGCCAGCGAGGTCGGAGGCCCATGCTCCGCAGGCATTGATGAAGTGTGCGGCAATCCATTCACCGCGAGTGGTTTGGATTTTGACGGAGCCGGATTGCGGTATGACGGCGGTGACAGCAGTTTGCTGGTGGAGGGTGACTCCGGCGGCGATTGCGGCTTGAGGAAGGGCCTCGGTAAGATTGCGTGGATCAAAGCTCTGCTCCTCGAGGAGAAAGCATCGGAGTCCGTTCGATTGCAGTCCAGGAGCGATGGATTGAATCGCTTGAGGGCTGAGCGGCTCGATATGAGGCGGGAGCGCGTGTGCGGCTTGAAGGGCTTGCGTGGTGCGGACGGGAACTTTCCTGCTGGAGAGCCGCTCGATGTTTGCGAGGAAGCCAGGATAGAGGCTGCGGCTAAGCTCCGAGAGATGGTGCAGCGAGGAGGGATTTTCAGGGTCTTCTGCAGCGAGCATTCCGGCGGCAGCCCAGGAGCACTCACGCATGGCGTGGCCGCGTTCGAAGATAACGACGCGCATGCCGGCAGCAGCAAGTTCCAGCGCAGTGGCGAGACCGATAATTCCTGCGCCAGCGATGGCGATGTCTGTGCGTTGCATACGTCTATTTTATGTTGCGCAACGGAACGGCCCAGGCGGCAGGGAAACTTTTATGCTGACACCTTGAGGTGAGATGCAATAAGCTCGGGCAGATGGCCTGAAGTGAAAGAGGACGCAAGGACATGCACGACGAAAGGGATGCGAACGGCGGCGAGTACACGAGCATGGAGGAGTTTTTACGCAGGGCTGAAGCAGCCGGCGCGGGCGAGACACCCAAAACGGAAGCGGAGCCGCCTAGCGCAGAGAACCCGGTTGCAGGCAGCGAACAACCATCCTTCTGGAGTGAACCAGCAGTAGAGCCAGAGCAACCTCATATCGTGGAGCAAGCAGCGGTGGAGCAAGCAGCGGAGCCTGCAAGAGCAGTAAATCAACCTGTTGGAGTGGAGGAACCTGTTTCTATGAGTGAACCGATCGGCGAACAGCGCAGCTATTCGGGACTATTTTTGGGGCTTCTAGCCCTTGCGATTGTGGCGGCAATAGCCGGACTGGGATGGACCTACTATCTCTCCGGAAGACTGACGAATGCTGAGATGCAGCTCTCGCAGGAGCAGCAGCAGAACCAGAAGCTGGCTGCTGCACTGGACGAGACCAATGCGCGGCTGAAGGTGACGAGCGAGACGCTGGGACAGTCAGTGGGCTTGACGCAGAAGCAGCTTGAACAGAAGGCGCAGGATCTGCTGAACCGTCAGCAGGCGGCGGCGCGGCATTTCGAGAGTGAACAGCAGGAAACGCAGCAGAAGATCAGCTCAGTATCGAGCGATGTGTCGGGTGTAAAGACGGATGTAGGCGGAGTAAAGACAGACCTCAGCAACACGCAGAGCCAGCTCAAGTCGGACGAAGCGCAATTGCAGAGCATGAAAGGCGACCTAGGAATCGATTCCGGGCTGATTGCGACGAATGCGAAGGAACTGGAGATTCTGAAGCACAAGGGTGACCGGAACTACTTCGAATTCACGCTGCAGAAGGGGCATCGGCAACCTGTTTCAACCGTGAGCCTTGAATTGAAGAAGGCCGACCCGAAGCATAGCCGCTATACGCTTGAGGTTTATGCCGACGACAAAAAGATCGAAAAGAAGGACCGCGGGCTGAATGAGCCAGTCCAGTTCTATACAGGCAAGGACAATTATCTGTACGAACTGGTGGTGAACAGCATCGATAAGAACGAGGTGAAAGGCTATATTGCCACACCGAAGAGCGCTCCGGTTCCGGTGAGCACTTCGGGGACTTAGCTATCGGGGGATTGCCAGTTTTCCCTGTGCGAGATCGTGGATGAGGCCGAGGTCGGCGGCAAGGAAGTCGTAGGAGGGCAGGTCTGCAAGCGGCACCCAGCGTACGTCGTTGAAGATGCGGTTTTCGATTTCTCCTTCAAAGGAGTGGACGGCAAAAAACTGCAGATCGACTGCTCCTCCGTTGCGGTAGGCGTGACGGACGCGGACGATAGGAGCGCCAATCTCCGCGTGGATGCCCAGCTCCTCTTCAAGCTCGCGCGCGAGTGCCTGACTGGGGGATTCTCCGGGTTCGATTTTGCCGCCGGGGAACTCCCACTTGAGGGCCATTGGCTGATTGGCTCGACGCTGACAAATAAGGACCGTATTTCCGCGCAGGATGAAAGCGGCGGCGACCATACGCACGGGTTTCAGTTTGTCCGGTTCAAAATTATTAGTCACGTGCCTTCAGTTTAGACGGTTGAGACGGAAATCGGATCGATCTGGCGGATAGAAGACGAACCTGGTGCGCCGAATGCCTCGGGGTGAATGATGCTTGCGAGCGCGTGGAGGCCGTCAACGAGCGTTGGCGCTGGTGTGTTCAGGAGTTCATCGGCGACACAGTAAACGCGGCGTTCGTGCACAGCAGGCAAGTGCTCCCAATGGCGCTGCTCGACAATCTTTTCAAGCGGCACACGATTGCCGGCTCCGCACCAGGCGGCAACGATGATGTCGGGTGCAGCCTCAGCAACGGCTTCGTGAGTGGTGGTTGCGCCGGGGATGCCGAGAAAGCGGCCACCGGCGATCTCAACCAGCTTGGCGACCCAGGACTGCGAATGAATGATCGGCTTGCCCCACTCCTCGCAATAGACCAGCGGACGCGAGGGCAGATGTTTCGTTTGTGACTGCACGGCGTCAATAGTGGATTGCATTTCCGCGATGACAGCTTCGCCCCGCTCGGCGGCGTTGAGGATGTGCGCGATGTGGCGAATGTCGGAATAAACGTCGGAAAGCATGTGCGGCGCGAGAGCAAGCACAGGCTGGCCGGCCTTGAGGATGGCAGCCAGCGATTCCTGCTGATAAGGGACAGAGGCGATGATGAGGTCTGCATGAAGCGCCAGCAGCTCTTCGGTGTTGGTGGTCCAGGAATCGTGAACAATGGGCAGACTGCGCTTACGCAGAGCAGGGACGGCATCGAGGCAATATCTTGTGCAGGCGGCAATCGAGTCGAGACAGCCGAGGCGATCGAGGATGATGCTGATGCTGGGCTGCAGGACGACGACTCTCATGCCTTAAGAGTGTAGCGTTAGTCCTCAGAGTTTGGCGTCGGCAAGGATGGATTCGGGGTAAAAGACAGTCCAGCCGTGCCGGCTCGCACTTTCCGTGAGCGCAGGCGAAGGGTTGACGGGATAAGCGTGTCGAGCGATGGCGAGCATGGCCTCGTCGTGGATGGAGTTGCCGAAGACAGCGTCGGGACGGGTGATGCCGATGTTGCGAAGCGCAGTAACTTTGCCAGGGCCTGTGGGGACGTCAATGAGGTCGCCGGTGATGCGACCATCGTGGATGCGCACGCGGGCGGCGAGCACGCGCGAGGCGGAGATGTTGAAGCGGCTGACACCTTCTTCAATGACCCAGTTGTTCGTGGAGCTGACAGCCCAGATGTCTGCGCCCTGCGCATGAAGCTTTTCGACGAGCGTGTGCAGCTCGGGGAAGATGTGCGGCTCGATGTGCGCACGGAAGTATTCGGCAGCGGCGCGGCGAATCTCGTCTTCGTGAAGGTCGGCGTAGAGCTGCACCATTTCACCGCAAATCTGTTGCTCGGAGACATCACCTGTGAGGTAGAGGCGATATTGTGCATCGATCCAGTCGCTAGCGTTGCGCGAGACGAGGCCCTGGTCAATGGACCAGACCATAAAGCCATAGCCGGCGTCACCGCTCCAGAGGGTGCCGTCACAGTCGAAGACGGCTACGGCAGGAGAGTGGGACAGGACGGACAGCTCGAATTCGGAGGGCGTATAGCGTTCAGGGGATGCGTGGGTGGTGATGGTCAATCAATGTACTCCTGTATTTATTGTGGCCGATGCAGCGCGGAATTGCATCACGCGAAGATGAAACGCGAGAGAAAGAAGGCTGACTAACCTGATTCTCCGGTGATTTACACGGCTCAGGGCGAGATAGCCATCGCCGATAATCAAAGCTGTGGGCGAGGAGCGCAATTCGGAGTTGTTACAGGAGTATGCGGTGTATCTGCGCGTGGAAAAGGGATTGCGTCCACTGAGCTGCGAAGCGTACGAACGCGACCTGCTGCAGTTTACCGAGTACCTCGAAGGTGAACACGTGTCTCTCGTTACGGTGCGGCATGCGCAGGTGACGGGGTTTCTGGAGCATTTGAAACGGCATGGCGTGGAGTCCAGGTCGGCGGCGCGGAAGCTGTCGTGCCTGCGCGGGTTCTATAAATGGCTGCTGCTGGACAAGAGGATTGAGCGCGATCCGACAGTGAATCTGGAGTCGCCTTCGGCGTGGAAAGTATTACCCAAATCACTGGCGGAGCCGGAAGTCAAGGCGATGCTGGAACGCGCGAATGTAGAACACGCAGGCAATGTGAAAGCCGATGCCATAGCGCTGCGCGACCAAGCCATTCTGGAACTGCTGTATGCGGGAGGGTTGCGCGTGTCGGAACTGACGTGCCTGCGCGAAGAGGATTTGTCGCTTGACGCGGGACGCGTGCTGGTGCGCGGCAAAGGCGACAAAGAGCGGATGGTTCCATTGGGGCGTGCGGCGGTTGGGGCGATTGAGAAGTATCTGTGCGAGGGAAGGCCACAACTGGCAAGGAAGCACGGTAGCGCGGCGGGGCAGCTTTTTCTCTCGGTGCGCGGTGCGCCGCTGACACGGCAATGGGTGTGGGCGCTGGTGAAGTCGTCGGATGGACATACGAGCCCGCACATGCTGCGGCACAGTTGCGCGACGCACATGGTGGAACACGGAGCCGATCTGCGCACGGTGCAGACGCTGCTGGGCCACGCCGATATCGCGACGACGCAGGTGTATACGCATCTGGCGCTGGGAAGACTGAAGGCGGTGCACAGAGCACATCATCCACGAGGACTGCGCAAGGTTGAAGCATGAGCACGAAACCGGGAATAGCTACGCGCGTAGACGAGTTTCTTTCTGCGCTGGTGAATGAGCGCGGGGCTTCGGCGCATACGATTCGGGCGTATGAACGCGAGCTGCGGAATTTCGCAACGTACATGGTCGCGAATCGAGGAGTAAGTGTTGCCGTCGGAAAGATTGAGCATCAGCAGATTCGCGGGTACCTGAGTGAGCTGTACGGCCGTGGATTGTCGAAGGCGTCGGCGGCACGGGCGCTGGCGGCGATACGCTCGTGGTTCAAGTGGCTGGCTCGGCGAGGGTATGTGGAGCAGAATCCGGCGAGCCTGGTGGCGACTCCGAAGCTGCCGAAGCATCTGCCGCGGGTTCCGACGATTGAGCAGATGAATCGAGTGGTGGATGCGTCAGAAGATGGTGCAGCATGGCCGGCGCGCGACCGCGCAATTTTTGAGCTGCTGTATGGCTGCGGGATTCGCAATGCGGAGCTGGTAGGTCTGAATCTGCGCGACATTCACTGGGCGAACGAGGCGATTCTGGTGCGCGGCAAGGGGCGCAAGGAGCGGCATGTTCCGCTGGGCGATGCGGCGGCGATGGCGCTCAGAGCGTATTTGCCGGAGCGTGCTGCGAAGCTGGAGGCGGCAAAGAAATCAAGCGACGCGCTGCTGGTGAATGTGCGGCTGACCACCCCAGCACGCAAGAACCGTGCGCCGGGGACCCCGGAGCGCGGGGAAGAGCGGCTGACGACACGGAGTGTGGGACGCATTGTGAAACGTATCGCAACGGCGCACGGGCTTCCGGCGGACGTGCATCCGCATACGCTTAGACATGCGTTTGGGACTCATATGCTGGAAGAGGGTGCGGACCTTCGCGCGATTCAGGAACTGCTTGGACATGAAAGGCTGTCGACTACACAACGCTATACGCAACTTACGGTAGGGCAGGTGGCAGAGGTATACGACAGAACGCATCCAAGGGCTAAGTAATCAGCTGATAATACGGCCAGCTGAAGTCCGGTCAGCAAAAAAACCGGTTGGCGAGGGTCGTCGTTGGCCATTATCGCGATGCTATTTGTGTTTGAGTAGGTCCAGGTGTCCGCAGCAACGATGCATAAGAGTCGTGTACACTGCGAAACGTTTGGAATTTTCTTGGAGGGATTAGCTTTGTTGACGAGCTGGTGCAAGCGTTTTCATGTGGCATTTCTGGCTTTGGCGGCGGCCCTTGTGTTTCCAGCGGGTGCGCAGACGACGATAGCGGCGACTCCGCCGATGGGGTGGAACAGCTGGAACCATTTTGCGGGGCGAGTCACAGACGCGGATGTGCGTGCCGCTGCCGATGCTCTGGTGTCGAGTGGGATGCGCGATGCGGGATACATCTATGTGAACATCGACGACACCTGGGAAGGCCAGCGGGACGCAAACGGCGTGATTCAACCGAACAGCAAGTTTCCAGACATGAAGGCGCTCGCGGACTATTTGCATTCCAAGGGATTGAAGCTGGGGATTTACTCGTCGCCGGGGCCGAAGACGTGCGCGGGATATGAGGGCAGCTATGGGCACGAGGAGCAGGACGCGAAAACGTATGCCTCGTGGGGCATCGATTATCTGAAATACGACCTGTGCAGCTTCCGCGACATCATGCAGCAGGAAGCGCCGAATGACCCGCAGAAGCAGTTTGAGATACAGAAGACCGCCTACGAGAAGATGCATAAGGCGCTGGAAGCGACGGGAAGGCCGATTATCTTCAGCCTTTGCCAATATGGATGGAATGATGTGTGGAAGTGGGGGCCTGAAGTCGGCGGCAATCTCTGGCGCACGACGGACGACATTTCAGACCATTACGACCGCATGACCCAGATCGGATTCATGCAAGCAGGGCTGGCGAAGTATGCCGGGCCGGGGCACTGGAATGATCCGGACATGCTGGAGGTAGGTAACGGCGGCATGACGTTCGACGAATACAAGACGCACATGACGCTATGGTCGATTCTTGCAGCACCGCTCCTTGCCGGGAATGATTTGAGCAAGATGACTCCAGAGACGTTGGAGCTGCTGACAAACCGCGAAGTGATTGCGATAGACCAGGACCGGCTGGGCAAAGAGGGAGACCGGGTGTGGGCTGAGGGTCCGGAAGAAATCTGGTCGAAGCCGCTGACAGGCGGCGCGAAAGCCGTTGGGCTGTTCAATCGCGCCGATACTCCGAGGGCGATTTCGCTGAAGCTGAGCATGGTGGGCTTTGGAAATAACGCGAAGCTGCGCGATCTTTGGGCGCACAGCGATGTGGAGGCAAAAGACGGTCTGTATTCCGTGGTGGTTCCGAGTCATGGGGCGGTCATGCTGAAGGTAAGCAAATAGGACCAGCATGAATCAAGGGAAGTGCCCGGTTCATCGAATGAGCCGGGCCTTTTTATGGATCAAAGTGATAATCAAGGCAATGGCAGGGATTGAATCCTGGACTATGTGCCAGTCATCAATTCGACAGCTATCGAACTGTTGAAGCAAAGGCAATTTCGGGCGGGAGGTTAGACATGAGTAAGCTTGCGAATAAAGTCGCGGTGGTTACAGGAGCTTCCAAGGGTATTGGCGCAGGAATCGCAAAGTCACTGGCTGAAGCGGGCGCGGCGGTGGTGATGAATTACGCGTCGGCCAAAGACGGCGCAGACAAGGTCGTGGCTGAGATCAAGTCCAACGGCGGCAAAGCGATTGCGGTGCAGGGTAATGTAGCAAAGGCCGCAGACGTCGAGCGGATTTTTGCCGAGACAAAGAAGGCCTTTGGGCGGCTGGATGTGCTGGTGAATAATGCGGGTGTGTATCAGTTTACGCCGCTTGAGGATATTACCGAGGAAAGCTTCCACAAACTTTTCAATACCAACGTTCTGGGGCTGCTCCTGGCCACGAAGGAGGCGGCGAAGTACTTTGGCGAAGAGGGCGGTAGTGTGATCAATATAGGTTCGGCGGTGACGGAAATTCATCCTCCGGCGAGTGCAGTGTATACGGCGACGAAAGGCGCAGTAGATGCGGTGACGCGAGTGCTGGCGAAGGAGTTGGGCCGAAGAAAATTCGTGTGAACTCAATCAATCCAGGTATGGTGGAGACTGAAGGAGTACATGCGGCGGGCTTTATTGGAAGCGACTTCCAGAAGGACATCGAGAAGCAGGCTCCGTTGGGAAGGATCGGGCAGACGGACGATATTGCTCCGATTGCAGTATTTCTGGCCTCGGGCGATTCGGGCTGGCTTACGGGTGAATTGCTGATTGCAAGCGGTGGCATGCGGTAAGTGCTGGCCGCATGGGCGGTGCTTCGCGAGCCCACTCCCGCTGGTCGTGGAGTAAGCATAGTAGATAGCCCCGCATCTTTTGTAGGTGTGGGGGCTTCAAATTTCGACATGGCTCGATACGCGGTAAAATGAAGATGCACGGTGCAGCGCGCGCCCGTTTGTAATTGGGCGCATTTTTTGCGCCCCGGCATCGAATGAGATATGAGCACAACAAGTTCCGTAACTCGACCTACCAAGTCCCCCTCTGCACAAACGCATTCTCGAGAGCAGATTTTTGACGCATTCCGCAGGTGGGGATACCTGCAGGCTCAGCTTGACCCGCTGGGGCAATATCTGCAGCCAGTGGAGACGACGGATCTGGATTTTTCCGGCCCGGATGCAGATGAGGCGCAGCGTTATTACTGCGGCACGGTAGGCGCGGAGTTCATGCATATTCCGTGGGCGGAGCGTCGCGCGTGGATTGCCGAGCGATTGGAGGCCGATCTGCTGGCAGCGGATGAGGGCAGCAAGCAACGAGTGCTCGAGATGCTGACGCGCGCGGATATTTTTGAACAAGTAATTCAGTCGCGATATCTGGGGACGAAGCGGTTCTCGCTGGAAGGCGTAACAGCACTGATTCCGTTTCTGGATGAGGTATTGCACCGCGCGGCGGAACATGGCACTGAGAAGTCGGTGATGGCAATGAGCCATCGCGGGCGGCTGAATGTAATGGTGAATACATTCGGCAAACCGGCCGCGGACATTTTCTCGAAATTTGAAGACGTGGATCCGCGCAGCATTCTGGGCGGCGGCGATGTGAAGTATCACGTCGGCGCGACGGGGATGTTCCGGGCACGCAACGGTGAGTCAATTGCACTGCATCTGGTGTCGAATCCGAGCCATCTTGAGGCTGTCGACCCGGTAGCGATGGGCCGCGCGAAGGCGAAGCAGATGCGGTATGACGCGGATGGCGTCGATCGCGTGCTGCCAGTGATCATTCACGGCGACGCAGCGTTTGCCGGGCAGGGCATCTGGGCGGAGACGATGAACCTGGCGCAGATTGAAGGCTATTCGGTCGGCGGAACGATTCAGGTAATTGTGAACAACCTGATCGGGTTTACTGCGGAGCCGGAGGAGTCGAACTCTACGCGTTTCTCGTCGGACCTGGCAAAGCGGTTGCCGGTTCCGGTTTTCCATGTAAATGCGGAAGACGCGGATGCAGTGATGCGCGTGGCGGCGCTGGCGGTGGAGTATCGGCATACCTTCCACACAGACGTAGTGATCGACTTGATCGGCTATCGGCGACATGGGCACTCGGAGGTGGATGATCCGACGATTACTCAACCGCTGCGCTATGAGCGGATCAAGAACCATCCGCCACTCTACGAACTTTACGCGAAAAAGATTGGCGCGGATGCTGCGCCGCTGGTGAGCGCTCTGCAAGCAGAGTTCCATGACGCGCAGAAGCACGCGACAACGATGAAGAAAAAGCCGTTGCTGGCGCAGTTGCCGGATTACTGGTCGGAATACAAAGGAGGTCCGTTCAAGGCCGAGTATGAAGTTGAAACTGGGCTGTCGCGCGAGACGATCCATGATCTGTCGCGTGGATTGACGGCGTATCCGGACGAATTCCATATTCATCCGAAGATCAAAAAGCTGTTGGAACAGCGTGCGGAGATGGGCGAGGGCAAGCGCACGTTCGATTACGGCATGGCCGAGGCAGTCGCGTTTGCGTCGCTAGTGACAAAAGGAACTCCGGTGCGGCTGAGCGGGCAAGACAGCCAGCGTGGCACGTTCAACCAGCGGCACTCAGTGTTGATCGATGTTGTGAACGAGCAGAAGTGGGTTCCGCTGAATCATCTGGAAGATGGACAGGCTTCGTTCGACGTGTACAACTCGGTGCTTTCTGAAGCAGGCGTGCTGGGGTTCGAGTACGGATACAGTCGCGATTACCCGGAAACGCTGGTGCTGTGGGAGGCGCAATTCGGCGATTTTGCGAATGGAGCGCAAATTGTAATCGACCAGTTCATTTCGTCGGGCGAGGACAAGTGGGGATTACTGAGTGGAGTAGTCTTGCTGCTGCCGCATGGGTATGAAGGGCAGGGCCCGGAACACTCGAGTGCGCGCTTGGAACGCTATCTGCTACTAGCGGCGCATGACAACATGCAAATCTGTCAGCCTTCGACAGCGGCACAGTACTTTCATCTGCTGCGGCGGCAGGCGCTGCGCAAGTGGCGCAAGCCGCTGATAGTGTTCACGCCCAAGAGCATGTTGCGGCATCCGGATGCTGTTTCCAGAATTGAGGATTTTTCGGCGCCGCACTTCCGGAACGTGCTGCCGGAAACGGAGATAGCAAATGCGCAGCGGCTGCTGTTGTGCACGGGGAAAATCGGGCATGAGCTGCGCGTGGAGCGCAAGAAGCGCGGCGACTCGACGACAGGAATTGTGTTTGTCGAGCAGCTTTATCCGTGGCCGGAGACGGAGCTGACGGCGGCGATTGGGGCGCACCCTGAGGCCAAGGAGATTGTATGGGTGCAGGAAGAGCCGGCAAACATGGGCGCACACTCATTCGTAATGCCACGGCTGCGCAGGTTGGCGCAGGAGCGTCCGGTGCTGAGCGTGAAGCGTTCGGCGGCGGCAAGTCCGGCGACCGGATCGGCCAAGGCGCATGAGATGGAGCAGAAGACGCTGATTGAATTAGCACTGAGCGGGCACTGAATTCAGGGCTCTGCGCTCACGACTCCGAGTTGAGTCAGAATCTGTTCGCGCTGAGGCGCGAGGATGGTACGCGCGGGACCCTGTGCTGTGATGTGGCCAGTCTCAAGGAGAAGCGCGTCGGCGTTGATCTGCCAGGCGTCAGCTAAATCGTGGGATACATAGAGCACTGGCACGCCTGTAGTTCGCAGCTTTTCGATAATGGCGGTCCGAGCCATTGAGTCGAGGGCGTTGAATGGCTCGTCGAGGAGCAGGAGCTGCGGTTTTGGCGCAAGCGCCTGAGCGAGCGCGACGCGCTGGCGTTCTCCCCCGGAGAGCTGCTTTGGCTTTCGACGGGTGAGCGGTTCGATTTCAAAAAGATGCAGTAGCTCTTCGAGGCGAGCCTCGCGTGCGTCCCGCGTCCATTGATCCAATCCGAAGGCGATATTTTCTTCCGCGGTGAGGTGCGGGAAGAGCGCTGCCTGCTGCAGAACAAATCCAATGTTGCGCTGGCCGGGTGGTGCGAAAAGCTTGCGGCCAGTGTCGAGCAGTGGAGTTTTTCCGAGAGAGATTGAGCCGGAGGCAGGCTGTGTAAGTCCGGCAAGGATGCGCAGGAGGGTGGTTTTTCCTGCGCCGGATACGCCAAAGAGAACAGTCCAGTTGGAATGCAACGCGAATTGCGCGCGTAGCGAGAAGCTGTTGCGCTGATATTCAATGGCGGCTTCAAGAATGGGAACTTCAGTCATGACGCGCCCCGGCGTAGGCTCCGCGCCACGTATAGAGGATAATGAGAACAGTTACAGAGACGGCGACAAGCAGCAGTGCGGTGCGGTTGGCGGCAGCATAGGCGAAGTCCTGCACCTGGTCATAGATTTCGATGGAGAGTGTGCGCGTGGAGCCGGGGATGTCTCCGCCGACCATGAGCACGACACCGAATTCGCCGATGGTGTGCGTGAAGCAGAGCAGCGCCGCCGCTCCGATGGAGCGCGCTGCGAGCGGGAGCAGAACCGACCGCATAGTCCGGAACCGGGATGCGCCGAGCAGGCGGGCCTGATCGAGGAGCGCAGTGTCGATGGAAGAAAAGCCTGCGACGATGGGCTGCACGGCAAAAGGAAAGCTGTAGACAATCGATCCAATAACAAGGCCGGAAAAGGTAAAGGCGAGTGGATGGCCGGTGAGGTGAATCCATGCGCGACCGAATGCGGTGCGCGGACCGAGCAGGACCAGTAGATAGAAGCCGAGCACGGTGGGCGGCAGCAGGATGGGCAGCGTGGAGATGGCCTCAACCGGCGCGCGCAGGCGAGAGTGCGTGGATACGATCCAGAAAGCGAGCGGAATGGCGATGACAAGCAGGATTGCAGTTGTAACTGCGGCGAGGCGCAACGTGAGCGCAAGAGCCTGCAGATCCATGCAACTATCCGTCAGCGCGGCGGGGCCAGTCCTGCGTCCTCAAGCTGGTGCATGATGGGTGCGGACGCCAGGAAGTC
>JASHRS010000195.1 GCA_030037215.1 Silvibacterium sp. | reverse complement strand
GAACGGCTCAGGCTTGTCCGGTAAGGTCCTTCAAGAATGCGGCTATGCGACGCCCATAATCATCCCATCCGCCCAAGCTGCGAATGCGCATTAATGCCGCTTCGCTCATGCGTTGCCGAATGTCCGGATCCTCTGCCAATCGAGTGAAGCGATCGCAGATCTCTGCCGGAGAACGAATCGGCACCGTGAATCCCTCCTCGCCGTCGCGAAAGAGATCAGTTCCTCCAGTATTTTCTGAGGCGATCACAACCGTACCGCATGCCATTGCCTGCGCCATGACGAGCCCAAAGCCGTCTTCGACCGAAGGCAACACCATGACATGACTTGCATTCATCGATTTTGCCAGCTCATTCTGTGTCTGCCGTCCCAGCACCTCGACGCCTGTCATATCAAACCTTGAAAACAGGGAATTCATCTCGGGCTCGACTGGTCCCGCCAAGCGAAGCCGCTTTGAAGGATGACTGAACTTTGCAAATGCCTCCAGCAGATAGGGAACGCCTTTGCGAATGCTTACCGTTCCCGCGAAGAGCACATTGAAGGACCCCTTGGGCGGCTCGCCCGTCTTCTGGAAACGATCGAGCCGGACGCCATAGGGGATTTTTTCGAGCTTTCCAGGCTTGACACCCAATTCGATAAATGACCGCCACGCAAACTCCGATGGAACGGTGATCGCGTCCGCCTGCGCATACTCCGCCTCTTCGCGGGTGACAGTTCGAGCGTCGATTTTTTCTTCCCGAAATCCCCACCGCGCATATTCCTCATCCAGAATTGTTTTCTGATAGCGAATATGTGATGAGCCGCGGTCGCAGATGTATCTGCCACCACGTTGCTGTACAACACGGCCGGCCCTTAAGCCCGATCCGGAGACAGCGATCAATGCATCGCAATCCTCGACGTTTCTCGCAAGCCATGCATCAAACAACCGGATGTTGGCGAGCTCAATCTGCTTCGAAAGCCCCTGCGGCATCCAAATGTATTTCCGGGAAGCGATCCACGGGCCGTAGATCCATGGAAAGGTCCGCACCCGTTCCTTTGGCAGGCCTTCGCGTTTCAGGCGGATCCACGGAAAGGTGGAATAGATTCGCTTCAGGTATCCCATGGACTCAAGCTGGTTGGCCAGATCGAAGTGCCAGAATGTGCCGCAGACGGCCTGAGTTATCTGCATACGAGGAATCGGTCCATCTTCCGGTTGATACAATCACCTAATCCAGTTTCGCTCTTCTGCATGGGGAAAAAACTAAGACATCTCCTCCTCGCTTCGTTGGACAACCCCTACGATCCATCTTCATGGAGCGGCACTACTTACAAGATGCGTCTGGCGCTGGAGCAGCAGGTGGAAAAGCTTTCGGTGCTCGGAAACTTAAAGCCTCGCAGAAATCCGCCGGATGCGGTTCTACGTATTTTACTTGGAGGCAAGCCACCACGTTATCCGCTGTATCTGACAGCAGCGGCGCAGAAAGACTTTGCGCGTAAAACAGCAGCGGCCATTCGCGAGCTAAACCCGGACGCGTTGCTGACCATCTCCAGCCATTGCATCGTTCGCCTCGAGCCACCGGATATTCCAGCCTTTATGGTTACCGATGCGCCCTGGCTCGCATGGAAAGAAACCTACAGGGAATTCGAAAGAATGCCCCTGCTCGGGCCAAGATTTGCCAGGCTCGAAGCGGCAGCAGCCAAACGCTGCACCGGCCTAATCTTCTCGTCTGAATGGGCAACGAAAGAGGCGGAGCGACTTTATGGAGTTTCACCGCAGAAGTTGCACGTACAAGCGCTCGGAGCCAACTGGACCCCGGATTTGTCCGGCGAAGAACTGGCGACGATTATCGACCAGCGACCGGACGATCGGCTGAACCTGCTCTACGTGGGCAAAGATTGGGAACGCAAGGGAGGGCCGCTGGCAATCGAGATTGCAGCCGGTCTGAAGGCTGCCGGAGTGCCAAACGTCACGTTGCATATCGTCGGCTGCACACCAGAGATACCAGAGAGCGCCTGCGAGGTGGTTAAGGTTCACGGCCTGCTCAGGCGGACTGAGCCGGACGATGCAGCCCGGCTGCGCCGGCTCTTTCTCGAATCGCACTTGCTGGTTGTTCCTACGCAAGCAGAGTGTTTCGGAGTAGTCTTTGCCGAAGCGCAGGCATTCGGTCTGCCGGCGGTCGCACGCGCGGTCCAGGCAATTCCATCGATCGTTCTCGACGGACAGACCGGGATATTGGAGTCCCGTGATGCTGCGGCTGAGCATTACGTTCAGCGGATCAGAAAGCTCGCAGAAGACCGAACGGAATACCGACGCATGGCGCACGCCGCACGGCAGCATTTTGAAGTTGCATTGAGCTGGAAGCGGTTTGCAGAGGGAACTGTTCGATTGATCGAAGAGAGCTTATAGGGTAGGTTTTCATGGATTTGGAGGCCTCTCTCTCTTCTAAAACCTTCAACTATACAGAATATCTGTTATCGGACATAAAGCTTAGAAAAGGTACGGCACTAATGCGGCGGTCCGATGGGCATAGGTGGCATACGTCTCCCCAAATTGAGAACGCATCCATTCCTCTTCCAATCGGAGCTTGGCCCAGAACGAGAGGAATACCAGGGCGACACCGATGAACCCGCGCACCTGAGCGAGCGCAATCGCGGTGCCAAGAAACCCGGTCAGGATGCCGGTGTAGATGGGGTGACGGACCACGGTATAGGGGCCGGTGGTAATCAACTCGTGGCCCTGCTTAATGGTTACGGCGCGGCTCCAGTTGCTGCCGAGATGCCGGCGCGCCCAGACGGCGAAAAGAAGGCCGACAACGATAACAGCAGCTCCGATCCAAAAGGCCAAGAGGCCGGACGGCCAGAGCTGGAAGTAGAGCCAGCGCAGCGGGATCCAGGTTGTCGTAAGGAGGACGATCACGACCACGAAGACGAGGGCCCGCAGGATGCGCGAGGCAGCAGGCTCGATGCGTTGGGTGGTTTTGGTACCGGCAGTCCTGGCCCAGATGATCTGCCAATAGAGAAGAAAGGCGATCCAGACCACGGGAAAGAAAAGTTCATAGAACCAAAGCATTCAGGGTCTCCGAGCG
>JASHRS010000194.1 GCA_030037215.1 Silvibacterium sp. | reverse complement strand
AGCGCCCCGCCAAAAGCGCCGCTTTCATCGTCAGGATGCGCAGTTACGCAAAGTAATCGCAGAGACAAAGCGCGTCAAACCTCGGCAGGGAAGTCGCCCTCGCCCCACGGCAGCGAAGTTTGCGCTATGGGTCGAAAGCTTTTGCGATGCAGGGGGCACGGGCCGTGCTTTTCCAGCGCAGCCAGATGCTCCGGCGTGCTGTAGCCCTTGTGCGACGCAAGCCCATATTGCGGATAGATCTCGTCGAATTCGCACAAGCGCCGGTCACGATAGACCTTCGCGATCACCGATGCCGCCGCAATCGAGATCGACAGCGAGTCGCCATAGATAATGCTCGTCTGCGCGCACCCCAAGTCGAGCTGCATCGCGTCAATCAGCAGGTGATCGGGTTGAATGGCCAGCTTTCTCACCGCACCCATCATCGCCAGCCGCGAGGCCTGATAGATGTTCACGCGGTCAATCGTCTCTGCGTCGATCTCTTCCACGGCAATCGCGATCGCCTTGTACTCGACCACTTTGGCCAGCCGCTCCCGATCTTCGCGCAGCAGTTGCTTCGAGTCGCGCAAGCCGCGAATGCGTGTGTCCGGCGGAAGAACCACTGCGGCGGCCACAACCGGGCCGAAGAGTGAGCCGCGTCCCACTTCGTCCACGCCAGCAATGCACGTCGCTCCCTGCGCTCGCGCCGCTTTTTCATATTTGTTCCCGCAGGCCAGCGAGCGCAGCATGCGCATTTTGAGTGTCGCGGCTGAAACTTCGCGCTCAGCATCCTGAGCTTTAGGCGCTTCCAGCAGAAATTCGTCAGAGGTGCATGAAGCACGCGGCATCAAGAGCAGTGTAACCCAGACACACAAACGCCCCGGCTGCGGAAAACCGGGGCGTTTCGGTGAATTTAGGCGCGCTCGACTTCCTTCAGACGAGCAGCCTTCCCGCGCAGTCCGCGCAGATAGAACAGCCGCGCGCGGCGGACCTTCGACGAACGAATCTTCTCAACTTTGTCGACAACTTTGGAGTTGAAGGGGAAAATGCGCTCCACGCCATGTCCGAAGCTCATCTTGCGGACGGTGAAGCTGCCCTGCGGCCCATTCTTGCGGGCAATCACAATGCCCTCAAAGGCCTGAAGGCGCTCTTTGTCGCCTTCCTTGATCTTGACCTGCACGCGCACGGTGTCACCCGCTCCAAAGGCGGGAAGGTCGGTGCGATTCAGTTTTTCGGCAAGCCGCTGCATAACTGGATGAATAGACATAATGCTTTCCTGATGATTGATTCGGAACCTTTAGTTTACATGAAATTCGTGATTCGGTCGCGTCGAGCATGGCTGATGGTTAGACCGGGAGAGGGCGCCTTGGCTGACTACACACTAACAGTCTCATTTTCAGACATACCCCGCAGTTACCCAGAAGGGGACTAGCGCTCAACCGAACTCCGCGCTACGCTTCGACCATCAGTGGCCAACTTCGAGAAAGCACCGGCAGACGTCCAGGAGATTCTCTCCAAGCCGATTCAACAACTCGGCCTGAAGCTGGAAGGCTCTCCCCTCGAACGGTTTGTTCAACAACTCTACAAAGAGTTGGATGCCAAGGGCCTCAACAGGTTTCACCCCAAGTGCTACCTCACCGATGAGTGGGGTTGCCCAAACTTGGAGCCGGTCATCGGAATCCCGTTCTATCTTGCGGATCCAAAACTGCAGCGCCTGGAATCGGAGATGAACGATATCGAAGACGCGCGTCAGATCATGATGTACATGCGCCACGAGGCTGGCCACGCCTTCAATTACGCCTACGCGCTCTATAAAACAGAAGAATGGCGCGACCTCTTCGGACCTTTCAGGCGGCCGTACCGGGATAACTACAAACCGGTTCCGTTCTCGCGCCAGTTCGTGCGTCACATGGAGGGCTGGTACGCGCAAAAGCACCCCGATGAAGACTTTGCTGAGACGTTCGCCGTGTGGCTGACGCCGCGCTCCAAGTGGCGGAAGCGGTACGAAGGCTGGGACGCAATGAAGAAGCTGCTCTACATGGATCGTATTGGACGCAAGCTCCGCAATGCCGACCCAGTGGTCGCACACGGTGACACCGATATTACCGTCGACGAAATGGATGTGACAGTCGGGGAATTCTATCAGCATGCACTCGATCAGCAACTCACCCCCGGCGAGCTTCCCCTCGACACCGACCTGAGCGACATCTTCAACGTATCGAAGCGCCGCAGGAATAATGTTCGTCCGGCAGCCGATCTTCTTCGGGAGAACCGCAAGGTCCTCATCGACAAGGTTAACTATTGGACGGGTGTTCAACGTCCCCTGGTTAAGAAGCTAGTGGAGGCCATCGAAGCAAAAGTCAGCGATCTCGGCCTGCGTGCCGATAAAAAATGTGAAAGAGAATATTTAACCGAAGTCACGGTTTATGCGACCGCATTGGCGATGAACTTCATCACTCGGGGCAAGTTCATTTTGCCCTGATTGGTGTTTTACATTCGCCATCGGCATCGAAAAAGTGTAGAGGCAACATGGCAAACCTGAAAATAACGATATTGCATGACGTCTGGGAAGAGGGCCCGCCTGAGCCTGAGCCGGAACCGGTAAAGGCGCCGCGCGGCAAGAAGGGCAAACGCCGGAGGAAGAAAAAAGATCCGCTGCACGACCGCGAAGAGATATTTGAGGCGTTGACAAAGCTGGGGCACGAGCCTTGTTATCACGTCCTCGACGGCAGGAACCAATCGCTGTTTGCGCTCGCCAAATGCAGCGCTGACCTCATCTTCAACCTCACCGAGTCTTACGCTGGCGACGACACGATGGACAAGAACCTCGCCGCCTATCTGGAACTGGTGCACATTCCTTATACCGGCGGCGGTCCGCAGGCTCTCTATCTTGCCCAGGATAAGTCGATCGCGAAAAAGATTTTTGACTTTCACAAGATCAGGACCCCTGACTTCGCAACCTCCTATAAAGGCCGCACCGATCACTCGCACGACATTGAGTTTCCGCTGATCGTGAAGCCTGTCTCCGAAGACGGATCCATCGGCATCGACGTCGGTTCCGTTGTCGATAGCGTGAAAGAGCTGATGGAGCGCATCCACTACATCCACGAAGAATTCGACAGCCCGGCGCTCATTGAAGAGTATATCGAGGGGCGCGAAATCTACGCTGCCATTCTCGGCAACGATAACGCCGAGGTGCTCCCACTGATTGAACTCGACCTCTCGAAGCTTCCGAAAGG
>JASHRS010000193.1 GCA_030037215.1 Silvibacterium sp. | reverse complement strand
TCCGGGCGCTGTAGACCTGTCCCATCCCTCCTGCGCCAAGCACGGAAAGGATTTCATAGTCGCCGACACGTGTCCCTGTTTCCAATGGCATGAGGACACCTCTCACGGGGGAGACCAGTTGGGCGGGAAAAAGAGTTGTGCACTGGCAGGCGACAAAATCATACACCAAAGGAAATGCCGGGGTGGACCAAAAAAATAGACACTCACACCGGGTTCGCTGCATTTTCCGCTCCGGCCCGCAAACATTAGCGCGCAATAGGCTTTACAGGCCGAGGCATGTTCTGGCAGTCTATTCGCGCACCTGCGAAACAGAATGGCGTGTTCCGAACGCCCATTCCAAGTGAGCACTGGGTCCAGCAAAAAGAAAAAAGAAGAAGTTCGATCATGGAAAGCGCACTGAAACTTGAGGTCGCGGCTCTGACGGACGTAGGTTGCAAGCGATCTAATAACGAAGACTGCTTTGGCTATGACCTTTCCACGCAGATATTTGCCGTCTGCGACGGGATGGGCGGCCTGGCTGCGGGTGAAGTCGCCAGCAGCACCGCGGTCAACGAGCTGGTACAGTTCTTCAATCAATCAGCGGCTCAAGGCGCAGGATTCGAAGAGCGGCTCTATCACTCCATCCAGCATGCCAACCGCCAGGTCTGCGCGCTGGCGCAGAGCAGGGAAGAGTTGAGCGGGATGGGTACGACGCTGGTTTCCGCGTGCGTGGACGGCCAAAAGCTGGTCATCGGCAACGTAGGCGACAGCCGGGCCTACTTTCTTCGCAACGGCGAATGCATTCAAATCACCCATGACCACTCCTACATCGCCGAGCAGGTGCGCAAAGGAGCGATGAGCGTGGAGGACGCCGGAGCGTCGCCGCTGCAATCGCTAATCACGCGCGCGATCGGAACGTCAGAGTCCGTTGAACCCGACATTTTTTCGGCTTCCGTCGAAAACGGCGACACTCTGCTGCTGACCACCGACGGACTTACCCGCTATGCCGGCTGTGCAGAGATCGGGAACCTGATTCTGGGCGCTCCCGACCTGCCATCGGCCTGTCGGGCGCTGATCGATACCGCGCTGCAACAGGGCGCGGTCGATAACGTGACCTGCGTCCTGGTCCGGTTTAGCAAAGAGCCTTCAGTCGAGGTCAGCGCTCCTGCGGCGTGACCCTCCCCCCGTATATTTATCCCCGATTTTGGTCTATTTCATTGATTCCATTCAGTTTTCAATGCAAGTTAGATAGCGTAAGCCATTGATTCTGCAAGGTTTTCTGCAATCCGTTGCGGAGCCGTGCTTCGATCTGCCCTATTTTCTTTTGTCCCCTATATCTATTGTTGCAAATTGCGCGCTAATTCCATGCAAATGCAAGCGACAGATTCGCAATGGGTTATGGGCGAGAGAGCTTGACAAGACCCAAGTGCTGAAGCGGTGGGTTTTATCGATTGCGAGCAGATGTAATTTTTAGCTGCGCGCCAGTGAGGTAGGTTCAGTCCTAGCAGCCCGTTCTTTAGAGATTGTTATGTGGCAGGCATATTTTCCGTATCCGGTGTACCGATGAAACAAAGAAAACGTCGCAACCGTTTTAAACTAGGCACTCGATATGTCCGTGCGCATCAACCTCGATCTGGACACTCTGCGTACATTCTCCGTAGCCCGCGAGCTTGGCAGTCTTGGGCAGGCGGCAGAACAACTTGGTCGCACTCCTTCCGCCGTCAGCCTGCAGATGAAGCGCCTGCAGGATGATCTTGGCGTCCCCCTTTTTCGTAAACACGGGCGAGGCTTGACTCTGACAGAAGCTGGCATAATCGCTCTGGATTATGCCCGTCGTATCCTTGCACTTCACGACGAACTGCTGGATACCATGCAGGGGGCGAAGGTTGCAGGCAACATTCGCGTTGGCTGCACGCAAGATTTTGCTTCGATTCTGCCTTCCGTTCTGTCACATTTTTCCCCGCTCTACCCACGCATGCAGGTAGAGCTCCGTATCGAAGGCAACGGAGTACTCGCCGATGCGATTGAGGTATCCCAGATCGATCTTGCGGTTATCATTGGTCACGAAAGCCGCGCTACAGCACAGACAATCGGTCAGCTCGATCTCGTGTGGATTGCATCCTCCAGCTTTGCTCTGCCGCAGGGGCAGCCATTGCCGCTGGCTGCACTTGGCCCGCAATGTGCCTTCCGTAAACGGGTCATTGAGCAACTCGAATCAAAAAAGGTGCCGTATCGTATTGCTGCCACCAGCCCAAGCCTCGACGGTCTATGGGCTGCGTTGCTCGGAAATCTGGGCATCACGGCCCGCACTGCGCTGAACCTTCCTGAAGGGTTAATGTCGTCCAACTCGCTCTTCAATTTGCCACTTCTTGGGCAACTTCCTGTAACGCTGCATCGGAATGCACGTTCCGACAATATGGCTGTTGACCGCATGGCTTCGCTGCTCTCTGAATCCCTCAAGCTGGCGCTACTGTCCCGGTCGGACGGGAAAGCGCAGCGCAGGCAGCGCAACACTATCATTGAGATTTCTTCTGGCCGGATAAGAAAACATAAATAGCACTTAACTATCGGTTGAAAACAATCAAATTGTGCAGCCGGGGACCTGTTGCTACATTTGCGGCATGAAGATCAGATACTTCCTGCTTCTCGCAACCTTATCGATGGGTACGCTCATGGCAACTGCACAATCGTCTTCTATCGTTGGAACATGGGCTCTGACCGCGGCCGAAAAGATACTCCCGGATGGCACACGCGCCTCTGACTACGGGGCCAACCCGCATGGCCTGGTCATCTTCACTGCCGATGGCCATTACTCTGTTCAGATTTATCGCGCCGGCCGCCTGAAGTTCTCCTCTGGAGACAAGCTGAAGGGAACGGCGGAAGAATACAAAGAGGCCTCTCTCAGCACGAGCGTTCATTTCGGAACGTATAGTGTGGACCCTGCCAGGCACACGATCACCTTTCACGTAGACCGCTCCTCTTTTCCCAATCAGGACGACACTACGCAGGTACGTCCTTACGAGATGAATGGGGATGTGCTTTCCTGGAAGGTGGCTGCTCGACCGGATGGCTCCATTCCCATCACAGTACTGCGCCGGATTCAATAGACACCCCTTGCTCGCCACTTAAGCATTGCGAAGAGCTTCGAAACAACGACAACGCTCGGAGGTCCTGAAATGCTCTGGTTCCGTGAATCTTTCTGATCGCTATGTCACGATCCACCCTCACGCGCCTTTTTCCTTGCGCGTGCCAGTGCCTCGTCGATTCTGTCAGGCCGTCTTCAGCGTGCAGCGTTCTGTCGCCGTCGTTGCTCGCTCGCCTTGATAATTTCGCTCATGTCCCCCACTGGTCGTATCTCCCACAACGTCCCATACTTCAGGGCCGGATGCTGCGACATGAGCTGTACAGCATGATTCATGTCCCGCGCCTCAAGCACACCAATGCCGCCGAGCTGCTCCTTGGTTTCCGCATAGGGACCGTCAGTCGTCACGACTTTCCCGTTCTTCCAATACAGGGTCAACGCGTTTTCATGAGGCTGAAGAGCCTCTCCGCCGGCAGAGTGTCCGTTGGCGCGCAAGTAGTCATCGTACTCAAAGCATTCGTCGAACATTGCGTTTCGCTCGTCCTCGGTCATGGCCGCGTGTTTTGCCGGATCGTAGTATCCCATGCAGAGGTATTTCATGGTTCTTCTCCCTCGATCTTCTCGTCTTCGGTGGGAACTGGCAGCACATCTGTCATAAATGTTGCCGTCACTGTTTCAAGTAATGAAGCGCAACGCACCCTGATTTGAAAATCTTCGACTCAACAAGTTTCAAATGCAATTTCTCCGGCTGGCTGACACCGTCCAGCAACCGTCTTCCTTCTCCCGCAACAGTTGGCCCAATTACAAAACGATATTCATCAACCAGACCAAGCTCGATAAGTTGTGAAGGAATATCTACGCCACCGGCCAAAATATATTTGCCTTGTTCTTGTTTCAATTTAAGGATTTCGTCGCGAAGGTTACCACGAACAATTCGCGTATTTTTATCTTCAACGCTGTCCAGGGATCGTGAAAAGACAACTTTCCTGGTCGAGTCGAATGCCCGGGCAAAATCAGTATCTGCTTTTGTCTCAGACGGGTTTTTGAGGACGTCAGGCCAATAGGGAACCATCAATTGATAGGTCTTGCGCCCAAAGACCTGCACGTCAACCTCTCGCACGAGCTGCGTAAAATATTCAAGTTTTTCGTCATCAACAGATTGCTTGGTGTGGTCGCAGCAGCCATCCAGGGTAATGTTGATTGCGTAGATTAGGTTTCTCATTTTGATTCTCCTGACCACTTGTGGGCTCGATCGTTCATCCTATAGTCGTAGCGCGCAGAAAAAATCGACAGCAGAGGCGAACTTTGACGCGATGATTGTCATCCAGTCCCCAAGATTGCAGCTCAGCCAGTTCCAGATGCTGGATGCACAGGACGTTTTCGCATGCATCACACCCGCCATCGCCAAATTCATGCCATGGGAGCCGCCATCGTGGAGCGAGTACGTGGCGCGATGCGAGAAGAGAGTGCAGGCTCCGGAACCGAACAAATTTTCCTTTGTCATCCGGCGGCTCGAAAATGGGGAATGCCTTGGCATGGCCTCGTTGGAAGACGCGGATCCTGTTTCGCCCGAAGTCGGCCTTTGGCTCAAGGAAAGCGCGCACGGGCAGGGTTTTGGGCGGGAAGTCGTGGCCGCGCTTGTTAAGTGGGGGCACGCAGCCCTTGGCAAGGCAAGTTTCATCTATCCGGTGGCCGTGCAAAATACCGCCAGCAGACGCATCGCTGAGCATCTTCACGGCGAGATCATAGGCCACCGCAAGAATCCAAAATACGATTCCATCGTTTACAGGATACCCTTCCACGAATCGCCATATTCTCAGCTCTCGTGACGGCACAGCGGTTTCCCCTGATTTTTGACGTCGGCTTACGCCGCCGTGTCGTCGAACTACGCGGCCTTCAAAGCCCCAGCGGCCTTGTAGGTATTGATAACGATGCCCGACGGCAAAGCTTGCGTGCCGGCGAGTTCGAAGGAACGTGGCGGCGTTCCGTCCGCAAAGATGCGCTTCCCTTTGCCCAGGAGGACTGGATCGACGAGCAGAACCATCTCATCCGCAAGGCCGTGTTCGAGCAGCACCGAAGTCAGCGTCGAGCTGCCAAACAGGATCAGGTCAGGGGCGCCGTGCGACTTGATGCGGCGTACGTCCTCGACGAGGTCCGGTCCAACGCCCTCGAACGGGCCCCATTCCAGGCTCTCAGGCCGGTGGGTTGCGACATACTTCTTCGCCGCATTCAGGCGGTCCGCAATCGGACTCTTCGGCGCCTTCGGCCAGAAGCCCGACAATAGATCGTGGGTTCGGCGGCCAATCAGCAGATCGAAGCTCTCGCCATACAACGCAAGGAGTAGATCCCTGCCAGCGGGGGTGCGATAGGGCGCGCTCCAGTCGCTGTAAGGAAAATCGTTCTCATCGGCGGACTGCTGGATCACGCCGTCCAGCGAGATGTGCTCGCAAATTTTTACCTTTCTCATGACGTCTCCTTTCGTCGAATTCCGAAGTCGCGGCGGCCAGGAGTTTACTTGCTTCCGTCGGGTCCTTGTTCCGGAGCCGGGAAGAAAAGAAGCTCGCGCACCTCGCCGGGTATATCGCAGGCGATGGCGCCCTTCTTAGCCCATACAAGCGCCTCGTCCATATTGGCGGCTTCCAGTATCCAGAAACCGCCCATGTGCTCCTTGGTCTCGGTGTACGGCCCGTCGGTCACGAGCACTTTGCCGTCGGACTGCCTCCGCACCGTCTTGGCATGGGCGACCGGGGCGATCCCGCAGGCGAACTTCCGTATGCCGGCGGCAATCATTTCGCGGTTGAGCGCGTGGATCTCTTCCATCATCGCTTCAGTTACGGTGGACGGGTCGAAGTTGTCGGGCATGTAATTACAAACCAGATACTGTGGCATGACTTTCTCCTGTAACGGTTTTTAGTGTCGCGTATCAGGCGACTGGATCGTTACTTCTGTCCTATAGTCGTCCGCCAGACCAAAAATCGACAGCCGCGCGCAAATTTTTTATTGCAGTTGCCGAATCCGCTCTCGCAGAAATTGCCGCTCCGGCTCCTGCTGGGTCAGCGCCAGCGCCTTCTCATAAGCAGCCCGGGCCTCAGCCGTCCTGCCCAGCCTGCGATACATATCCGCCCGCGCCGAATGCGCCAGATAGTAATTCGCCAGTTCGCCATGTGCCAGCACCGCGTCGATCTGCGCCAGGCCAATTTCCGGCCCATCGCGCATCGCAACCGCCACAGCCCGATTCAGCCTCACCACCGGCGATGGCTGAATCCCCACCAATCCGTCATAAAGCGCCACGATCTGCCCCCAGTCGGTCGCCGCCGTCGACTCCGCCTCCGCATGAACGGCCGCAATCGCAGCCTGCAGAGTGTATGAGCCAAAGTCGCGCGACTTCAGCGCCATCTCCAGCAAAGCCATTCCCTCCGCAATCTGCTCCCGGTTCCACAGCGAGCGATCCTGATGCTCCAGCA
>JASHRS010000023.1 GCA_030037215.1 Silvibacterium sp. | reverse complement strand
CGCGCGCGCATCTCATCGCGCAACGCGCCATAGCGCTCAGCCTTCGCCGCCTGCCGCTTCAGCGAACCCATCTGCCGCGTTACTTCTTCAAAAATGTCATTCACGCGCGCCAGGTTCTGTTTGCTCTGTTCCAGCCGCAGCTCGGCCAGCCGCTTCTTCGTCTTGAAGCGCGTAATCCCCGCAGCCTCTTCGATAATCGCGCGCCGGTCATGCGGCTTCGAACTCAGCAACTGCCCAATCCGCTCTTGCCCGATAATCGCGTACGACTCCGGCCCGAGCCCCGTGCCCATAAAAATGTCCTGAATATCGCGCAGCCGGCACAGTTTCCCATTCAGCAGATACTCGCTGTCCCCCGTGCGGAACAGCCGCCGCGTCACAATAATCTCGCCCTGTTGCGGAGTCTTCGTAAACTTCCGCCGCCGGATCTTCAGCACTACATGGTTCTCCGGCTGCTGTCCGGCCTCACCCTCTGCGCCCGCAGAACCCTCCGCCACAGAAGCGCCGTTCGCGCTCACCGCAACCTGTCCGTCTTCTTCAATCGTCTGTCCCGGCTGCGACTCGGCAATAATCTCCTCGACTTCCGCCGCGCGCTCCGCCTTCAGCTTCTCCTCGTCCCAGTCCGCACCCGCTTCGTCCTCGATCACCACTTCCGGCTCAACCAGCAGCGGTCCGCCATATGCTTCCGGATCGATCAGCGTCAGCGACACCTCGGCCATGCCCAGCGGCTTGCGGTCGCGCGTCCCGGCGAAGATCACGTCCTCCATCTTGCCGCCGCGCAGCGTCTTCGCGCTCTGCTCGCCCAGCACCCAGCTCACCGCATCCAGAATGTTCGACTTCCCGCAGCCATTCGGCCCGACCACAACGGCCACGCCTTGTCCCGGCAGCGACACTTCCGTCCGGTCGCAAAACGACTTGAAGCCCAGAATCTGGATTTTCTTGAGTTTCAGCATCAGGCAATCACTCCTTCATACCCGGTAGAACCAGCAATCGAAATGCCGGGATACCCATCTTTATGCAGAGTCCTGCAAAAGAGACGGGTACTTCTCACAAAACTCTAGCCATGGCAGGGAACAGGGTCAACATCGGCACCCCAACATCTTGTGGATAAGCTGTCCCTAATTCAATGTACAGGGCAGGGATGGGAATATCCACTAAAAACACGTTCCGGATTGTGTCTGGAAAGGAGGAAACCGCGGAGAAATCGCTGCAACCAGCCTAGACCCGCCCACGCCCGCCCGCAAGCCAAAATCCGGTTAAGGAACCCCCAAAGGTACTCGCCTGTTAAGAAACTCGCGAGCTCCTCATCCGAATCAGTGGATGACAATAAGCCGACTTATCCGTACTGATCTGAAGCAGCTGGTGAAAACAGCCTTTAGGGAAGCAGCAAAAAGCTAACTACATAACTGGCTAGGCATTGTGCCTGCCCTGAGGTATGCTGACCACACTCATTTTCAGCCGGCGTCTCATTGTATTCAGTGGAGATTATCTGATGCAGACTTATCGCGGGTTGATCGTGTTTTGCTTTTGCGCCGTGCTTTGCCACGCCCAAGCGACGAAATCAGACCAGGCGTTGCTCAATGAAGCGCGTGAAAAATACGACGCCCCGTTCAATAGGAACTTGCAGTCCTTCTATTGTGATATCGATTTCAGCTGGAAGGAGCACTTCACTGAGGCACCGCGCGTAGGAGATGAAGGGACAGACGAGGAAATCGAAAAGCTCATTCAGCCGCTTCGGAACCGCGTCATAGTGACGCGACAGATGGCTGCCGTCTCCGCCGGACTCTCCAAGGACGAATTGAACAAGCTTCCCAATCGCGGTATGGCCGAGGGTCTGCTGGCGCACGCAGTGGAGAAGAGTCTCAATCTCTGGTTATCCGCAAGTACGCTCAACTTCCTTCCGACTCCCGGTATGCCGTTTTCCTTCGAGCAATCTCCGTCTGGCTACAAACTTACCGCCAAGGTACAGACCTCTGATGCCGAGGTGGCGTTCGACCCCGATATGCGCCTGCAGAGCGCAGCCTTGAAAGGACCTCAAGCCGACCATTTCGAGAGATCTTTCGAGACATCTTTCGAGTCCGGGCCGCAGGGCTTCCTTTTGACCTCATTCACCATAGGTGAAGACGGAAAATTTGAGCCGGGCAACCGCTTGATCTACACCTACACCTACCAGACCGTAGATGGTACACAGTTGCCCGAACACGTTGTCGTAATCAGAGAAAGTCACCATGAGGTTTGGCGATATAGCCTGAGCAACTGCGTCGTGAAGACCATTAAATGAGTTAATGATTGGCGGGTGGCTCACATCTGCCCGTCCCTCGTGATGGGTGCCCCACATCTCAGCTTTTGGAGATGTGGGTTTAGCTGGATGGCATAAGCCGCTTTGGCTTGACTGGAATATTCATGTCAAGTCCCTCGCTCCCAAGCACACCCTCAAAATATTCAAAACAGGTAACTTCCAGCCGCTCCGCAAATGCATTTGAATTCCCCGGAATCGCTACAATAGAAATAGGGGAAGGTGGTGGCCTCGGACACGCTGTCTTACTTGCGCGCAGGGGCGGAAATCCCAAACCAGATTATCGAAGTCTAAGTAGTTGAATGCAGGGATTTTACAGGTAAGTCATTATTCCTCGGTATTTTACAGAAGTCGATCCTTTAGAATCATGATCTTACGGGGAGATTTTCTTAAAAATCTCACTTGGACTGGTGGATCCTGACAAAATAAACACGGAGCAACGAAATGGATGATAAGGAGGCGAAGGCATTAGAAGAGGAGATCAGCAGCTATAAAGATCGCAAGGAATATGCCAAATGCGTCAAACGAATGGACGAACGGGTGACTGAGACAACCGACCCTGAGCTACGGGCAATCGCGCTAATGGCCAAGAGTACTTGCGCTGCTCAAATGAATGATTTGACCTTAGCAGAGAACGCTGCATTCGCGATTGATATGGAGCCGCTTTCACCAGAAATGCGCAATTATGTCAAATTGGTCCAGGCTGATATCTCGTCTCTGACTGGTCAATCGGCGAGGGCTGAGTCTCTGCTTCTGGCCATCATCGCAAGTGAAGAGGCGCATGCCGAACAGCAACCCGATGCGCTGTATGCAGCGTTCGTTAGATTAGGGATTTTATGTGTCACTGCGAATAGGTATACGGCCGCTTTGGAACACCTGGAAAAAGCATCATTACTCATGCCCGACGGCTATTTGCGTGACGATATAGCTATCGATCTTGCCTACTGCCTCCAGGCTTCGGGCCGACTAGATGAAGC
>JASHRS010000192.1 GCA_030037215.1 Silvibacterium sp. | reverse complement strand
GCGAAGGGTGGGCTCATAGCGTTGCCTCCGATGCCCTTCCCTGCGTCTAATCTCAATACGGCTCCATGTCTCTCCATTTACCAAAGCTCGAACGCCGTCCCGAGCTCGACGCCCTGCGCGGTCTTTTCCTCGTCTGGATGACGCTCACTCATCTACCGACGCGCTTCAGCGATTTTGTGAATCAACCCATCGGCTTTATCTCGTCTGCCGAGGGCTTCGTCTTCATCTCAGCGCTGCTCGTCGGCCGCATTTATACCCACGAAATGCAGCACGACGAGGCCGGGGTCCACCTCAAACTGCTCCGCCGCTCGCTCAAAATCTACGGCTACCACCTGCTGCTGCTCTTCTTTGCTTTTACCGTGGCCGCTGCGTATGCTGTTCACGCTCACCGCGCCGCGCTCACCAATCTTCTGGACTTCTACCTCGCGCACCCGCTCACCGCCATCATTGGATCGCTCCTTCTGCTCTACTGCCCGCCGCTGCTCGACATTCTCCCGATGTACGTCATCTTCCTGCTCTTTACGCCCATCATCCTTTCCATTGCCGTTCGCATAGGATGGAAGAAGATCCTTGCTGCCAGCATGCTTGTGTGGCTGCTTGCACAGTTCGGCCTGCGCGACATCGTCCATAACTGGCTCGTCCATATCACCCACCTCAATATTCCGCTGCAGGAAACCGGGGCCTTCAATCTCTTCGCATGGCAGGCTGTCTGGATCACAGCCCTCTGGCTTGGAGCCGGGCTCGCACGTGGATTCGTCCCTTTCCGCTACGTCCCGCGCTCGGTCGTCGCCATCTGCGGCGTCATCAGCGTGCTCTTTATCGCCGCGCGTTACGGATGGCTGGGTCCGCATCTCGATCCGCAGGCACTTGGCCTCAAAGTCGACAAATGGCAGATCGGCCCGCTCCGCGTCCTAAACCTCGTCTGCTTCAGCGTGGTTCTTTACTGGATGCGCAAGTATGTCGTCAAAGTCGTTGCCCGGGAGCCATTTCTCACCCTCGGCAAGGCCTCGCTGCATGTCTTCTGCGCGCACCTCTTCTTTGTCTTCATCGGCCTTGGGCTACTCTACGGAGAGGTCGAGCAACTCCAGGGTTGGACCGCTATCGTCCTTATCGCCGTCACCTTCATCTCGCTTATATGGGTAGCCGCCCGTGAAGTCCGCAAACAGCGCGCCAGGAAAAATCGGCCTGCGTCGCAGCCAGTTACGCATGAGCCGGCCGTATCATCATGAAGAAGAGCTAAACAGCTACGGTGAACGAGTCTTCGCTCCGCATCACGTTGCGATACAGCGTATCGCGCTCCACCGGAACCCGTCCCGCAGCCGTGATCAGCCGCATCAGCTCCTGCCTGCGCATGCCCTGCGGAGTCGTCGCACCCGCATCGTGATAAATCTTCTCTTCGATGACCGTCCCGTCAATATCATCCGCTCCAAACCGCAGCGCAATCTGTGCGATCTTCGCCGTCATCATCTGCCAGTAGGCCTTGATGTGCGGAAAATTATCCAGCAGTAGCCGGCTCACGGCGATCTGTTTGATGTCCATCAGCCCCGTCGTCTTCGGCAAATGCGCCAGCGCTGTATGATCGGGATGAAACGCCAGCGGAATAAATGTCTGGAATCCGTGCGTCTCATCCTGCAGCGCGCGCAGCTTCAGCAGGTGGTCTACGCGGTCTTCGTCATTTTCGATGTGCCCATAGAGCATCGTCGCATTCGACTTCAGCCCGGCCTCGTGCACCATCCGCGCCGTTTCCAGCCACTCGTCGCCATCAATCTTGTGGTCGCAAATGATGTGCCGCACGCGGTCCGCAAAAATTTCCGCGCCGCCGCCCGGCATCGAGTCCACGCCTGCATCCTTTAGCTTCCTCAACGTCTCCGGAACCGTCAGCTTCGCCCGCCGCGCCAGAAATGCAATCTCCACCATCGTGAACGCCTTGATGTGGACCTGCGGAAAGCGCTCTTTCAGCCCGCTGATTAAATCTAGGAAATATTCCAGCGGCAAATCCGGATGCAGCCCGCCCACAATATGAAACTCCGTCACTGCTTCCGAGTAGCCCGACGCCGCCGTCTCCCACGCCTGCTCCAGCGCCATCGTGTACGAGCCCTCAGCGCCCTTCTTGCGTCCGAACGCGCACAGTCGGCACGCCGCCACGCACACATTCGTCGGATTGATATGGCGGTTCACATTGAAATACGCCACATCGCCGTGCATCTTCTCGCGAACGTAATTCGCCAGCCATCCCACCGCCAGCACATCAGGCGAGCCGTATAGCGCAAGCCCGTCATCGAAGTTCAGGCGCTCGCCCGCAAGCACCTTCGCTGCAATCGGCTCCAGTTGCGCGTCATCGGTTGAAAAGGGCCTTGCTTCCGGCATCGGCTTCGCTCCATACCTCAGCCACTATGATAATCGAGCGACGCAGATCACTGCGCTGTCACTGCAAATTCCCCGTGCAGCGTCGCCTTTGAATCTCCGCCAACCCACACATCGAATTTCTCCGGCTCAACCGCCCAGGTCTTCGTCTGCGGACTCCAGAACTGGAGTTCATTGCGTCCTAGAGCAAACGTCACCGTCTGCTTTTCGCCTGGCTTCAGCGAAATCCGGCGAAATCCCTTCAGCAACCGCACCGGACGAGATGCGCTTCCCGCCTGCTGGTGAATATAGAGCTGCACCACCTCGTCCCCATCGCACTTGCCTGTGTTCTCCACATCGACCGAGACCTGAACCTGACCACCCGGAGGAATCTGCTCGCGATCCAGCTTCAGGTTCGAAAATGCAAACCGTGTATAGCTCAATCCGTACCCGAACGGAAACAGCGGGAAGCTCGATCCATCCCAATAACGCGATCTGAAATCGGGAGCCGTCTCAGGGTTCTGCGTCAGATTATGCGCGTAATACAGCGGCTCCTGCCCGGCCGAGCGCGGCCACGTTACCGGCAGCTTCCCGCCCGGATCGACATCGCCGAACAGCACATCCGCAATCGCATTGCCGCCTTCGGTTCCCGGATACCACGCCTCCAAAATCGCCCCTACATGCGCCGCAGCCCATGTGATATCCAACGGCCGTCCATTCAGCAGAACCGCAACGACCGGCTTGCCCGTGGCCGCAACTGCTTCCAGCATCTGCTCCTGCGCATCCGGCAGCGTCAGCGACATGCGCGACGCAGCCTCGCCGCTCATACCCTCGCGCTCGCCTATCACGACGATCGCAACATCCGCGGCCTTCGCCGCAGCCACTGCATCGGCAATCTGCTGCCGCAACTGCTCCGGGGTCTGGTTCGGAATCATCCGTGGAGAAATATCCACCGGCGAAGGCCATGGCCGCTTGACTTCCGCGCCACGCACAAACGTCACCTTTGCCTGCGGAATCTTATTCCTGATCCCCTGCAGCACGCTCACCGCTTCTTTCGGATCGCCCTGGAAGGCCCACGAGCCCAGAATGTCCTTCTGCGAATCCGCAAGCGTGCCGATCACTGCAATCGATCCCACGCTCTTGCTCAGTGGCAGCAGCCCGCCATCGTCCTTCAGCAGCACCATCGTCTTCGCCGCGGCTGCGCGCTCTGCCGTGCGATTCGCTGCGTCCGGCTTTGTCTCCACCTTGCTTGCATCCACGTATGGATGCTCGAACAACCCCATCTTCATCTTCGCGACCAGAATCGGACGCACATGCGCATCCAGTTCCGCCTGCGAAATCGTTCCATCCTTCACTAGCGACACAAGCGCGTCCGCATACGCATGCTGGCCCGGACGAAACACCGGCTCCTTGTTACCAAAAAGGCTGTTCGCCGGAAGGTGCATATCCGGGAACCCCATCTCCATGTCCACGCCCGCATGGAAGGCCTTATACGCCGCGTCGCGCTCATCGCGCGCATACCCGTGTGTAATCAGGTTGTACACAGCTGCCGCATCGCTCACTACAAATCCGTTGAAGTGCCACGTATTGCGCAGCACATCCGTCAGCAACCACTTGTTGCCGCTCGCCGGGATATCGTTCAAATCCTGGTAGGCGCTCATTACCGATCCGGCCCCCGCATCAATCGCAGCCTTATATGGCGGAAAATATACGTTCCATAGCAGTACGTCCGGCACATAGGTCGCGTCGTAATCGCGGCCGCCTTCTGCCGCGCCATAGGCCGCAAAATGCTTCACCGTCGCCAGAAGATGGCCCGGTGAGCCGATCCGGTCGCCCTGAAATCCCCTCACCTGCGCCGCCGCCATCGCCGCGCCAAGATAAGGATCTTCGCCCGCACCCTCGACCATCCGTCCCCAGCGGGCGTCCCGCGCAATGTCGACCATTGGCGCAAACGTCCAGTCAATGCCGGAGTCTCTTGCTTCCTTTGCTGCGATCGTCTGCGCCCGCTCCTCCAGCATCGGGTCCCACGACGCTGCCATCGCAATCGGTACAGGGAAAATCGTGTGCCATCCGTGAATCACATCGAAACCGAAGATCAGTGGAATATGCAGCCGGCTGCCATCCACCGCCGCATGCTGCACGCGGTTGATCGCATTCGGGTCGGTCATGAACAGGAACGATCCAGCCTCGCCCTTGCGGGCCAGTTCTTCCGCAGCTGAAGTGCCGGGCAAAAACTGGAAGTACTGCATCATCTGGCCGACTTTTTCCTCAACGGTCATCTGTTGCAATAGGTGGTCGACCCGGGTGCCGATCTGCGCATCTGAATCGCTGGAAGACGCCTGCGCGAGAAGCCCTGAAGGAACGATCGTAAGTACACCGAACACAAGAGCAGAAAAAAGAGCGGACAAAGAACGTTTCATAACGCACATCTTTATACCTGCATCGCCTCGGCCTTGTATATGATCATCGCAATTTTGTTCTCATCGTTGACACCCCTCTTCCCCGCGACGTTTGCAAAATGTAACATCGGAGCAACAATTGGGAACCGTTGCGGAGTGAGGAACTTTTCTCCCGCGAAACTGCGTACTCACTGGTACTATCTCAAAAAACAAATATCCCCCATCGCGGAACTCATGCTATGCGGGATCCAGGATTGATTGCTTGCGTCTTTGCCCGAAACTTTCAGCCTGTCTCGCTCTTTGCGCTCTGCTTTTGCCCGTCGCTCAAGCCAGTCAAAACGGCGACACACTGAACTCTGCCATCTTCCCGTCGATGACCGCCTACAGCCTCGAAAAAACCAGGCTCAATCTGCCGGCTGACCTTACCGGGCAGCTCAATCTGCTGATCATTTCCTTCGAGCCTGAGCAAAAGACGCAGATCGATACCTGGATGCCGCTCGCGCAGGCTCTCCAGCACACTAACTTCAACTTTCGTTGGTATCGAATGCCCGTCTCAAGCCGCGAGAACTTTATCTTTCGCTGGTGGGATGATTCCTCGATGCGCAGCGACGAAACCGACCCTGAAACCTGGCCCTGGATCGTCCCGCTTTACGTCGACAAGAACAGCTTCCGCCACAGCCTTCAGATCGGTAACGAGCGTCACATCGTGGTGTTGCTGGTCAATAAACAAGGCCGTGTGATCTGGCGTGCCGAAGGCCCGCTCACTCCCGACAAGCGCACCGCACTCACCGCCGCCATCGCCGCCGCAAAATAATTGAATAGCATCGTTACAGGTCTTCATCTGCTGGGCGCAAAGCGCGTGTGCCTGGACGGCAAGTCCAGTTCCATTCGCAGCGCGTCCAGCCTTCCCATGTAAAAACCGCGGATGCGCCCTGTCTCCTCGAATCCCAGCAGTTTATAAAATGCAATCGCGCCGTTGTTATCGATGGCAACTTCCAGACGCATGCGTTCAGCTCCGGCCCGCTGGCACGCATCGAGCAACGCGTCCATCAGAGTGCGGCCTACGCCGCGCCTGCGCTGCTCCGCAACCACATCGATTGTGACCACATGCCCGATGCGGTGACCCCGGTCGGGCGCCAGCTCTGCAATGGCGAAGCCTGCAATCTGCCCGTCATCTTCGATAACCAGGGAGATTGACGCCGGGTTGAATAGAAAATACTTCAGCTCCGCCTTCGAATAAGCAATGCCCGGACGAAAACATGCCTGGTCGAGCGCGAAGAGTGTATCCAGGTCTTCGCGCTCAGCCAGGCGTATGTCGAGCACTGTTATCTTTCTGCTTGTTCGGCCACAACGTTGCCGCCGTCTGCGCGCGGCTCGACCACAACGCCATCGTAAAGTGACGCGCCTACAAGGCGTCCGTTCACTGAACGGACCATCCGCACTTTCCAGCCGGCATCCCACCACTTCCAGCCTTTATTGTCGTTGTTGATCACAAACACTAAGTTGGAGTTGCTCGACGTAATTACCACTTTACCCATCCCGGGATCGTAGTCGATATTGTCGATGTCGCTGATCGGCAGCGGAATTGAGTTCCAGGTCTGCCCCTTGTCTTCGCTGTAGAATGCGCCTTCACGTCCTCCCACCCACAGCACACCGCTCGGCGTTGTCGTCAGTGCACGCACCGATGTGAGCTTCGCAGGCAGCGCCACCGGATTCCATGTCGTACCGCCATCCTGCGAAAGCCGCAGGTCTTCGCGCCGCGCCGCAAATACCACATCTCCCTGCGCATCCACAAAGCGATAGTGGGTCTCATCCAGAACCGGGCCGGTCCATGTCTCTCCGTGGTTCACGCTGCGGTAAACGCCATCCGCCGTGGCAATGAACCACACCGGGCCGGTCAGCGAAAGATCATTGATCTGCGCATCGATCACCGATTCCTTCGCGCCTTCCTTGACCGTCTTCTGAACTTTTTTGTGGTGCTCCCAGACGTAAACTGTCTTTTCCTTCTCGTTCACGACCCGGTTGTCCGGCACCCACTCGCTTCCGCTCCACCGGAATAGGCCGTGGCTGGTGCCTGCATAGATCGCCCCATCGTCCGTCTGCGCAAGGCTGAAAACATCGCGTCCTTCCAGCCCTTGGCTGCGCTGCATCCATGTTGTCCCGCCGTCTTCGGTTACGAACATGCCGCCGTAGCTTTTGTCGTTAACCACTCCGGCGTACATTGTGTCAGGGCGCTTCGTGTCCCAGACCAGCGTCGCCACCTGGCGCTGTGAGAATCCGCGATTCGAGGAAATGAAATTCGCGCCGCCGTTATTGCTTGCCAGCACGCCGCCGCGGTCCGTCGCCATCACAACTCGCTGCGGATCCCGCGGATCGACATGAATGTCGTTGATAATCACGTCCGGCCCGGTCATGCGCGTCCAGTTCGCTCCGGCATCGAGCGTCTTGTACAAACCCTCTGTTGTTCCGGCATACACGATATTGCGATTCACCGGGTCCTGCGCCAGCACACGCGTGCGCCGCGCCGTCGAGGGAATGCCCTGAATCTTGCGGAACTGGTCTCCACCCGTTTCGCTCTTGTAAATTCCTGAGCAAGCGCTCAGGAAAAGAGTGCTGGGGAACTTGGGATCGATAATGATCGAGAAAACATCCGAGTCGTCGATAAGCCCCTGCGTAATGTTGTGCCACGTTACGCCGCCGTCTGTGGTCTTCCATGGCAGGTGCCAGGTTCCGGCATAAATAATGCGCGGGTCGGTAGGATCGATCGCGATCGATTCCACCTTATGAATCTCGCCGCTGCCCTTCGGGCTGATCTGTGTCCAGTGCTCACCGCCGTCATCGCTCCGGTACACGCCGCTGATAGCGCCCGCCACCAGAATCTTCGGGTCCGATGGGGCCTGTGCCAGTGATCTTATTGAGTGACCTTCCATGTCCGGGTTTGATGTCCACGTCAGTCCACCATCGTGGCTGATATAGAGGCCGCCGCCGATCTCGTTCATCCCCCAGACGCCCGCAAATAGCGTCTTTGGGTCGGACTCATCGACCAGCAGATGGTCCACCACGAGATCGTCAACATTGCCGAGTTCCGCCAGTCGCGTCCATGTCGCGCCGCCATCCGTGGATTGATAAATCCAACTGTTCGTCGTGCCCAGATAGAGGTGGTTTGGATCGGCGGGGCTTGAGGCAAAGGATCGAGCGTCGCCCCCATCGGGTCCGATGGAGATCCATCGAGTAGAAGCTGCCTCGGCCGCAGCTGCATAAAGAATCAAAAGTAGGGTGGCCAAGCCCAGGAGGAGGTGGGGGAATAATTTTCGCTTCATAATTTGCTTCGAACGCCTTACGGTTTCTCCTGCTCCTTAAGATGATAAGCGCGCCAGTCAATAGCTGTGGATAATATTCCGGATGTCCGCAAACATGAAAAGGCCGTCCGGAGTTCCCGGACGGCCTTTCAGCTTTTGCAGTCAGTAACTTACTGCTGGCTGGTGGGAGCAGGAGCAGCTGCCGCTGCTGCCTTCTTCCTGTGGTGTGGCTGAGGACGGGTGCCGAGCGGCTTGCGCTCCTGCGGTGTCACCTTTGATTCATCGACCGCTGTCGTGCCCGGTACGTCTGTGTCAAAGGTTGCTCCGGCCGGCACAAGGTAGTTCTGGACTTCGTTCGTCCCTGTGCTGTCCGTCCGTACCGAGATGCGGCTTGCGTCGATGCCCTTCTCGGTCACCAGGTAGGCCTTTGCATTCACCGCACGCTGAGCCGCTGCTTCATCAGCGGTCATCGCGTTGCGGTGTTTGCCACGCTGTTCTGGAATCGGAGCGCTGTTGCCCACAACCACGAGGGTTGCATCAGCCGAACGCTGCAGATTCAGAGCCACGTCGTCCAGGCAGCCCTTCGCGTCGTTGTCAACGCGCGTCGGACGCTTCTTGTCATGGTCGAAGCCGATCGAGCACAGCGTCTGCGTCTTCGGCGCCGGCGCTGGAGGAGCCGCCACGGTCACCGTCGTCGTTGCCGACGCCGTCTGACCCTTGTCGTCTACCACGTTGCAGGTCACCGTGATCTCACCGGAAGGCGCGCCCGTCGTCGACAATGTCGCCGTCGTGCCCGTTCCGCTGATCGAGCCGGCCGAGGCCTGATAGCTGTAAGTCAATGGACGGTTCTGCGGGCTCACACCCGTCGCTGTGATCGTCGAGCTGTCGCCCGGGTTCACATTCGAAGGATTCGCCACGCAGCTCACTGTTGGAGGCTCAAACTGCTTCACAGTAAAGGCAGCGCTGCAATCCGCCGACTGCCACGGCTTGACGCCTTCGGACACATGACCCGTGACCGTGTAGCTGCCTGGTGCCAGGCTGCCTGTCGCGATCGTTGTCGTTGAGCTTGTGCCGCTTGCGCCTTCACCCGACCAGCTGTAGGTCGCAGTCTTCTTCGGGTTCAGGTTCGTCGCTGTTCCGGTAATCGTGACCGGATCGCCCGGATAGACTTCTGCGGGGCTCGCCGAGCAGGCATAAGCCACAGGCGGAGGCGGAGTGATGCTGCCGAAATGCAGCACCAGGCCCGTGCTCAACTGCGCCGTATTGGCGTTCAGCCGGCCGCCGCTGTAAACCTGCGGACCCCAATTGGCGTGTATGTATTGATAGTCTGCCTGGAAGAGCCGCAGTCCCAGACGGCCGTCGAACCATGGAAGGTTGTAGTCCAGGCCGCCGCCGGCTTCCAGTGACGGACCCCAAGTATAAGGATGCGCCGTCAATGGATTCGCGCCCGGACCGTCATTGTTCGGTCCACCGAAGTATGACGCGCCCACCAAACCGTGCACGAACGGAATGATCTGCTGAGATTCCACCGGGAAGCGGAAAATGATGCCGCCCATGATGTCCTGGTATCCGTCGTTCTTACCCAGAATGTGGTTTCCGTACTCGATCTGGCCGCCGACCCAGCGGTTAAAGTAGTACGCTCCGCTTGCGACCGCGCCAGCATCTATGTCCGACGGACGCTGCGCAAATGTGCCGCCGCCCGGTAGCGGCGTCTCCACCGTGCCCTTGGGCGCGGCGTACGAGTACCCCAGGAAAACATCGACTCGTGAGAGAGGCGGCTGCTGAGGAGCAGCCGGCAAAGACGAGGAACTCTGCCCGAACATAACCGGCGCGCCAACTCCAAGGACGCACCCAGCCAGCAGAATCCGGCCAAGTGAATTGAACAAACGAGAATTCATGCGTGTATCCTCCGCAACCATTTTGGGAAGTCATACAAAAAAGAACTGACAGCTTATGGAAAATTAAGCCAGAAACAAATAAACACGGGCAGGCAAATCGCCCAAAGTTGCAAACTCCAACTTACCACACTTTATGTACTTAGAAGACAAATTCTTCAATAAGTTGCCCAGACCGTGACATATCCTGGATTGACAGTATCCGTCCCTGAAAAGCACGAGTAAAATCCCACAAATTTTTGAGATCGCACGCTTCTCCACAAGTCAAAAATTAATCCAAAAAACTGATTATCAATAACTTACTGAAGATTCAACACCCGCTTCAGGCTGCCGCGCTCATGCTGGATTTTTTCCTGCAACAGAGTCAGGGCATAAATCAACTGCTCCGGACGCGGCGGGCACCCCGGCACATACACATCCACAGGAATCACCTGATTGACTCCTTGTAGCAGCGCGTAGTTGTTGAACACCCCGCCTGAAGTCGCGCACGCGCCCATCGAAATCACCCATTTCGGTTCCGGCATTTGGTCATAAAGCCGTCGGATCACAGGCGCCATCTTCTGCGACACGCGCCCGGCAATCACCATCAGATCGGACTGCCGCGGCGAGGGACGGAAAACCTCCGCGCCGAACCGCGCCACGTCAAAACGAGACGCTCCCATCGACATCATCTCGATCGCGCAGCACGCCAGCCCAAACGTCATCGGCCAGATCGAGCTCTTGCGCACCCAGTTCAGCGCCGCATCCAGCGACGTCAGGAAAATTCCCTCCGGCTGCTCGTAGCCATAGCTCACTTCCTTGAGTTTTTCCTGGTTCTTCGCGCTGCTCTCAAGCGCGCCAAATAGATACCGGTCCCGCGCAATTTCACTCATACCTTTAACTATAACGCTTTTAGCGGCCTCAATTGAAAACCCACGCTCACTCCGCGACCAGCTCCGGGGTCCCCGTCGCGCGCGGTTTTCGTGCGATGGAATGGGAAGCGATCACCCGGACAGCCTGCCTTTGTGGTGAGGTCGGCTAGTCCAGCAACGTGCCTTGCGTCGGAAGTATTCATCATTGCCCCTTACTCATGCCCGTGACCAGCGGAAGCGGCCACGCGAAACCGGGGTCCCCGCCGCGCGCGGTTTTCGCGCGATGGGATGGGAAGCCTTTGCCCGGACGACCAGTCCCCCTTTTTTTGTTTTCGATTTTTGCAAAGTATGTAAAAGTAAATCAACCGTACTGCTCAATCTTCAGCCCGGTCTCCGGACAAACCATCGCAGAATCGATCCCCGTTGCATCGAGTGTTTTCTGCATATCAGAGTACGGCTGCAATCATACTCTTGGGGGTGTCATGCGTTGTCGTTGGTTGTATAGGATCTTCCCTCTCTTCGCGCTCTGCTCCGGCTGCCTCGCCTTCGCGCAGACCGCCGCTCCCGCCGATCAGATCGCAAAGCTTCAGGCTCAGATAGCGCAGGCCCAGTCCGCTGCCGACAACTCCTGGATGCTCATCAGCGCCGCGCTTGTCCTGTTGATGACCGGCCCCGGCCTCGCACTCTTTTATGGCGGCCTTGTCCGCCGTAAGAACGTTCTCTCTGTCATGATGCAGAGCTTCGCCATGATGTGCATCATTACTGTGCTCTGGGCGTTTGTGACCTACAGCCTGGCCTTTGACTCCGGCACCGCCTTCATCGGCGGCCTGCATCATCTCTTCCTCAGGGGCGTCGGCCTCGCGCCCGATCCTGACTACTCCGCGACCATCCCGCTGCAGACCTTCATGATCTACCAGCTCATGTTCGCCATCATCACGCCGGCGCTCGTCACCGGAGCCTTCGCCGAGCGTATGAAGTTCAGCGGCATGGCCGTCTTTCTCACGCTCTGGTCCATCTTTGTTTACTCGCCCATGGCGCACATGGTCTGGGGCAAGGGCGGGCTGCTGAATGCCTCGCTCAGTGGACGCTTCCCCTGCCTCGACTTCGCCGGCGGGACCGTCGTCCACGTCACCTCCGGAGTCTCCGCGCTCGTTTGCGCGCTCTACCTCGGCAAGCGTGTCGGCTATCCGCAGGAGGCCATGCCGCCGCACTCGGTCGTGCTCAGCTTTATCGGAGCCTGCCTGCTCTGGGTCGGCTGGTTCGGCTTCAACGCCGGCAGCGCGCTCGGCTCCGAGCCGCTCGCGACCAGCGCCTTCGTGAACACGCACTTCGCCACTGCTGCCGCTGCTATCTTCTGGGCCGGAGCCGAATGGGTCCACCGCGGCAAGCCCTCAGCCCTCGGCGCCATCTCCGGAGCTGTCGCCGGACTCGTCGCCATCACTCCCGCTGCAGGCTTCGTGCAGCCCATGTCCGCACTTGCCATCGGAGCCATCGCCGGACTCGTCTGCTACTTCACGGTCGTCAAAGTTAAGGCCATCTTCGGATACGACGACTCCCTCGATGCCTTCGGCGTGCACGGCTGCGGCGGCACCCTCGGCGCCCTCCTCACCGGCGTCTTCGCTTCCAGCGCAATCAACCCCATCTTCAAAGATGCAAAAGGCAATCCATTGCCTTCCGGCGTCATCGAAGGCAACTGGCACCAGCTTCTCAATCAGTCCATGGGCGTCCTCATTGCCTGGACCATCTCCATCGTCGGAACCTTCATCCTGCTCAAGCTTGTCGATATGACCATCGGCCTCCGCGTCACGCGTGAAGAGGAGATCGAGGGTCTCGACGTTACCCAGCATGGCGAGGAGGGCTACGAGTTCGTCTCATAGCTCTCGCAAAGTCGCACAACTCTGATACTCTTTTTTGTCCGGGATATCTCAAGGTATGCAGAAGATCGAAGCAATCATTCAGCCATCCAAGCTTGATGCCGTCAAGGACGCGCTCCTTGAAGTCGGCATTGAAGGCATGACCATTCTTGAAGCCCGCGGCCACGGCCGCCAGAAGGGCCACACTGAGTTCTACCGGGGGCGCGAATACACCGTTGACCTTCTCCCCAAGGTAAAACTGGAAATGGTCGTGCCCGACGATCTTGCGGACAAGGCTGTGCAGGCCATTCTCGCCTCGGCCCGCACTGGCAAAATCGGAGACGGCAAGATCTTTCTCTCAAAGATCGACGACGCGATCCGCATTCGCAACGACGAGCGCGGCGGCGCAGCCCTCTGATATTAGTGCGGCCCTCTGATCTTTTTGAGGGGCACTGGGTCGGGAAGCGCCAATCGTTCGCATGACACAGAAGGGCCACCGCCTTTTACGGAGGCCGTAACAGTGCCTTACCCGCTTTGATAACGGGTCGGCGAAAATGAACTTATATTCGGGCACGGCTTCGAAGTTGGCGGCAACAGCCGTTCTTTCGCGCGAAGTGTAGTTGCCCGGACAGCCAGTTGATGAACGCGTCCACCATCTCGCTCTCGCAATTGCGCGACCTCTATGAACGGGACAGCGCCGACCTGCGCCAAACCTTCGAACGCACCGGCGACGGCTCCGCGGCCATCCGCCGCCGTGCATCCATTGTGGACAACATCGTAGGCAAAATCTGGGCCGGCATGGCTCCTGAAAGCGCCCGCTCCAGCATCGCCCTCGTCGCTACCGGAGGCTACGGTCGCCGCGAGCTCTTTCCTTTCTCCGACGTCGACGTGCTCTACCTGTGCGCCAGTGAATCCATCGAACGCGACCACCACCAGACCCTCCGCGCCATCACCCAGGCCATGTGGGATGCGGGGCTGCGCGCCAGTCCGGCCACGCGCACGCTCAAGGAGTGCGACAAGGTCAACCCCGACAATCTCGAGTTCACCATCTCGCTCCTCGACCGCCGCTACCTCGCAGGCGACCTTGCTCTCTACCGGCGCCTCGAAACCGACGTGCTGCCCGCGCTCGCCCTGCGCGACTGGGACACTCTCACCCAGAACATCACCGAAATCGCCCGCGCACGCCACGCCAAGTTCGGCAACACCATCTTTCATCTTGAGCCGAACATCAAGGAGTGTCCCGGCGGACTGCGCGACTACCATCTTGCGCAATGGCTCTCGCTGCTCACCTCGCTCCACGAGACGAAGACCTGGCCCAAACCCGCGGGCACTCCCCTTTACGGAACCCACGGCGACCGCGAATATGCCTTCGACTTCCTCGCCGCCACGCGATGTTTCCTCCACTACCGCTTCAAGCGCGACAACAACACGCTCGACTGGCACTCGCAGGACGAAGCCGCTGCGCAGAGCATAGGCCTTGAAACGCGCGGCTCCGCCGACCCCGCCTATTGGATGCGCACCTACTATCGTCAGGCACGCACCATCTACCGCCGCGCCACGCTGCTCATGGACGCGCTGCCGCCGCCGCGCCGTTCTTTCTACAAGCACTTCCGCCGCAAGCGCACGCCCATTCCCGGAACCGATTTCTTTCTCGAGCAGGGACGGCTCGATCTCTCGGAAACCGCGACCGGAATCGACGGCGACGCCATCCTGCAAATCTTCGGCATCATCGCCAACCATGGCTATAAGCTCAGTCAGGACGCCGAAGACCGCATTGTCGACAACCTGCCCGTGCTCGCTGTGCAGATGCCCGAAGGCCCGTTCCTTTGGAATAGCCTCCGCGAAGTGCTGCTCGGCCCCCACGCCGCGCACGCTCTCAGGACCATGCACGCGCTCGGCATCCTTGAGCTGCTCATCCCCGAGTTCCACGGCATCGACTCGCTCGTCATCCGCGACTCCTGGCACCGTTACACCGTCGACGAGCATACCTTCCTCGTCATCGACAACATCCACAATCTGCGCCAGCCGCATCATGATTGGGAAAAACGCCTGGCCACGCTGCTCTCTGAAATCGACCGCCTCGACCTCCTGCTGCTCGCCATCCTCATGCACGACACTGGCAAGGCCCGCCGCACCGGCAACCACGCTCTGCAGAGCATCGAGCTGTCGGAAAACCTCTTCGCCCGACTCGAGTTCGACACTGAGGAGCGCGAAATCGTCCGCCGCCTCATCCGCAGCCATCTCGACATGTCCGCCGGGCTGCGCCGCGATATCTTCGCGCCCGAGACCGTCCGCATACTCGCGGAAAAAATAGGCTCGCAGCAACAGCTCAAAATGCTCACTCTGATGACCTACGCCGACATCAAGGCCGTCGCACCTGAAGCGCTCACCCCTTGGAAGGCCGACAACCTCTGGCAGCTTTACATCGGCGTATCCAACTACATTGACCGCAGCGTCGATGAAGCCCGCTACCACGCTGGGAGCGACCCCGCCGTCCTCAATCGCATCACCGCACTTGTCTCTGATCGCGCCACCGGCCAGAACCCGGAACGTGAGCAGGCTCTGCGCGCGTTCTTAGAAGGCCTCCCGCAGCGATACTTGCAAATCCGTCCGCCTGATCAGATTCGCGACCACTTCAAAATGGCCGCCAACCTCGACAAGGACCCCATCCAGATCGCATTCCGCGTTCACCGGCAGTTGAACGAAATCACCATCATCACTTATGACCGGCCGTATCTCTTCGCCGATCTCGCCGGCGTCCTCTCAGCCTGGGGCATGAATATCGTCAAGGCCGACGCTTTCTCGAACGAAGCTGGCGTCATCGTCGACACCTTCCAGTTCACCGACCCGTTCCAGACCCTCGCGCTCAACCCGTCTGAAGTCGACCGTTTCCTCGCCGGCGTGCGTGATATCGTCGCGCAGAAAGTCCCCGTCGAGAAACTTCTCGAATCGCGCAGGCACGCTCTGCGCCGCACTCAGGTCAGGGTCTCCGTCGAAACGCGCATCGAATTCGACAACGAATCCTCGTCGCACAGCACGCTGCTTCAGGTCGTCGCGCAGGACACGCCCGGACTGCTCCGCGCCATCGTGCTCGCCTTCGCCCAGCACAACTGCAATATCGAGGTCGCCCTCATCGACACCGAAGGCGAAATGGCCATCGACGTCTTCTACCTCACCGCCAACGGCCACAAACTTGACCAGGACCTCCAGAACGAGCTCGCCGAATCACTGACCACCGCGATCAACTCGCTGCGTTGAAGTCGATACTGGCAATCGCCAATACCAACTCGAGAGGCACTCGGCTTTCAGACGTATGCTCCAAATATCAGAAAGGATATTTAACATCCCTTCTGTGGTAGAATATCTAAGTGGGTAAAAAAGCGGGCCGCACTCAAACTACTACACTTGAACT
>JASHRS010000191.1 GCA_030037215.1 Silvibacterium sp. | reverse complement strand
CGCGTCGCCGGAGTGCTCTTTGCCGGTGGCGTCTTCAGCTGGTTTGTGCTCATGCCGGCCATTCACTTCTTCGGCTCGCATCTGGCTACACCTGTCTATCCAGGCACGGCGCCTATCGCGCAGATGTCCTCGAGCGACCTTTGGAGTGCCTACATCCGGCCCATGGGCGCGGGCGCCGTTGCCGCGTCGGGGCTTATCACCCTGCTCAAAACCATGCCCACGATCATCGGCGCACTCAAGTCGGGACTCCAGACGCTCGGCAAAAAAGCCGCCCTTGCAACCGACAAGCGCACCGACCGCGACATACCCATGCCCATCGTTTTGCTCGGTAGCGTGCTGCTGGTAGCCATGATCTTTTTCTTCCTCGAGTTCAAGCCCGTGCCCGGTGCGCAGGTGGGCTGGCTGGCAAACTTTGTAGCGGCGCTGCTGGTGGTTCTATTCGGATTCCTCTTCGTCACCGTCTCCTCGCGGATTGTCGGCCTTATCGGCAGTTCTGCCAATCCTATCTCAGGCATGACCATCGCTACTCTCATGGCTACTGCCGCCATTTTCCTCGTCAAGGGCTGGACCGCTCCCGCCTTCGGTGCGCTGGCCATCAGCATTGGCGGAGTCGTCTGCATTGCCGCAGCCAACGCAGGCGATACCTCGCAGGACCTCAAGACCGGATTCATCGTTGGGGGCACGCCCTGGAAGCAGCAGGTCGCCGTCATCGTCGGCGTTCTCGTCTGCGTCTTCTCCATCGGACTCACGCTGAATGCCATGAACCGCGGCCTTGAAACCTTCAACCCCATGCAGGCGCCCATCGCTTACGACATGAACGCGCCCATCCCCGGCGTTCAGGTGGAGCAAATGCACTTTGCGCGCACGCGCTTCCTGCTCACCGAGCCGGACAAATCCACAAAATTCGTAAGCGGCGGCCAGTATGTGCTGCTCAACGCGATCGGCTCGCCGGTGCTCCCCAACGGAAAATATCTTTACAACCCCGCCACCGGAAAGATTGAAATTCAGTGGCAAGAGGGCATCGGCAGCGAGCAGGCTGCAGCCCCGCAAGGCCGGTTGATGGCCACGGTGATCAATGGAATTCTTTCGCGCAAGCTTCCATGGGGACTCGTCCTGCTCGGCGTCTTCCTCGTCATCGCCGTCGAGTTGCTCGGCGTGCGCTCGCTCTCGTTTGCTGTCGGCGCTTACCTGTCGATCGGCACCACGCTGGCGATTTTCTGCGGTGGTGTTGTTCGATGGATGATCGACCAGACCGTTGCCCGCGCAGGCGGGAGCGCTGGCGATACAGAGAGTGAGGTGTCACCGGGCTCGCTTTATGCCAGTGGCCTGATCGCCGCCGGCGGTATCATGGGCCTGCTCGGCGTCGTCATCAAACTCTACGAAGCAGCCACCGGACGCGAGCTGCACCTCTGGTACGGTGCAGGCTCCGCACCGTACCGGCTCCTTTACCACCCATCGATTTCTGTAGTCATGTTTGCGCTGCTTGGCTTCTCGCTCTACTACTTTGCGCGCAAGCCGATGAACAACAAGTGAGATTGCGGCTCAGGAAGCCGCTTCTCCATGAAACTGCGCCAGATGCTCCGGGCTCGGAGCCTTCGTGAGCGCGCTCACCACAACCAGACACAGCACCGCGGCCAGCAACGCGGGGAAAATCGCATCCCGGTCTGCAAGGATTGCCGGCAGATGCCGATGCAGGAATGCCGTGTTCCAGTTCCAGAACACGGTCACGAAAGTTCCCGCAGCAATCGCGCTCACTGCGCCTGCCGCATTCGTGCGTCGCGAATAGAACGCCGCCAGAATCACCGGCGTGAGTGCGGCGGAATAGACAGTATAGGCGTAGAGCATCACCCTCAGCACTGACCCCGTATGCAGCGCCTGGTACAGTGCCCAGATACCGAGCAGTACGACCATGAGCCGCGAAATGATAAGAATGCGCTTGTTGGAAGCGTCCGGAGCGATATAGCGCACAAACACATCGTTCACCAGGTTGGTCGCTGGAGAAAACAGATAATTGTTCGCGGTCGAAACTACCTTCGCGAAGATCGCGCTCATCATTAGCGCCCCAAGCCACGCAGGAAGCCCGTGCAGCGCGCTGAACGCCAAAATCTCGCGCGGTCTCTGCGCAATCTCGCCTGTTCGATACAAAGCCGACCCGGTCACAGCCAAAGCCACAATCACCGTCTCCAGAATCACAGTGCCGATTACCCATCCCACTACGGCCACGCGGGCATCGCGCTCCGACTTCGCCGAGAAGAACTTCTGGTACATCGACTGGTTCCCGAGCATCAGCAGAAGTGTAGGGGCCGCCAGTTCCAGCGCCTGCACGAACGACAGGTCACCCAGCACCTCAAAATGAGCCGCCGGAAGCACATGATGCACAGCGTCCCATCCACCCGCCGCATGAACCAGCACTGGCAGCGCCACGATCAATGTCACCGTCGCCAACAGCCCGATGAACACATCCATGTACGCCACGGACTCCATGCCCGCCATAGCCGTAAACACAATCACGAAGAATGCCAGAATGTACTTGCCTAGCGTGGCCGTAATCACCGTCGGGAAAATCAGATGCAGAATGTCTCCGCCCCCGATCAGTTGATAGCTCGTGATGCCCGTATATGCGAAGAGCACAGCGACAACACCCAGCACGCGCGCCGCCTGGTTGTAACGCGCTTCCAATAAATCCGGAATGGTGAACTGCGCGAATCTTCTCGCACGCGGGGCGATGAAGTAGATAAACAGCAGCCCGACCCATCCGCCGCCTGCAATCCAAAGCGCGACAAAGCCGTGCTTATAGGCTTCCTCAGCACCACCCAGCAGCGAGCCGGAGCCGATCCACGAGGACAACAGCGTGAATACCAGCACGAACGCCGGCAGCGAGCGCCCGGCGACGAGGTAATCGGCCTTCGTCTTCACCTTGCTCAGGCGGGCAAGCGAGACGATCATGAGAGTGAGAACGATTGCGCCGAGAACGGCGGCGTAAAGTGGCGACATTCAGTTTCCTGCGGGCAAGATTTTCACGGGCAAAGGCATTAGTTTACGGGAGCCACGGGCGGTTGTCAGGGAAAAAGCGCGCCAGTGCGGCAGCGATTTCGTCGGCACTCTTAGCTTTTATGCGGATTACCTTATTTTTCGACTGCTTCCCTGCAACCACTTCCATCTGCGACCGCGCGACGCCGAAAATACCGGCAAAATATGCGATCAGCTCCTCATTCGCTTTTCCCACTACTGAAGGAGCTGCCAGGGCGATCTTCAACATCGTGTCCGTTCCGTTGCCTATCATGCCGGTGATTACCGTGCGGCTTGCACGTGGCGTTACGCGCATGGCAAAGGATACTCCACTGCTCGTTTCTTTCACCTAACTGCCAACGGTTGTCATGTCCGGGCACCGCGCGAGCCGAACAGTGCCGTGCCGATGCGTACCAGCGTCGACCCTTCTTCGATGGCGATCTCGTAGTCGCCCGACATGCCCATCGAAAGCTCTTGCAGGTTGAGCCGCGCATGTAGTCGCGTAAATTCGTCGCGCAGCGCGTGCAGCCGCCGGAAGCAGGCGCGAGCTGTTTCAGGATTTGCATCGAAAGGCGCGACCGTCATCAGCCCGCGCACCTCGATGCCCTCGAGGTCTACTGCGTACTCGAACGCCTGCTGAAGCTCGACACTCGCCGGGGCAAAGCCGGTCTTTGCTGCTTCGTTGCTCAATTTGATTTCAAATAGTACAGGAATTCGCTGGTGGGCATGGCTTGCTGCGACGCTCAACCGTTCGAGCAAACGCAGCGAATCCACTGTATCGATCTCGGAAAAGATTGCCGCAGCTTTGGCAACCTTATTCGATTGCAGATGGCCGATGAGGTGAACTTCGATGCCCTCGGGCAGCTCCGCACGCTTGGTATCAAACTCCTGCACGCGGTTTTCGCCGAACAGCCTTAGCCCTGTGGCGGCGGCCTCGCGAATGACAGATGCGGGATGCCCCTTCGACACAGCCATGAGCCTTACTTCGCTGCGTTCGCGCTGTGCGCGGCGGGACGCAACCATAATGCGATCTTCAATCAACGACAGCCGTTCCTCGAACATTATCCCGTTTTCATCTTAATTGCGACCGGATCGGCGGATGGTTACGCCTCCCGGTAGTCCAGCAGGATGAGGCCGACCAGAAGAAAGCATACAGGCCATACCCACGCGGTAATTCGCGACAGCTTGCGGTCTGGCAGCCGCAACTGCAACCAGCGCGCCCAACCCGCAGTTGCACCCAGAACCGCGATTGCACCGTGGCTGAGCCCGGCCAGCATCTCATTTTTTTCGTCCGCTCCGAAACCGTGCATATGCGTCAGCAGCAGCGCGCCGCCGGCCGCACAGAGCACGGGAAAAACGAGTGCGGACCGCTGCGATGCCAGTCTGCCGGTTTCGACTGCCCACTCAAAAATGGCGAAGGCAGCGATGAGAACGGCGAATAGCCGGTGCTCTAGCACGTCCGGCTCGGCAAAGCTCGCCCAGAAGGGGCGCGGACCCAACGGCCATGTTTCAGGGTCGGCGCGCAAAAGAATGAAGATTGCCAGAGCAATAAAAAGTAGCGGCCAATTTCCAGCCCACAGTTGACCCTTGAAGCGTGCGACGAACGCAAACAGACCGGCAACAAGAACGATGAGGCCGGCCCAATGGTGGTTATATTCAGACCATGCGCGGTCCATCGCATTGTTGTCACTGCCGCCCGTATAGGATTGGCCCTGCAGCGCCGCCTTGAGCGGGATACGGTGCGTAAGTTGCGCAAAGGCCGGGCTGTGGAGCGTGGGCCATTTCCATTCCATACGCTGCGCAATTTCATGGCCTGTTACTTGGTTCGCCCCCATGTCCCGCGCTGGAGACATCGAGGTCATCGAGGCCGCAGCAAGAACCGCTGTGAAGCCTAGGCCGATCTCTGTTTCACTGAAGCGCTGCAGGCGGACCAGAACCGGCACGGCATCTGATTGCGTGCTTCTAACCAGAAAGAAATTCGATGCGCCGAGGGTGAGAGCCAGCAGAAGAAGATATATCTTTGCCATCAGCATCACACCGTAAGAGGTCCCATAAAGCCCTTGCCACGTCGCAACATAGAAATAGGCCATTCCAAAGCCCGCAAGAACCAGCGCCACAACACTTGCAATGGCCATTGACGAAAACCGCACCGCCAGCGCGTGCGCCTTCTTTGGTTCCTTGGTCCGCCGCATTGCGACCAGCAATGAAGGCATGGCTCCGATCCAGGCAGCCGCTCCCAGATGGTGCACTGCGGTAAAAGCGAGGAGGAGGGTGCGATGATCAAGCTGCGAGGCCGCATGGCTCAGCGCGACTGACGCGCAGACCAGAATGGCTCCCGCGATCAAACATGGGTAGACGGACTCTTTCAGGAATCGCAGAAGGCAAAACAACACAAGTGCAGCCACAACAAACACGCAATCCGCCTTGAAGAAGGCGGCGCTGACAACCACTCGAAAGGTTAGGCCGCCGCTCATCAGCGTAGCGAAGTCTTCCACAGCGGCGAGGCCCTGCACAGCCGCGAGCGCAAGTGCAAACCATGCTGTAAATCTTCTTGCTGCAGCACGTGCCCGTGGCTCGGCGACGTCTGCTCGCGCCACAACCCACAGGAAAAATACTCCTCCAATCGACAATGCTTCGAGCGAGAGGGACAGAGTGCGTAGAAGCACAAAGAGAAGATCAAAATCCTGCAGAAACCAGATCACTGCTATTGCACTGTAAAGGGAATTTCGCCGCGCGTAATATGCCCGTCGGTCGCAAGCGCCATCCAGCGAATGATGTATTTGCCGGACGATAGCGTTATCTGCGAGCCAAGCTCAGAGTCGCTGGGCGCAGAGATCTTCAGAGATTCGATTTTTCCGTCGGGCATGACCAGATCAAGGTGCGAACGTGTGCTGTCAACACGGGAGTTGAACTTGAGATCAATCGCCACGGCAGGCCCATGCACGGAGCCATTTGCCTCCGGGGTCGAGGAGAGCAGATGCGCGTGCGCGAAGGCTGGACACACCATACCCGCAACTGCGATTACGAACACCAGCGAATTCATTGCAATTTTTTTCACAACGGTCTCCGGTCTATAGCGACGCTGCGCGCACGGACTCTCCGCTCAACTCAGCCGCGCGCGCATCGGCATAGGCGGCCGCACCCATCAAGGCACAGCGGCTCTCGAGAATAATACGGACCGGCATCTGAACAAGCAGATCGCTCAGACGGCCTTTGTCCGTGAATGCTTTCATGAACGTGCCGTCTTTCATCTTCTTGAGAATCTTTGGCGCGATGCCGCCGCCCAGGTACATGCCTCCGGCAGAGAGCACCTTAAGCGCCAGGTTGCCGGCCTCCGCTCCATATGCGGATACGAAGAGATCCAGCGTTCGAACGGCGAGCTCGTTGGATCCTTCCTCCGCCAGTTCGGAGATGATGGCGTTAGGATCTTCGGCCAGCATCCTCTCTTTGATCCAGTCAGGCTCTTCCAGCCCCTTTTCGTCGCGCAGAAAGGCATAGATGTTTCTCATCCCCAATCCGGAGACAACGCGTTCGAAGCTTACGCGACCCTTTAGAATGCGCTGCAGATAGCGCAACAGTTCGATCTCAATTTCGTTGCGCGGAGCAAAATCACAATGCCCTCCTTCGGAGGCCATCGGGACATGCAGTTTCCCGTTCCATACCAGAATGGCTTCGCCCAGCCCGGTTCCGGCCGAAACCAGGCCGCGATTACCCACCGAACCTGGAGCTCCCGGTCTCAACTCATAAACCTGCTCGGGAGAAAGCTCGGGAATACCGTAGCCATTGGCCTCAAGGTCATTGATAAGGAAGAGATGCTCGATCTTCAACGCAAGCGAAAGTTCTCGGCTGTCGAGCACCCAGGGCAGATTCGTGAGCTTCAAGCGCCCGCCGCGCACCGGGCCGGGAACGCCAAAGCAGCCCGCTGTCACTTCAGGGTCACCACTTTCGATCAGGAATTTGCGAACGATGTCTTCGAGCCCCGCATACTCATGCGAGGGGAATTTTTCGTCGCGCACGTGCGAGAGCCGCCCATGATCAAACTGGTACAACGCAAGATGAACCTTGGTGCCACCCACATCGCCGGCGAGAATCATCGTTCAATCTCCAGATGCCCGGCGCCGTTTGCGCCAACAGGCGGCAGCAGCGCAGCAGCATCTTTATCGAGAAGCATCAAAAGCCGGCCGTTTCGCGGTTGAATGAGCTGGGATGGTAGTGTTTCCGGATCGTACTTGCCGAGAAGCACGTCGTGAAGAGGCTGCGCCTTGTCCTTACCCGCGATCAGGAAGAAAATGTGACGGGCCTGATTGATCACCGGCCAGGTAAGCGTGACGCGCCATGAATCCTTTTGCTGCGGAACGTGATTTGCGACCGCGATGCGGATCATTTCGTTGATGGCTCCCGTATGAGGAAAGAGCGAGGCTGTGTGACCGTCGGGGCCCATACCCAGCGCGAGCACATCGAAGACTGGACCCTGCGCACCCTCTAAACGAAGGTGATTGCGAATGGCCGATTCGTACCGCGCCGCCGCCTGCTCCGGATCAAGCTCGCCCTCGATGCGGAAGATCTGCTCCGGTGTTAGCGGAACCTTGTCGAGTAGCGCTTCACGCGTCATACGGTAATTGCTGTCTTTATCGTCCGGCGGCACCATGCGCTCGTCGACCCAGTAGATTTCGATGCGTGCCCACGGCATGGCAGATGCAAACTTCTCTGCGGGGTTCGCCAGCAGTTCGAATGTCCGCCTGGGCGTGCTGCCGCCTGAGATGGCGATGCGCGCTACACCATGGGCAGCGACTACGGCCTGCGAGGTATCGAGAAAATGTTCTGCGGCAGCGCGGCTCAGCGCATCCGCCCCGTTGTAAACCCTGTATTCAACTTCGATTTTTCTGGCCATCGGCTCAACTATCTTACAACTTATGCCAACTGCGCCCATCCCGCTCGATCAGAGCATCGGCTTCCTTCGGCCCCCACGAGCCGCTCGCATAGTTAGGGAATCCCTTCGGAACGGATGCAGCCCACGACTCGAGTACCGGCGTATACAGCGACCAGGTAGCCTCGACGCCGTCGCGGTGCGCAAACAAGGTGGCATCGCCGAGCATCGCGTCCAGAAGAAGCCGCTCGTAGCCGTTGGCCGAAGAAGTTCCGAAGGCGGATGCATAGCTGAAATCCATGGTCACCGGGCAGACCGTCATATCGGGGCTGGGAACCTTGGCGCCGAAGCGTAGCGAGATACCTTCGTCCGGCTGGATGCGCATCGCGATCAGGTTCGGCTGAATTTCCTTGCAAGGGCCGCTCATTGCCCGATCGAACAGCAGCATGGGCGGCTGCTTGAATTGGATAGTGATCTCCGTGACGCGCTTCTGAAGGCGCTTGCCCGCGCGCAGGTAAAATGGGACGCCCGCCCAGCGCCAGTTCTCAATTTCTAGCTTGAAGGCTGCAAAGGTTTCGGTCTGTGAATTCGGGCTTACGCGGTCTTCCTCGCGATACCCCTTAACTGGCTTGCCGTCCACAATGCCCGGCCCATACTGCCCGCGTACCGTGTCCGCGCAATCAATAGGCTTGATGGCCCGCCACACCTTCACCTTTTCGTAGCGCACGGCGGCAGCATCGAACGAGACCGGTGGCTCCATGCAAACAAACGAAAGCAGTTCCATCATGTGGTTCTGCACCACGTCGCGCAGCGCGCCTGCCTTTTCGTAGAACGGGCCTCGGCCCTCGATGCCGATGTTCTCAGCGGCTGTAATCTGCACATGATCGACGTAGTTGCGGTTCCAGATCGGCTCGAAGATGCCGTTCGCAAAGCGAAAAACCAGAATGTTCTGAACCGTCTCCTTGCCCAAGTAGTGATCGATGCGAAAGATCTGGTCTTCATCGAAGACCTTGTTTACGTCATCGTTCAATTCGCGCGCGCTTTCAAGATCATGCCCGAAAGGCTTCTCTATAATCACGCGCACATGCGCCTGTTCCGGATGCGCCATTCCGTGCTCACCAAGGCTATGGATGATGTCGGAAAAGTATTCCGGTGCGACGGCAAGATAAAAGAGGCGATTTCCTCTGGTTCCGTGCTCTTTGTCGTACTTTTCAAGCAGTGACTTGAGCGCGGCGTACCCGGCATCATCATCAAAGTTCATGGCGTGATAACTAACTTTGGCGATGAACTCCTCGAGTTTGGCAGCGCCATCCCTGACGCCTCCGAACTCGAGAATGCCCTGTTTCATATCTTCGGCAAAGGTAGCGCCCAGGTCGCGGCGCGCAACGCCGACAATGCCGAATTCTTTCGGAAGAAGCCCTGCTTGTTCGAGATGAAACAATGCAGGCAGTAGTTTTCGCTTGGTGAGATCACCCGATGCTCCAAAGATGACCACAACGCAGGGCTCAGGAATGCGCTCGCTTCTCTGAGAAGCCTGGGCCACGTCTTCGGGAGAGATTTTTATCGCAGTCGCTGCCATATTCAGCTCCTTGCTTGTTTGAGGCTTTCGTTTTCCTGATCAGTCTTTCTTCACAGCGTGGCCGCCGAATTCATTCCTCATCACCGCAAGCATGCGGTCGGTAAAGTTGTCATCTTCGCGTGAGCGGATACGGCGAATAAGCGACTCGGTAATCACGGGCGCGGATACGTTGAGGTCGATTGCTTCCATCACTGTCCAGCGTCCTTCGCCGGAATCGGGAACATACGGCTCGAGTCCTTCGAGTTGAGGGTTTTTCTTCAGAGCATCGTTGGAGAGATCCAGCAGCCATGACCGCACCACGCTGCCATAGCGCCATATCTCGGTAATCTGCGCCAGGTCCAGGTTCATCGACTTCTTCTGCTCCATGACAGAGAACCCTTCGGCATAAGCCTGCATAAGCCCATACTCAATGCCGTTGTGAACCATTTTCACGAAATGGCCCGCGCCCGCGCCTCCAGTGCGGCCCCAACCTTTGTCTGCGGCGGGCGCAAGAGTTTCGAAGATCGGCCGCAAGTGCTCGACAACATCCGCGTCGCCGCCCACCATCATGCTGTAGCCTTCCTGCAGTCCCCAAATGCCGCCCGATGTTCCGACATCGACAAATTTGTAACCTTCGGCCTGGAGCTGTGCATAGCGCCGCTGCGAATCCTTGTAGTTGGAGTTGCCGCCGTCGATAAAGATATCGCCCTTCTGCATCAACGCCTTTAGTTTTGCGATAGTCTCATCGACAGGATCACCGGCCGGAACCATGATCCAGACTGCGCGGGGCGCGGAGAGATTCTTAACCAGGGCCTCAAGCGAGTTGGCTCCCACCGAACCGGAATCTGTCAGCCGCTTCACGGCGCCGGCGTCGAAATCGAAGCCAACAACTTTGTGCCCACCGAGGCGTAACCGCTCCGCCATATTGCCGCCCATTTTGCCCAATCCGATCATGCCGAGTTCCATCGCTCTTCCCTCCAGAATTAAGTTCGCTGGTTAGATTCGTTGATTAAATTCGTTGGGCCTGTGTTGTTTCTGATCTGCTTCACTACGTTAGTTGAGATGCCGCAGCCCACGCGAAGGTTCCTGCACTCTCAACCCGCGCGGGCAAAACCCCGTTGAGCTGCCAGCTACTTCACGGCCATTGCGGCTTCAGCCTTGCGTGCGCGCTCCAATAGCGCCTTTGCACGCTTCACAATGTTTGCGCTGCCGAAGCCCAGCTCCTCGAGCGCTATCGCACCCGGAGACGAAGCACCGAAGCGCTCCAGCCCAATTACGTCCCCGTGCCGTCCCACATATTTCCACCATCCCAACGGCGAGCCAGCCTCGACGGCGAGTTTCGGCAGATGATCGGGGAAGATCGATGCCTTGTACGCCTCGCTCTGCTCCTCAAAGAGTTTCCAGCTCGGCATGGAAACTATTCGAACCGCAACACCTTCTTTTGCGAGCGCCTGCGCTGCCGCAAGCGATGGCCACAGCTCAGCTCCTGTCGCCACAATCAGTAGATCGGGAGAATCCGACCCCTGCTCAACAATATAGGCGCCATGCTTTACGCCCGCGTAAATGTCCCGCTTCGCCGGGTCGAGAATTGGCAGATCCTGTCTCGACAGCGCCATA
>JASHRS010000190.1 GCA_030037215.1 Silvibacterium sp. | reverse complement strand
GAATACATCGCCATCACCGACCACTCCCAAAACCTCGCCATGACCAACGGTCTCGACGACGAACGCGCTCTCGCGCATATCCGCCGCATCCGTGAGGTCGAGCAGGAGCTCGAAGGCCGTATCCGCATCTTCACCGGCATCGAAGTCGACATCCTTTCCGATGGCGCCCTCGATCTCTCCGACGAAGTCCTCGCCCAAATGGACGTCGTCATCGCCAGCGTTCACTCTCTCTTCAATCTGTCCGAAGAAGAGATGACCGCGCGTGTCCTCCGCGCCATCGAGAACCCTTTTGTCCGCATCCTCGGCCATCCCACCGGACGTTTGCTTCTGCGCCGCGAAGCCTTCAAAATCAATCTGCCTCTGGTCCTTCGCCGCGCCGCCGAGCTGGGAGTTGCTCTCGAGCACAACGCCTACCCCGACCGGCTCGATCTCTGCGATCGCGATCTCCGAATGGCAAAAGAATGCGGCTGCGCCATCGTCATCAACACCGACTCGCATCACACCACTCACCTGGACAAAATGCGCTACGGAATACGCCAGCTCCGCCGTGCCTGGCTGAGCAAAGGAGACGTGCTCAACACGCTGCCAGCGTCGGAATTCCTCGCCGCACTGCGTCCCCGGCCTGCCCTGACGGCATCAGAGTAAAATGCGAACACATAGCTTATGAGTGACGAAAACTCTCCCTCCCGAATTCTCCTTATCATCCTCGCCGCCATTCTCATCCCGATCGTTGTCGTTGGCGCTTATGTCTGGATCAACTGGGAGCCAACGCCCTACGCCGGGCAAGTCCTCAGCGTCAACGTCTACCCCATCCACCGCGATCTACGCGAGCCCACGTCCACCGGGGGCATCGGCGGCCAGGGGGACGTCTATGACGAAATCCTGCTTCTCGTCGATGTCCGTATCACCAACGTCGCCAAAATTCCGCTCTATCTCCGCGACATGGGGGCCGATGCTCAATTCGCCGGCGAGGCCGACCACTCGAGCGCTGCATCCACCTCCGACTTCGATAAGGTTTTTATCGCCTATCCCGATCTCCAGCAGTTCAAAAAGCCGCCGCTCCTGCGTGATCTCACCATCCCACCGGGACAGGCAGTCGAAGGCATGATGATCTTCAATTATCAAATGGATAAGGCAAAGTGGGACACGCGCACCGGCACCGATGTCAGCCTCTCTTTCATGCATCAGAAGCCGCTCATCCTCCACATTGCCAACCAGCCAACAGGCAATAGCCCTTAGGTTGGTAACAGCAATGCGATCTAACTCCAAGCCCGCTTCCATAATCCCACCACTCTCGATGGTAAGGATCTTGAAAGTCACGAAGCATCAACCGGCTTGGAAAAATTGCAAAGGGAAAATTTATCGAATTGGTTACTACAGCAAGCAGGACGGCTTGGATTGCGTATGGCTGGTAGACGATGACGGGAAGTATGAAGAAGCTGTAGATCAGGAAATGATCAAAACCCACTTTGAGATTTTGGAATCGAGCACCGAAACTGATCTATTTGGCGATAGTCGGCCGATAATTGGTCCGCGAATCAGCGATCCAAACAAATGAAGCTCAGGATTTCTCCTGAGCCTTTGCTCTCCTAATCCCTAATCCCTGCCTTTTCGCTACCCGTTTCTTAGCTACCCGGACCTTAGCCACCCGCTTCACCAGCTATTTGACCACGCCCATATTGTCCGCAGGCCAGTAAATAAACGCGGCTTTGCCGTAGATCATATTACGTGGCACCGGGCCAAAATCGCGGCTGTCGCTTGAGATCGAGCGATGATCGCCCATCACAAAATACTCGTTCGGCGGAATCGTCATCTCCGCAATCGACCGCTCGTCGTGGTAACGCCGTGGAACATAGGGCTCGTCGATCTTTTTCCCGTTCACATACACGCGGCCTTCGTCGATGCTCAGCGTATCTCCCGGCAGCGCGATCACGCGCTTGATGTAGCTCTTCTCGGGATCGCGCGGATAATGAAACACCACCACGTCTCCACGCGAGATGCTCTCAAAACGGTACGCAAATTTGTTGATGAACAACCGGTCCTGGTCGCGCAACTCCGGCTGCATCGACGTCCCCTCAACACGCACCGGCTGATAGAGAAATGTAATGATCGCAAACGATGCTGCGATCGAAATCAGCACATCGCGCAACCATAGGCGCAGATGGCTCTGCGCAGCCGTCTTCTGACTGCTTACTTCAGCCGTCGCTCCGGAATTTACCTCTGAATTTGGATCGGTATTCTGGTCAGTCATCGTGCAGAATTCACTTTTACTATTGTAACGACAGGACAAATCGTTGTCCTGAAGAAAAGACGATTCAAATTCCACATCGATAGCAACGCATCCTCGTCTACTATTAACCGCACAGCTATGGCAGCGCCTCTCATCCCCGATTCCGCCCGCAATGGCCGCCAGCGTTTTGCTGCTGCCCACGCGGTTCTTGAGCAGGCCGTCGCCAACCGGGCCTTCCCCGGCGCGGCTTATGGAATCCTGCTCGACGGCAAAGTCGTCGCGCTTGATGCCGTCGGCCGCTTCACTTATGACGCCGCATCGCCCGCCGTCACCGCATCCACCATCTTCGATCTCGCCAGCCTGACCAAAGTTATCGTCACCACGGCGCTTGCAATGCTGCTATACGATCGCCGCATTCTCTCGCTTGATGCTCTCCTTGGCGACATCCTTTCTGGCTTCGTCATCGGCATGGAACCGGGCTCACGGAAGCGTCACGTCACCCTGCGTATGCTCCTCGCACACTCTTCAGGATTGCCCGGCTACGCCCGCCTTTTCGAGGAGCATCACTCGCCCGAGGCCATGCTGCGTGCCGTCCTGCGCCTTCCACTCGAAGCCGCTCCCGGCACTCGCGCCGAATATTCCGACATCGGCTTTATCCTGCTTGGCAAAGCACTCGAAATTCTCTCAGGCAACCTTCTCTCGCGCCTCTTTCATCGCGAAATCGCTTCACCGCTCGGTCTCGAAACCGCAACTTTCTGCCCCGCGCCACATCTGCGCATCCAGATTCCGCCAACCGAAGATGACACCGCTTTCCGTCACCGCATCATTCAGGGCGAAGTGCAGGATGAAAACTGTCACGCGCTTGGCGGTGTAGCCGGACACGCTGGCCTCTTCGCCAATTCTCTCGACGTTCTCCGCTTCGCTGCCTGCATTCTCACCGAAGGCCGAACCGCTGACGGCAAGGAGCTCTTTCAGCCCGAAACCATCCACCTCTTCGCCTCGCGCCAAACCGAGCCTGCAGGAACCTCACGCGCCCTCGGCTGGGACACTCCCACTCCGCCATCCTCATCTGGAAAATTCTTCAGCGCCGCGTCCATCGGCCATCTCGGTTACGCAGGAACCTCGCTCTGGATCGATCCTGCCCGCTCGCTCGCCGTCGTACTGCTCACCAACCGCACCTGGCCCGACCGCTCGAACAACGCCATCAAGGAAGTCCGCCCAGCATTTCATGATGCGATAGCTGCAGGACTACCTTAGCCAACACAGTCTGTATATTGAGATGCGCGAAGCGCGTGCGCCAGGACGGCTTACTGCCTCGTCACCATGCCGCTTGCAGGATAGAGCCGCTCGAATTCAGGATCGCCGTGCAGAGCAGCCAGATCGGGATCATGGCGTACCCAGTTCGGATCGGTCCAGCCCGCTTCCCAGGCTTTACGAAGCGCTTCCAGAGCCTCTGCGTCCTTCTTCATCAGGCAGAACGTACACGCGGCGTTGTACAAAACATTCGCCTCTTTTGGGCGAAGCGTCATCGCGAGGTTAATTTCGCGCGTTGCATCTTCAAGCCTGCCCAGCGCAGCATAGTGCCCGGCCACCAGCATCCTTGCGCGAGCGTCTTCCGGAACCTGCCGTAAATGCTGTTCCAGTGCGATGCTGTGGCGTTGCCGCCAGTTGCGCAACGAATCTTCCTTGCCTAGACCACCCAGAGAATTCGTAATCGGTATGTAGATGTTGTAATCGTCGCCGCTCGCTTCCAGAGCCGCTTCGGCAATATCTACCACCTCCTGGTAGCGCCCGGCAGAAAAGAGCGTGCGGCCCAGCAGATAGTAACCGCCTTCACAATCGCGTTTGCGCTCAATCGCTTTCCTGACAACCGCCAACGCTTCCTCAAACTTGCCGTTCGCATACAGGATCCACGCCTGGCTGACCTGCACCTCCGGCAAATCGGGACGCAGCACCACCCCCGTTCCCGACGCCTTCATCGCGCGGTCCAGCCATGCTGGGTCGCGCCCGTGCAGATAGTAATTCTGCGCGCAAACATTCGCGAGAGCCGCATAAGCCAGAGCAAAGTTTGGATCCAGAACCAGCGCATTCTCGAACATCTGCACAGCGAATTCCATGTCCTGGCGCTGCAAGCGCCGCGCATAGCTCTTGCCACGCAGAAACAGATCGTATGCCTGAAGATTCTCCGTAGGTTTCGAAGCAAGGGCTTGCTGTTCCTGCGGAGACAGCGTAATCCGCAATGACTGCGCAATCTTGCTCGCGATCTCGTCCTGCACCTCGAATACATCTTTCATCTCGCGGTCATAGCGCTCCGACCAGATCGGAAAATCCGTGCTCGTGTCCACCAGTTGCGTATTAATGCGCAGCCTGTTCCCCGACCGCCGCAGGCTCCCGCCCAGCACAAATGCCGCGCCAAGTTGCTGCCCAATCTGTTCCGGAGTCACTGGCTTGTCTCGATACGCCAGCACTGTCGGACGCGAAAAAATGTTCAGCCCTTTGATCTTCGACAGCTCCGTAATAATGTCTTCCGTAATGCCATCGCGGAAATACTCGTCTTCCTTCGACCCGCTCAGGTTTTCGAAATAGAGCACCGCCACCGATTTCGTGGCTGGTTTCGCCGACCCGCGGGATTCGCCCGAGTCCGCTGTCTTCTTGCCGCCGGAATCAAGATCGCGCTTAAGCCGAATCAGATCCGTCTTCAGATCGGTTGCCGTCTGGTAGCGCAGATTTCTGTCTTTCTCCAGCGCCTTTTCTACAATGCGCGCAAACCCCGCCGGTATCAGCGGATTCACCTGCACCAGCGGCATTGGGTCGCGGTTCAGAATCGCGTCGTAAATCACCGCAGGAGTGTCGCCTTGAAATGGCAGAACCCCCGCCGCCATCTGATAAAACAGCGTCCCCAGCGAGAACAGGTCCGTTCGCGAATCTGTCAGTTGCCCGCGTGCCTGCTCCGGAGACATGTACGCCACCGTCCCCAGCGTCGTTCCCGGCATCGTCAGGTCATCTCCAAGCTGCAGTGTCGCTGCCTGTGCAGCAGGACTCACCCGCGATCGCGATACCTCCATCTTCGCCAGCCCGAAGTCCAGAATCTTCGCCTGCCCTCGCGTCGTCACAAAGATATTCGCCGGCTTGATGTCGCGATGCGCAATTCCCTTGGCATGCGCCGACTCCAGCGCATCCGTAATCTGAATGGCCAGGCCCAGCAACGTGTCCATCTCCAGCGGATGATGCCCAAGCATCGCCGACAGCGCCTGACCCTCCAGCAGCTCCATCACAATGAACGGCTGGTCACCGTCCTGCTCAATGGCGTGAACAGTGCAGATGTTCGGATGGTTCAGCGCTGAGGCCGCGCGAGCCTCGCGTTGAAACCGCTCCAGTGAATGCGCGTCCAGCGCCAGCTCCTGCGGCAGAAACTTCAGCGCAACATGGCGCCCAAGTTGCGTATCCTCGGCCTCATACACCACTCCCATGCCGCCGCTGCCCAGCTTGCGCATCACGGTATAGTGCGAAACAGTTTGCCCGATTACTGATTCCATGATTCAAGACTGGGGGACGGGAGAATCTTAGTGGCAAAGAAATCGCCGGTCAAGAATGACCAAACACAAATCCCGGCTATCAGGTTCATAACGGGCCACTCTTAGCTGACCGCTTCTTAGCTGTATTGATAAAACCCTCTTCCGCTCTTCCTTCCCAGCCAGCCCGCATCCACCATCCTTATCAATAAAGGACACGGCCTGTACTTCGGGTCGCCCAGCCCATCCTGCAGCACGCGCATGATGTCGAGGCACACGTCGAGGCCGATAAAGTCTGCCAGCGTCAGCGGCCCCATTGGGTGCGCCATCCCCAGCTTGAACACCTCATCCACGGCCTCCGGAGTCGCAACGCCCTCCATCACCGCATACATCGCCTCGTTGAGCAACGGCATCAGCACGCGGTTCGACACAAATCCCGGCGCGTCGTTCACCTCGACGGGAGTCTTCCCCACCTTCTCCGCCAGTGTCTTGACCGTGTCATAGGTCTGTTGCGAAGTCTGCAGCCCGCGAATCACCTCTACCAGCTTCATCACAGGAACGGGATTGAAGAAGTGCATCCCGATCACCCGCTCCGGCCTTCCCGTCTGCGCTGCGAGTTTTGTAATCGAAATCGACGACGTATTCGACGCCATGATCACGTCTGGAGGCAGAATCGCATGCAATTCTGAAAAAATCGCCCGCTTCACCTCGAACCGCTCCGTCGCTGCCTCCACCATAAAGTCGCAGTCGATAAGCGATGCGCGCTCCAGCGTTCCCTTGATGCGCCCCAGCGCCGCGTCCATCTCTGCCTGCGTCAGCTTGTCTTTTGCGACTTCACGGGCCATGTTCTTCCTGATCGTTTCCAGCCCGCGATCCAGAAACCGCTGCTCCACCTCGCACAACCGCACTGTGAATCCGGCACGTGCAAACACATGTGCAATGCCGTTGCCCATCGTGCCCGCACCAATCACGCCGACTTTCCTGATTTCGCTCATCGCTCGCACCTCAAAACAGAAAAGTCTAGCAGGAAGCGGGTGAAGCAGGTGGCGGATAGCTGGTAAAGCGTGTGGCTAAGAAGCGGATATAGCTGAAGTCCGGGTAGCTAAAAACCGGGTCGCGGAAACTGGTCAGGACTGATCTTGTCTGCAGGCGATGTGCGTTGACGGGTTTCCAGACGCAGCGTCTTGAGCAGAGCATTCAGCATCCGGGTAATTGTTTCGCACTTGTCAAGCAATGCCGGAAGCTTATCCGCAGGAAAATAACCGAGACTGCTTGCCAGCTCCAGTTGTGTTTCTACCTCAAATAAGGAGCCACGGGCCTGACCAAGAAAAACTGCAAAGCTTTTGTCAGAAAGCCGTCCGTGCCCCTCTGCGATGTTGCTGGGAACCGAAATAATCGCGCGCCGCAATTGTCCGGTCAACCCGAATATTTCATTTCGCGGAAATTGACTCGTAAGCTCATAAACTTCGCGAGCCAGCGACATTGCATGCTGCCAGACTAATAATTCTCGAAAGCGCCGCGTCTTCACAACATTCAATCTGGTCTATGGACGGCCGCGACTGCAAGGTTACGAAAGTCTGAATCCCGCTACCCGCTTCTTAGCCACCCGCTTCACCAGCTACCCGGACTTC
>JASHRS010000189.1 GCA_030037215.1 Silvibacterium sp. | reverse complement strand
TGGCGGAGGGTTGGCGCAGGCATGGCACCTGATGAAGGACACGATCTTCGAGGAGCTGCACCATCGTAGCTACGTTTACCGGTTCACTGCACCGGGAAGCCCAATTGCGATGCGTAATCCCCGCGGCACAACGCACGTGCTGCCTGTGGAACTGGGCCCTGATGCAGGATTGCTTGGAGCCTGTATCCTTCCCTTTTCGGAATATGGGACCTTGGTGGAGGATGGGAACGATTGATTCGTATTACGAATACACACCCGATTCATTTTTGAAGGCTGAGGACACACCAGCATGCGTTTGAATTATTACCTGGCCAAAGGCACTCTGGTGGGCGCGCTTGGCGGGCTGCTTTTCGGCTTTGATACGGCCGTCATCTCGGGCACAACACAGCAACTGACAGAGGTTTTTCATCTGTCCCCGTTCAAGCTCGGTGTAACCGTATCTATTGCGGTGCTGGGTGCGGTGATCGGTGCGATCTCCTCCGGTGAACTTGGCCAGAGAATCGGCGGGCGCGAAGCCCTGCGCATCATGGCTGCGTTGTATCTCGTCTCGTCGCTTGGCTGCGCATTTGCGTGGAACTGGCCTTCGCTGGTGTGCTTCCGCTTTCTCGGCGGTCTCGGTATCGGAGGTTCGTCGGTGCTCGGTCCTGTCTACATTGCCGAGCTTTCGCCGGCAAAGTGGCGCGGCCGGCTGGTCGGCCTTTTCCAGATCAACATTGTCATCGGAATTCTGTTGGCGTATGCGTCGAATTACCTCATTGCAATTGTGAACTCAGGGGTAACGGAATGGCGGTGGCAGCTCGGTATCGCATCTGCGCCCGCGCTGCTATTCCTTGTGCTGCTCTACGCCATCCCGCGCAGCGGACGCTGGCTGGTTACGCAAAACCGCATTGATGAAGCGCGCGAAGTTCTGAGCATGATGGGTTCGCCGAATACTGAAGAAGAGTTGCAGGAGATTATCGCCAGTATTCACCTGGAGAAATCTGCCCGCAACGAGCCTTTGTTTCGCCGCAAATACCGCCTGCCTATCTTTCTCGCTGTGACCATTGGCCTCTTTAACCAGCTCTCGGGCATCAACGCGATTCTCTACTATCTGCCGTCAATCTTCAGTTATGCAGGCTTCAGTAAGCTCTCCGCAGACAAGCAGGCAGTTCTTGTCGGTGCAATGAATCTGTTTGCAACGCTGCTGGCAATGTCTGTCATCGACAAGCTTGGGCGGAAAACCCTGCTGCTCATTGGCTCAGTGGGAACCGCGGTCACGCTTGCAGGCGTGGCTGAGGTTTTCCACGCGCAGCGCGATCAATTTCTGCTGCTGTGGCTGCTCGTAGGTTTCATCTTTTTCTTCGCCATTTCGCAGGGAGCCGTCATCTGGGTCTATTTGAGCGAAGTCTTCCCCACCAAAGTCCGTGCCAAAGGTCAAAGCTTAGGCAGCTCTTCGCACTGGATTATGAATGCGCTGCTCTCGCTAACGTTTCCGCTGGTGGCGAGACATTCTACTGCAGCGCCATTTGTTTTCTTTGCCTCGATGATGGCATTGCAATTTTTCGTCGTGCTTGCCGTTTATCCAGAGACCAACGGCATCACACTGGAACAGATGCAGCGCAAGCTCGGTATCGACTAGGCTGGCTTAACTAACTTCATGGTGGCTCCGAATGGAGTGCCTGTGGAGGAGAAGAGCGGCAGCCCCGCGGAGTCTGGCAACGTCGCCTTCGTGCGTGGGCAAAAGGCCTGGCGGGTTGGCCCGCAGCGTAGATTTTTCCAGCTCTGCCTGAATGACAGGAGCGAAGAGGTGCCATGCTGAAGTGATATCTCCGGCAATCAGGACAATCTCCGGAGACAGGGCTGCAGTAACCATCCGCAATCCTTTTCCAATGTATTTCGCCTGTTTTGTGAGAGCGCTGAGCGCGCACGCATCTCCTTCTTCAGCGAGATTGAGCAGCTCGTGAAATGTTACGTGCTTCGCCGCAGGTACAGCTTCGCTATAGAAGCGGCGCGCGGCGCTGCAGGAGCCAAAAACTTCCCAGCAACCATTCTGACCGCAAGCGCAGCGAGGGCCTGCAGGATCGATCGAGATATGCCCGAATTCACCCGCCATTCCATGCTGACCTGATACAAGGTGTCCGTTTGCAAGAATTCCTGCTCCGATTCCTTCCGATACCGTGATCAATACCGCATCGGAGACACCGTCCATTCTTCCGAACCAGAGCTCCGACATAAGACAGGCTGTTGCGGCGTTCTCCATTTCCGTGGGGAGCCCCATTCCCTGTTCAACCGCCTGTCGAATATCGAATTTTGGCCACTTCAAATTGGGAGCAAATATGAGAAACTGCGAATCCTTGTCGACGCGGCCGGGCACACTTATCCCGATTCCCTCCAGAGATTTCCTTTGATTGCTGTCTCTGATGCGGCGCATGCAATCAATCATGCTGGAAACTGCTTTGACAGGATCGGTTCCAAGAGGCAGCGTCGAACGCGAGAGGAGACGCCCGTTCAAGTCGACCATGGCTACGGTTACTTGTCGAGGACGGATGTCGGCTGCCAGAACCACAAGATCATCATTGAGAACCAGCATGGTTGGGTGCCGGCCCCGGGGCAGCTGCGCCACAGCCCCTTCACGAATCCATCGCTCATGAATAAGCTGTTCGATGATCTGAGAGACCGTGCTTCGCTGCAATCCTGACATTCTCGCCAGGTCCGCGCGAGAGATCGGCTGGCGGGCATGAATCAGTTGCAGAATAATCTCTCGATTAATGCGCCGCGCCGTCTCGCTGGATGCCGCTTCGATAGCGCTCAGGTTTACACGGCGTATCCCTTTCGCTGCTTGCCCGGGCTTTCTCAAACACACTCCTCAGGAGCTGGAAGTCCTGTCAATTCCGCTGATTGAGGCCCGGTGGGGGCAGTTTTCCGATCCCTCTTCGCCATCATAAATGGATGGCCGAGCAGATTTAGATTCCGGTGCGCACCGGCTCAACCGTAAGGCTCTTGACAATCCCAGAATTTCTCTCCTATAGTTCGTGTCGCATATTAAACCAAAATCTCATCTGGTTATCTATACCAAATATATAAGGTATTCAGTCAAACACAACTAGAGGTGAGACAAGAAGACCTATCCTATACCCGTTCAACGCTCTTACCTGACGGATTGATTTGCGACACGAACTATCGTTAATTTTCCGGAGGACCCATGACGAGCACGCATCAGAGAACTAAATTAAGAACAATCACGAAATTGCTACTGGCAACGGCTTTGCTTGTAGCACTTTTGGGGACCGTCGCAGCGATCGCACAGGTCCTCTACGGCACGCTAACAGGAACCATCACCGATAAGACCGGCGCAGTTGTGCCAAATGCGACGGTGACTGTGACAAATCAGGGCAACGGGCAGGTGCGCACCACCACAACCAGCGGGAATGGTGACTATTTCCTGAACGATCTTCTGCCGGGAACCTACACAATCTCTCTACAGGCAGCCGGTTTTGCCACCTCTACGCAAAAGAACGTGATAGTGAACCTCAACCGTCAAGTACGAGTCGATGCAACGCTGGAACCGGGAAGCGTGACGCAGTCGGTGACCGTCACCGGAGCCGCGCCGATTCTTCAGACCGAGACGGCGGAGGTCAATCACGAGATCACGTCCGAGCAGATCTCGCAGTTGCCTGTAACATCCAGCCAAGGACGCAACTATCAGACCCTCTACACCCTGATTCCCGGCGCGGACAATGTCGCTGAACAGAACTCGACTGCATCCAACCCGTCACGCGCCATGTCGCTGAACGTCAACGGTGTCGAGGACATGAGCAATACAACGCGCATCGACGGCGCAATCAACACCTATGGCTGGCTGCCTTACCTGGTCGCATATGTTCCTCCGGCGGATGCCATCCAGACAGTCAACATTGTGACCAACTCCTTTAATGCGGAACAAGGAGTAGCCGGAGGCGCTTCGATTAACGTCATCACGAAGAGCGGCACACGCAGTCTTCACGGCAGCCTGTGGGAGTATTACCAGGATGCTGGAATCAGCGCGCGCCCATACACGGCGACCGTACAGACCGAGCCGACCGTACCGAAAAATATCTTCAACGAATATGGGTTTTCTGTTGGCGGACCTGTCTATATACCCAAGATCTTGACCGGAAGGGACAAGCTTTTCTTCTTCCAGGATTTTGAACGGGTCACGCGACGCCAACTAATTACCGGAACCCAGACGGTTCCGACCACTGCGATGCTGACCGGCGATTTTAGTGCTGTAGCAAGTGGAGACGGCATTTTATATGATCCGCAGCCCGGTGGCACGGGACCATACCTTCCATTTGGCTCCCGTCCTAGTTTTCTCTCGGAATACGGCTGCAACTGCATCCCGACGTCGCGCCAATCTTTTGCTGCCGCGAAGATGCTGTCGCTGCTCCAGCCGATCTCCTCGACCGTAACCAATCCTAACTACACCGCACAGCTCGCGAATGACTTCCTCGGCAGCGGTACGCTGGGATACAACCGCAACACCTCAGATACGCGGATTGACTATGTTCCCAGCCAGAATACGACTGTGTTCGGCAAGTACAGCATCGAGCCGTTTTCTGTGACTGATCCGCAAACGCTGCAGCAGGCAGGAGGCGGAACTTTTGATGGCGGCCAGCCGGGAGCAGCCAGCGGACGCATTCAGAATGTCGGATTGGGTGCAACCCATGTCTTCAGCCCAAGTGTGGTTTTGGACGCGGACTTCGGCTACACCCGTCAAGTTACAGGCGCACAGTCCACAATCGACCTTGCTGACGGCTACTACGGCCTGGATGTACTGAAGATTCCGGGAACGAACGGCGTGGGAACGAACTACATTGGCCAGCCGGAGTTCGCGTTTGGAAACGTGGCAGTCAACGGCGTGAGCACCGGTTTCTCGTCGCTCGGCAACGCCAATGGAGCTAATCCGTTCCTGTTCCGCGATAACCAGTTCACGGGTGATGTAAACCTGAGCTGGAACAAGCACTCTCACGCAATGAAGTACGGCTTTACGTACTATCACTTCCTGCTGAATCATTTTCAACCGACCAGTGGCGGCGGCGTCAGCAACCCGCGTGGAGGTTTTCAGTTCCAGGGAGGGATGACCAGCAGTGCGGGCAATGCAATTTCCGTCTATAACACTCTGGCTGACTTCCTGTTGGGTCTGCCGAACAACGGGACCGGGATTGCCGTGGCGAAGGAAACGCAACTTACCAATCCCAATTCCCTGCGCTGGTCAGAATTTGCCGTATATGCGCAGGACCAGTGGACGGCAACACCGAAGCTAACCGTCACCTATGGGCTCCGCTACGAATTTTATCCACCGCCGTACCGCGATCACACTGGTGTGTACCGCATGGACCCGACACTTCCGCTGTCAGGAAATGTTGAAGTTGGCGGCGTGGGCAGTGCTCCGTACAATGCCGGGTATCAGATGGGCTGGGGGACAATTTTCCCGCGCGTCGGAATCGCTTATCGCCTAACTGACCGATGGGTGGTTCGCACCGGGTTCGGTATTACTTCTGACCCTGACAGTCTGCGGTTCCTGCGTGATGCTTTCCCGGAAGATATTTCTCCGACTTACAGCGGAACGGCAAACGGCACAGTCGCGCAAGACCCAACAACGGGCACCTATCTGACACTCTCCAACGGCATTCCTCCACCGGTTTTCCCTGACTTCTCCAGCGGCTATGCTTCGCTCGGGGTCAACGGTTCGACGAACACGGCTCCCGCGAACTATCGCCGCGGATACATTGAGAGTTGGAACCTCTTTGTGCAAGGGGACCTCGGCAAGGGATTTGTGGCAAATATAGGGTACGTGGGAACAGGCGTAGTCCGGGAACTTGCCGGCTATACCCTGAGTGCTGCACCACTACCGAGCGGCTCAACCATCTGCATGGCTAATGGCCAGTACAATCCCTCGTCGCCGTATTACACAAACGCGCTCGGATCAAACCCATGCAGTTTCCAGGCAAATACACTTATCAACACGGCAAACTGTGCCAGCAATGCCAAGGCTACCTGCTATAACACGGGTGGCGTTACGATGAACGCGCCTATCTTTCCCGCAAACTACAACGGCCTGCAGACGCAACTCTCCCGCAGGGCCGGGCGTTTGTCGCAGTTCGGACTTGTCTACACCTACTCGAAGGCGCAGGACCTCGAAGACAATGGGGCAGGCTCCGGTTCAGCCGGCACAGCGTTTTCTTATCCTGCGTACTTCAACTTTAATCACGGGCTGGCGAGCTATGACCGTAAAAACAACCTGCAGTTCTGGGGCATCTACAGTCTCCCCTTCGGCCCTGGACAACGCTGGGCCAACAGCGGAGTTGCAGGGGCCATCCTGGGTGGTTTTCAGTTAAATGGGCAGCTCAGCCACGTCAGCGGCCCACCGTTTTCTGTGAGCCCATCTTCATCAGCAATCAACTCGCCCGGCAACACAGAGTACGCTCAACTTGTGGCGCCCTACCATCAACTGGGCGGACATAACCGGACTCCCGGCAATTCAGCAATTTCAGGTGGAAAGGCGTGGTTCGACGCTACATCATTCGCCAATCCTATACAGCCCACATATACGGCGACGATGACGCCGAATGAGATCGCTTCGCCGATGTTCGGTAACACCGGGCGCGATGAATTCCGCGGACCGGGCATAACATACGTCAACACCAGCATCTTCCGCTCGTTTCCCATTTACCGCGAGACGGCCTTTCAAATACGCTTTGAGGCGTTCAACGTGTTCAATCATCCGATCCTCTCCAACCCAAATACGACTGTGGGAACGGGGACATTCGGCTATATCACCAGCTTCGGCACCACCCCGCCGGCTGCACCACGTGTGTTGCAGTTCAGCGGCCGCTTTAACTTCTGACGTTCGGGCTTATGTAACATGCGGCAGCTTCCGTCGAGGAGCTGCCGCATTTTTTGCTGTACTACTGTCAGTTCTGACAGACGACATCCACTGAGCACAGCTCTAAGCTTCTTGTATCCCGGATTGCACACGGAATTGAGGCCCGTCCACGTGAACCAGCGGGAAGGCTGACGCAATGAGCACAAACAGCATGATCGAAGCCCTGGCCAGAAAAACCGCGGTAGATACTGCGCAACTGCTCAGGCAATATGGATGCGGACCGATTCGGTTCGTAGGAAATGATGGACTGTATGATCGCCATCTTCACTTCGATAACGTTCTGGACAAAGATGCGATCAGCTCACACGAGCAATTCGAAGCGGCCGCGCGATCCATTCGGGACGTTCTCTCCCAACGATGGGTCGCCACCGAAAAGACGTATGAGCGTGAGAACGCAAAGCGCATCTATTACCTTTCCATGGAGTTTCTTCTCGGCCGCTCGTTGATGAACAACATCATTAACCTGTTGCTGAGTCCGCTCGTAGCACAAATGGCAAGAGACAAGCAGCTTGACCTGCTCGCTTTGGTCGAAGAAGAACCCGATGCAGGTCTGGGAAACGGCGGACTGGGGCGGCTCGCAGCGTGTTTCCTAGACTCGATGGCCACCATGCACCTGCCAGCTATGGGTTACGGTTTGCGCTACGAATACGGCATCTTCAGGCAGGAGATGCACAACGGATGGCAGATGGAACGGCCGGACAACTGGCTGCGATACCCGGATCCGTGGGAAGTTGCCCGCCCGCATGAGAAGGTAGAGATCAAGCTGAATTGCTCATTCGAGCTGCATGATGGAGTCCTGCGTGTGGTACCGGATGCTCCATCCAGCTTGTACGGCGTCCCTTTTGACCGTCCGGTTGTAGGTTATGGCGGACAGACGATCAATACTCTGCGGCTGTGGGCTGCATCGAGTACAGATTTCTTCGATTTTCAACGGTTCAGCAGCGGCGACTTTGTCGGTGCGCTCACCGAGACGCTCGCCGCCGAATCGCTTACGCGAGTTCTCTATCCGGATGACAGCACCAGCATGGGCCGGAGCTTACGGCTGCTGCAACAATATTTCCTTGTTTGCTGTTCGCTCGCAGATCTGATACGGCGTTTCCGCCGGAGCAACTCGGACTGGAATACGCTTCCCGACAAGGCAGCTATTCAGCTGAATGATACGCACCCGACGTTAGCTGTACCGGAGCTGATGCGCATTCTGCTGGATGAGGCGCAGCTGGGATGGGACCGGGCATGGGATCTCACGCAGCGAACCCTTGCCTACACCAACCACACATTGCTGCCTGAAGCGCTGGAAAAGTGGCCGGTTGCATGGGTTGAACTGATGATGCCGCGTCATCTGGAAATCGTCTATGAGATCAACCGCCGCTTTCTCAGTACCGTCCGCGAGCGCTTCCCCGGGGACGAGGGACGCGTCGCGCGCATGAGTCTTATTCAGGAAGGCCCGCAGCGTAGTATTCGCATGGCCAATCTAGCAATTGTTGGATCGCACAGTACCAACGGCGTCGCAGCGATTCACTCGGAGCTTCTTCGCACCAGGACAGTTAAGGAGATGGCCGAGATGTTTCCTGAGCGGTTCAACAACAAGACCAATGGTGTGACCCCGCGGCGCTGGCTTCTGCTCGCTAATCCCGCTTTGTCAGCCGCAATTACTGAAGCCATTGGCGATGGCTGGGTGACCGATCTGTACCAGCTACGAAAACTCACTCCACTGGCCGAGGATCAGGGCTTTCGGGATGCATTCCGGAAAGCCAAGCGCGAGGCAAAGGCGCAATTTGCAGGCTGGCTCAAGGCGACGACAGGGATGTCAGTAGACCCGGACACGATCATCGATTGCCAAGTTAAACGGATTCATGAATACAAGCGCCAATTGCTGAACGCCATACGCATCGTCGTCCTGTACAACCGACTGCGCGAGAACCCGGATCGCGAGATGACCCCGCGAACCTTTCTCTTTGCCGGAAAAGCCGCGCCAGCCTATCGCCTGGCAAAACTTATCATCAAGTTCATCAATAACCTTGCAGAAACCATCGATGCCGATCCTGCCATTCGCAATCGAATCAAAGTGCTTTTTCTGCCGGAATACCGGGTTTCGCTCGCGGAGCATTTGATTCCGGCCTCAGATGTATCGAACCAAATCTCGACAGCCGGCTATGAAGCAAGCGGCACGAGCAATATGAAATTCATGATGAACGGCGCTCTGACCATCGGCACTAGAGATGGCGCGACGATCGAGATGGCCGAGGAGGCAGGTGAGGAAAACTTCTTTCTCTTCGGCCTGACAGCGGAACAAGTGGTCAATAACCGCGGTTGGTATAGTCCTCGCTGGCACTACGAAACCGAACCTGAGACGCACACCGCCCTCGACATGATCTTCTCGGACTATTTCAGTCGCAGCGAACCCGGAATTTTCGAACCCCTCCGGGAAACCTTGCTGACAGGCGGCGACTACTATATGCACCTTGCAGACCTCAAGCCGTACCTGGAAGCGGACCAGCAATTGTGCGATTTGTACAGCGATCGGGATGCCTGGACCCGGAAGGCCATCCTGAATATTGCAAATTCGGGAAAATTCTCAAGCGACCGCACCATCGCCGACTATGCTTCGGAAATCTGGAACGTGCAACCGTGTCCGGTTCCGTGCAGCGAAGAGGCATGAAGCTGCGATTTGGCCGTCGAGGATTACGGCTTTCCTGAGAACGGGTGGCAGCACGTTAGGGATGAGCTGGTAACTGTCACTTTTACCAGTTTGCTGACTGCATAAACCGGGATACTTTATCTGCGTCAGGCCGTGGGTTCGGTAATTACGCCTCTGTTTTATCGAACAGACTGTTCCTTCAGGAGTACGTCATGCGGACGGAGCATGAGTTTCACGTGTACAGGCGACGCATGCTTGAGTTGAAGCAACGCGGACTGGAGCATCTTGTATCAATACGCAATCTCTGGAGTGCGGCGGCTATCGCAACGGTTGCGCTCGCAGCGTTGGGCGGTTGTGAAAAAAAAGCTCCGCCAGTCCAGGCCGCTCCCCCCGAAGTCATAGTGGCAAGCGTCGTCCAGCGGGATGTTCCTGTTTACAACGAGTGGGTCGCCCAGTTGAACGGGCCGGTCAACGTAGATATCACTCCCAAAGTGCAGGGCTATCTGCTCGAGCAGAATTATCGCAATGGTTTCTTCATAAAGAAGGGCCAGCTTCTGTTTACGCTCGACCCCCGCCAATATCAGGCGGCAGTGGACCAAGCCAAAGCGCAGGTGGGTATAGCCGAAGCCAATCTGACCAAGGTTAGTAACGACGTCCAGAGGGATACACCACTGGCGGCGCAAAAGGCGATCGCACAGAGGGATCTCGACACAGATTTAGCCAATCAGGAGGCTGCACAGGCGCAGGTGCAGGCCATGAAGGCCAACCTCCAAAACGCGGAGTTGAACCTGAGCTGGACCAGGGTTTATTCGCCAATCGATGGCATCGCCGGAATATCCAACTCGCAAATCGGCGACCTGGTCGGAACCGGCACCAAGATGACTACGGTCTCGCAGGTGAACCCTATCTGGGCTTATTTCAACGTCAGCGAAAGTCTATTTCTTAAGTTCGCGCCCGAGATCACAGCAGTTATTACGGAGAAAGTCGCCCGGAATCCACGTACATCCATGCCTGTTGAGCTAATTCAAGCCAATGATGTTCCGTATCCGGCAAAGGGCCGCATGATCTATGTAAACCGGCAGGTCGGGACTCAGACAGGCACTATCCAGATGGCGGCGCAGTTTCCGAACCCGGACTTTGTGCTCCGCCCCGGCGGTTATGGGCGTATCCGGCTCAAGACAGGCGACAACCCTAACGCGCTGCTGGTTCCGCAAATTGCTGTGATTGAAGTTCAGTCGGAGTACCAGATCATCATCGTAACTTCCGAAAACAGGGCGGTCTTTCGAGTCGTTAAAGTTGGGGATCGAGTTGGGCCCAACTGGGTGATTACGGAGGGATTAAAGCCGGGCGAGCGTGTTGTGGTCGAGGGCATTCAAAAGATACAGGCATTCGCGGCACAGGCACCAGAGTTGGCGAAAGAGGGCATTCCTGTCCGTCCGACGGAATACGCGCCTGCGGCAGGCGAGGGCAACTGACCATGGCCAAATTCTTCATCAATCGGCCCATCGTAGCGATGGTGATCGCGATTCTGATGGTGCTGGCCGGTGTGGTGGCAATTCTTGGTCTGCCGACTTCCCAGTTCCCCAACATCGCCGACCCGATGATCCAAGTGAAAGCCACATACCCTGGCGCGGACGCACAAACGATTGCCGAGTCGGTTGCGACTCCAATCGAGCAGCAGATGTCGGGCGTCAGTGGAATGAACTACATGTATTCGCTGAGCGCCAGCTCTGGCGGCGGCATGTCACTATACGTCGACTTCAAACTCGGAACCGATGTTAATACCGATCAGATTCTGGCGCAGATGCGATCCGGGCAGGCCAACGCGCAACTGCCCAGCGAGGTCACCCAACAAGGTGTGATTGTGCAGCCGGGGACAACGGCGCCGTTCATGCTTCTTGACCTCTATTCTTCTTCGGGTGCGTATGACAACATCTTCCTCGCCAACTACGCTAACATCAATTTGCAATACGCGTTGACCCGCGTTCAGGGTGTGGGGCAGGTGCAGGTATTTGGCGCCGGTCCTTATGCCATGCGTATCTGGGTGAATCCGGACCGGTTGGCAAGCCTTGGAGTAACCGTTTCCGATATCGTGAACGCGGTGAAGGCGCAAAACAAGGTGAATCCAGCCGGCCAGATCGGAGGCGAACCTGTTCCTCAAGGTCAGCAATTTACCTACAATGTGCGCGCTCCGGGCCGTTTACCAACGGCGGCCGAATTCGGTGAAATTGTCATCCGCGCAGAGCCCGATGGTTCGCTGTTGCGGCTGCGCGATGTGGCGCGCGTGGAGCTGGGGTCGCAATACTATTCCATGCTTGCACGGCTTGGAATCTCTGGTGAAAACAAACCTGCACAACCTGCTGCCCTCATCGCCCTCTACCTGACACCAGGCGCCAACGCATTGCAGACCAGAAACAACGTCCTCAAGATGATGGCCGAGGCACAGAAAAGGTTCCCGCAAGGCCTGGATTACATTGTCGCGCTCGATACGACGCTTGCCGTGAGCGCCGGCATCCACGAGATTTACAAGACGCTGATCGAGGCGATGATCCTGGTCATCATCGTGGTTTACGTGTTCCTTCAAGGATGGAGAGCGACGCTGATTCCGCTATTAGCGGTTCCTGTTTCACTGATAGGAACGTTCATCGTCTTTCCGATGCTAGGGTTTTCCATCAATACTCTGTCGCTCTTCGGGCTGGTGCTCGCAATCGGACTTGTCGTCGATGACGCCATCGTTGTCGTTGAGGCAGTGGAGCATCACATCGAGCACGGGCTGACGCCGCACGATGCAACAGTCAAAGCGATGGAAGAAGTATCCGGACCTGTGATTGCAATCGGCCTCATTCTGGCCGGTGTATTCGTTCCCACGGCCTTCATTCCCGGCATCACTGGTCAGCTCTATAAGCAGTTCGCGTTGACGATCGCGATCTCGGTGCTTTTCTCCGCGTTCAACGCACTCACCCTCAGCCCTGCGCTTTCTGCCATGCTGCTTCGCCCCCGGAAGCCGGCGCGCGGACCCCTGGGTGCGTTCTTCGGTTGGTTTAACCGCGTCTTCGGGAGGGTCACTGACGGATACGTTAACTGGTGCGAGCACCTGATCCATAAGGTCTTCCTTGCCTTTCTGCTGCTTGTCGTGCTCACCCTGGGCGCAGGATTCTTCGGCAAGAAACTTCCGCAGAGCTTTCTGCCGGATGAAGACCAGGGGTATTTATATGCCGGTCTGCAACTGCCGCCGGCATCGTCTTTACAGCGTTCGTCTGAAGCCGCGCGCGAAGTCGAAAAGGCACTCCTGGATACTCCAGGCGTTCAATATGTCAGCTCCGTCATGGGATACAGCATGTTGAGCGGAGTGAACGCAACATACAGCTCATTCTTTTTCGTCTCGTTGAAACCCTGGGACGAGCGCAAGACCCCAGAAGAGAGCTACAACGGCATCAAGGCTCATCTGCAGCGAGTTCTTTCTCAAATCCCCTCCGGAATCGCATTCTCATTTCCGCCGCCCGCAATCCCGGGCGTAGGAACGTCAGGGGGTGCGACGTTCATTCTTGAGGACCGATCCGGCGGCAGTCTTGATTTTCTGGCGAAAAATACTCAGCTCTTCATGGCGGCTGCGCGTAAGCGCCCGGAATTGTCTGGACTTCTGACCACGGCACTGTTCGGCATTCCTCAGGTCGGAGTGAACGTGGATAATGCCAAGGCGATGACTCAGCAGATCCAATTGAGCGATTTGTACCAAACGGTGCAGACGTTCATGGGCGGCTCGTTGATCAACTTCTTCAATCGCTTCGGCTTGCAATGGCAGGTATATGTTCAGGCAGACGGCGCCTACCGGACCGATGCGAGCAATCTAGGGAAGTTCTATGTCAGGAATGCTTCCGGTGACATGGTTCCTTTAAGCACGCTGACCACAACATACCCTCGCAGCGGAGCCGAGTTTGTTATGCGCTACAACCTTTTCAACTGCGTGCAGATTAATGCCGCGGCTGCACCCGGCTACAGTTCGGCGCAAGCCATGGCGGCGCTGGAGGATGTCTTCCACAAAACAATGCCCAGCCAAATGGGCTTCGACTATTCGGGCATGTCATACCAGGAGCAACAGGCTGCGCAGGGTGTTTCGCCCACTGTTATCTTTGCTCTGGCCTTCTTTGTCGTTTTCCTGATTATGGCGGCCCAGTACGAGAGCTGGTCGCTGCCCTTTGCCGTTTTGTTGGGGGTTCCCATTGCCGTGTTCGGCGCATTCGCGGCGCTGTACCTGCGGCAGCTCGAAAATAACGTATATGCCCAGATAGGCCTGGTCATGCTGATCGGGCTTGCGGCCAAAAATGCCATTCTCATTGTCGAATTTGCCAAGCTGGAGTATGAAAAGGGCAAGCCTCTTATCGAAGCAGCACTGACCGGCGCCCAACTGAGGTTGCGCCCCATCTTAATGACTTCGTTCGCCTTCATTCTTGGTTGCGTGCCGCTGGCTCTGTCTTCGGGCGCAGGCGCCATCTCGCGCCGGGTGCTGGGAACTGCGGTAATCGGCGGGATGTTGGCGGCTTCAGCAATTGCGATCTTCATTATCCCGGTCTCCTTTGAGGTTGTAGAGAAGCTGTCGCAATGGGTGAACAAGAAATCGTCACAACCTCAGGCGCAGGCTGCCTCGCACATGGAGGGGCATAACCCATGATCGGGAGGCGTTGGTGGATCGCGATTGCTCTGTTGCTTCCTGCCGGTTGCAACGTAGGGCCTAACTATAAACGCCCGCCCGTTAACGTTCCGGATAGCTACAGAGGGCTCGCTCCGAATCTACCCCCGCAGACGGCTGCGTCTTTCGCCGACGAGAAATGGTGGACAGTCTTTCAAGACCCTCAGTTGCAGGCGCTGATTCACACGGCGCTCACGCAGAACTACGACGTGCGTATTGCAGCAACACGCGTGTTACAGGCGCAAGCAGCTCTGGGCATCACGCGGGCGAACCAGTTCCCTGCTATTTACGGCGGCGCAGGAACGGCCAACCTGCGGAATCCCGAAACCAAGTTATCCCCTGCTGTTGACACAAGCGCAAACCAGCTGAATCTCTCGCTGTCCTGGGAGCTGGACTTCTGGGGCAAATACCGCAGAGCAACCGAGGCTGCGCGGGCCAATCTGTTGGCGACGGAGTGGGGCCAGAAAGCGGTGATCTGGAGCCTGGTGAGTAATGTAGCTTCAGCATATTTTCAGTTGCTGGAACTGGATGCCGAGATGGAGATTTCACAGCGAGCGCTCGAATCCCGTAAGCAGTCGCTGCACCTGGTTCAGCTCCGTGAAACCGGAGGCACAACGTCCATGCTCGATGTCCGCCAGTCTGAACAACTGGTTTACACGGCAGCAGAAAATATTCCTACCCTGGAGAAGGCCATCGAGCAGCAGGAGAACCTTATCAGCATTCTGCTGGGCGAGAACCCGGGACCTGTGAAGCGTGACGAGACCCTGGTCGAAACCAGTTTCCCTCCGACCGTTCCTGCCGGGCTGCCTTCGTCATTGCTTGAGCGGCGGCCCGACCTGCAGCAAGCAGAACAACAACTGATCGCAGCAAACGCCCAAATTGGAGTCGCAAAAGCAGCTTATTTTCCTGACATCAGCCTTACCGCGGTCGCCGGTTACCAGAGTTCAGCGCTTACCAGCCTGTTCAGCGGGCCGGCCGGATTGTGGAGCTTCGGCGGGCAACTGACTCAGCCGATTTTCACTGCGGGGCTGCTTCGCTCCAATGTCAAACTGGCCGAGGCTCAGCAGCAACAAGCAGTTCTCTTCTATCAGCAGTCTATCCAATTGGCCTTTCAAGAAGTTTCCAATTCTTTGATCGCGTACCGCAAGGATCAGGAATACCGCGAACAACAGCAA
>JASHRS010000188.1 GCA_030037215.1 Silvibacterium sp. | reverse complement strand
TTCACCTCATCCCGAATAGAGGCTTCGTCGTTCTCCCGCTATTCATCCGCATTCTCGCCCCAAATCCGTCAATAATAGGAATAGCAGTCGGAAAGGCATAAACCGTGAACGCTCTCAAGACCACATTTCTTCTTACTCTTCTGACCTTGCTCCTGGTGCTGGCCGGCGCATACTTCGGCGGACGCAATGGCATGGTGATCGCCTTCCTCATCGCTGCGGGAATGAACTTCTTCAGCTATTTTTTCTCCGACAAGATTGCTCTCAGCATGTACCGCGCGCAGCCCGTCACGCGCGAGCAGCTTCCGCGCGCCTATGCCGTCGTCGAGCGCATGACGCAGCGCCTCGGCCTGCCTATGCCGAAAATCTACGTCATCCCCACCGACTCGCCCAACGCCTTCGCCACTGGACGCAACCCGCAGCATGCCTCCGTCGCCGTCACGCACGGCATTCTCAATCTGCTCAATGACGAAGAGCTCGAAGGTGTGCTCGCGCACGAGCTTGGTCACGTAAAAAATCGCGACATCCTCACCAGCTCCATTGCCGCCACGCTCGCCGGAGCCATCACCGTTCTCGCCCGCATGGGCTTCTGGGCATCGCTCTTCACCGGCTACGGCGGAGACAGCCGCGACCGCCGTGGCGGAGGCCTCGGCGCATTGCTCATGCTCATCCTCGCGCCCATCGCCGCGCTGCTTATTCAGCTGTGGGTCTCGCGCACGCGCGAATACGAGGCCGACGCCACCGGCGCGCACATCACCGGCAATCCCTACGCGCTCGCCAGCGCGCTCGAAAAACTCGACGCATATTCGAAGCGCCTGCCCATGCAGGCCTCGCCGACAAACGCGCATCTGTTCATCGTCGCTCCCATGATCAGCGCGCGCGATCTGTCAGGATTGTTCTCCACGCACCCGCCCATCCCCAAGCGCATCGAACGCCTCATCGGACGCTCCAGCGTTTACGGGGCGCCGAACAGATAACTCAACCGACTGGAACAACCGATCACAGATTCGGGATAGAGCAATGTCGGCTCAAGGTATAATCCAGCCGAAGCTATGCCGCTCGTCGCTGGCTCCCGGCTGGATTCCTATGAGATCGTCGCACCCTTAGGTGCGGGAGGCATGGGAGAGGTTTATCGCGCCCGCGATTCCGTGCTCAAACGCGACGTGGCCATCAAGGTGCTCCCCTCCGACTGGTCACGCGATCCGGAGCGTCTCCACCGCTTTGAGTTGGAGGCCCAGGCCGCCGCGGCCCTGAATCATCCCAACATAATTTCCATCTTCCACGTCGGTCAGTACGATGGATCGCCCTACATGGTCATCGAACTGCTGCAGGGTGAAACCCTGCGTGATCACCTGCGAAAAGGCCCGATGCGGCTTCGCGAAGTGCTGGACTTTGGCGCGGAAATGGTCCGTGGACTTGCTGCTGCGCACGATGCTGGAGTTGTTCACCGTGATCTCAAGCCGGAAAACATCTTTGTGACGAAGGATGGGCGAATCAAAATCCTTGACTTCGGATTAGCCCGGCTCGATCCCGCTAAAGCTGCGAGCGCAGATGGTTCAACAATCAGCCTGGGGACGGGAACCAGCCCGGGGCAGATGCTGGGAACGGTCGGCTATATGTCACCCGAGCAGGTACGCGGACAGGCTGCCGATGGGCGCAGTGACATCTTTGCGGTGGGCGTAATTTTGTACGAGATGCTGACCGGCAGACGCGCGTTTCAGAAGGCCACCTCGGCGGAAACTATGACGGCGATCCTGAACGAAGACCCGCCACCTGTTGTGCAGGATGCGCAGCGTTTTCCCCCACCCCTGCAGAAGATTGTGAGCCGTTGTCTGGAGAAGAAACCAGAGCAGCGCTTTCAGCATGCGTCCGATCTGGGGTTCGCGTTGGAAACTCTCTCGGAGTCCAGCGGTATAGCGATCTCCCCTGTTCGCCAGGATGTTCCGGGCAAACGATGGATCTGGGTTGTCGCGGGCACATTGGCTGTCGCGATTGCAGTAGCACTCATTGCGTGGTTAAGGCAACCGCCGGCTATTCCCAGCGTGGAAGCCGTCACTCAAATCACAGATGACGGCGAGACCAAGTGGATCCATGACAATCTGCTTACCGACGGATCGCGGGTCTACTTCAACGAAGGCACAAACTACAGCCTGCAAATTGCGCAGGTCGCGGCTACTGGCGGAGCCACAGCAATCATCCCTACCAGATTTGCACGTCCGCGAGTGGTGGGCGTAGACCCTGAAGGGTCCTCCCTGCTGGCATTGGTCTCACCGGAAGGCGAGAACCCAGCCCTTGCTCTATGGACCATACCCTTACCCACAGGAGAGCCGCGACGACTCGGCAACCTTGAAGCTCAGGATGCGACTTTTTCTCGCGATGGCAAAATCCTCTTCTCTCAAGCGAACGATCTCTACACCGCCGATAGTGATGGTTCGAATCCTCGCAAACTGCTCACCGCAGATGGAGCAATCACCGGGCCTGATATTTCTCCGGACCTCAGGCATTTGCTTTTCACCGTGCTGTCGCCATCGGCCGGCAATCACAGACCCATTGCTTCCATCGTCGTATCGAACGCAGATGGTTCGAATCGTCGCGCAATCGTGGACTTTAAGGAAGGACGACAGGTGTGCTGTGCCCAATGGACCCCAGACGGCAGGTACATCGTCTTCCTGGATCAGAATGACGGGCGGCCTGATATCTGGATAGCGCAATGGCGAGCCGGGTTTTTCCAACATGCTTCGCCGCCGGCCCCACTCACCAACGGACCGCTCTCCTACACGGGGCCGATGCCCAGCCGGGATGGAACACAGATCTTCGCTATCGGTACTAAGCAGCGGGGTGAACTGGTTCGCTATGACACGGATGCGAAGGAGTTTGTTCCTATACTTTCCGGGATATCGGCTTTCAGTCCCACATACTCCAGCGATGGGAAGTGGGTTGCATACACCTCCTACCCGGATCACACCTTGTGGCGCAGCCGCAGCGACGGAACGGAGCGGTTGCAGCTAACCTATTCCCCCGCGAAGATTGCATACCCATTTATCTCGCCGGATGGGAAGCGGGTCTCCTATCAGAACGTGGGAGATCAGGGCATCTATGTCATCGATATGGATGGAGGCCAACCGCAAAGAGTTCCAGGAAAGGCCGTGTGGGGTGCTACCTGGTCCCCGGACGGGAACGTGTTGGTTCTCGGCGGCTGGGTTGACCCCCTGCACACCCAGTTTCATTTCTTCGATCTCCGCACAAGACAGTCTTCTGTAGTCCCCGGACCAAACGACCTGCTTGCCGTGGAGTGGGTTGCAGACCACACGCTGGTCGGCGTCTCGCATGACCGCGCCACTATTCTGGCTTTCGATGTCAACACGCAAAAATGGTCTGACCTGGTGCCCGGTCCCATACCCGGAGGCGTCATCAACTGGACCCATTCACCGGACTTCAAGTATGTGTACTACACGACCGGCGGTGCAGAACCGCAGGCCTGGCGCGTTCGGCTCGCCGACCATAAGGTGGAACTGATCACCAGCTTGAAGGACCTGACCCGTGCTACAGGAATTAGCTTCAACACCCGAATCGGCGTTGCGCCGGACGGATCGGCGGTATTTACCCGTGACATCGGTAGCGAGGAAATTTACGCCCTCAAGATGAAGTGGCCGTGAATAACTCCCGGGCAAGGTAACAGCAATTAGCTGCTGGCCGTTCCTGCAGGCCTCGCCGACCAACGCGCCTCTGTTCATCGTGGTTCCTATGATCAGCGCGCGCGATCTCGCCGGATTGTTCTCCACGCACCCGCGCATCCCCAAGCGCATCGAACGCCTCATCGGACGCTCCAGCGTCTACGGGGCACC
>JASHRS010000187.1 GCA_030037215.1 Silvibacterium sp. | reverse complement strand
CGCTTGGCGCAAAGAACAGCCCGGCGAAGAACATCGCCGAATTGTCGCGCGACGTGAAGAAGATCAGCGATGCGCTGGCTGTGACGCGGCCGACAGCAGTGAACCTTTTCTGGGCGATTGCGCGCATGGGCGAGCGGTTTGAGGCGCTGAAGGCGTTGCCGGGCGTTTCGATGGAGGAGATTCGCGCTGGTCTGATTGCCGAGGCGCAGAAAATGTACGACGAAGATATCGCGGCGTGCCGCGCGATGGGCGATTTCGGCGCGTCACTGATGCCGGACGAAGGCGGAGTGCTGACGCACTGCAACGCTGGTGCGCTGGCGACGTGCGGCTACGGAACGGCGCTGGGCGTGATTCGCAGTGCGGTTGCCGAAGGGCACAAGCTGCATGTGTATGCGGATGAGACTCGGCCGTTCCTGCAGGGCGCACGGCTGACGGCGTGGGAACTGATGCACGACGGGATTCCGACGACAGTGCTGTGCGACAACATGGTTGCGAGCCGGATGCGGACGGGGAAGATTCAGGCAGTGGTTGTGGGAGCGGATCGCATTGCAGCGAACGGCGACGTGGCGAACAAGATCGGCACCTATGGCGTGGCCGTACTGGCAAAGGAGCACGGGATTCCGTTCTATGTGGCGGCTCCGTGGTCGACGATCGATCTGGAAACGCCAACAGGCGATGCGATTCCGATTGAGGAACGCCCGGCGGTTGAAGTCACGCACCACGGCGGGAAGCAGCTGACGCCGCACGGCGTGGGGATTGAGAATCCAGCCTTCGATGTGACTCCGGCGAAGTATGTGACGGCGATTATTACGGAGCGGGGTGTGTTGAAGGCTCCGTATAAAGAGTCATTGAAGGAAATGGAACTCGCTGCCCAGGCGATGTCTTCGGCGCCAATTCACGCCTAACGTTGCCGGTTCTCTCGCTGGTCGAGCGCAGCAGAGGTGGGGCCTAAATCTAGCCTTGAATCCATCCGGCGTAGGGATAAAAGAGCAGAAATAGGATCATGGTAAGGGCCATGATGTCCATGTAGAGCAACAGCAGGACGCCTCCGTGGTAGAAGCTCCAGCGCAGGCGCAGGCAACGCGAGGTCTCGAACGTTCCCCAGAGCGCGGCCAGCGCAAGGAAAACGATGGGCCATTCGGTGTGGACATGCGGGAACCCTGAGAGCAGGAGCGATGCAGCGAGGCTGACGAGGACTAGGACAGTACCGCGAACAAGTGAGCGGCATCGGAGATGTAGGAAAGCGAAGCGCATCGCGGAACTGCTACTATCGTTAGTCGCCTTATGTCTACTGTATCGAATTCTGCGAGCGGTTTGTCGGCCGCGGAGAAGCGCGAGCGCATTGTGCGGCGCGTGGCCCGCGAGCTGCGCGACGGCTTTTATGTAAACCTCGGCATCGGCATGTCGACGCTGGTTGCGAATCATGTGCCGCCGGGCATTGAGGTCGTGCTGCAGTCGGAAAACGGGATGCTGGGCGTGGGGCCGTATCCAGTGGCAGGAAGTGAAGACCCGGATTTGATCAACGCGCGAAAAGAAACGGTGACGGAGTTGCCGGGGACCGCGTATTTTTCGAGCGCCGATTCATTCGCGATGATTCGCGGCGGACACATCGACCTGAGCATTCTGGGCGCGATGGAAGTGGATGAGGAAGGGAATCTGGCGAACTGGATGATTCCCGGAAAAATGGTGAAAGGCATGGGCGGCGCGATGGATCTTGTCGCCAGTGCGCGGCGTGTGATCGTCGCTATGGAGCACACGACGAAGGACGGCGCGCCGAAGATTCTGCCGCATTGCACGCTGCCGATTACCGGACTGAAAGTTGTGGACACGATTGCGACGGAGATGGCGTGGATTCGTGTGACGCCAGATGGTCTGGTGGTCGAAGAGATCGCTCCGGGGCTGGCGTTCGAGGATGTGCAGAAGGCAACGGCGGCGAAGCTGATCCCGGGTGGCCCTATCCGAGAGATGATCGCTTGAATCGTTCGAAGTTTCCGTTCCGATTATTGGCAACGGGCATTTTGTGCGTGGGCGCATTTGTGGCGTCGGCGTGGTTTACCCGACCGGAGCCGGGGATCGACTGCACCCGGCTGGCTCCGCTGACTGTGCTGGCGACAATCGCGGCTTTCCTGATGGCAATCTGCTTTCGGCAGATGGGGCAGCACAAGGAGCGGCTGCAACGGTGGTTTCTCGCGGCATGTCTGCTGCTGGCGGCGGCAACGCTGTTTACAGATTTCCGCTATGTTCGGCGATATCGCGGCGTCTGCGATGAGGTGCGGCAGATGCAGCAGTTGCAGCCAATTCCTATACGGTAGCTGCGCCGTGCACTGTTCTTCGCTCGATGCGCTTTTCGTAGTTTTTTCCTTGGAGGATGCGCTTCACATAAATGCCCGGAGTGTGGATGTGGCTGGGATCGAGCCGGCCCGGCTCGACCAGTTCTTCAACTTCGGCAATGGTGATCTTCGCAGCTGCGGCCATCATGGGGTTGAAGTTGCGCGCGGTCTTGCGATAGATCAGGTTGCCTTGCGTGTCGCCTTTCCAGGCCTTGACGAGAGCGAAATCGGCGCGCAGCCAGCGTTCGAGCAGGTAGGGCTTGCCGTCGAAGTCGCGCGTCTCCTTGCCTTCGGCGACCAGAGTGCCCACTCCTGCTGGCGTGTAGAAGGCGGGAATGCCGGCGCCGCCGGCGCGGACGCGCTCGGCGAGCGTGCCCTGCGGCACGAGGTTCAGGTCGAGCTTGCCCTTGATGACCATCTCTTCGAGCAGCTTGTTTTCGCCCACGTAACTGCCCGTATGCGAAGCGATCATGCCGGCTTCAAGCATGCGCCCCATACCGAATCCGTCGACACCCATGTTGTTGCTGATGGTGCGCAGGTTCTTGACGCCGCGCCGCACAAGGGCATCAATCAGGTTCTCGGGGATTCCGCAAAGGCCGAAGCCGCCGAGCATGATAGTGGCTCCGTCGGGGATGTCGGCTACGGCTGCGTCGGCATTCTCAAATACTTTCTTCAACGTGGTCTCCGGATGGGTGTTGCGAACGGAGAAGGATACGCGATGCACAGGACGAAAGCCAAGTACGCGGCGCGCCCGAGATTGCCGCGTAAAAAATCAGGAAACTAGGATAGGATGAGTGGGTTTCATCGAGGAGTACCGGGGCATCCCGTAATTCATCTTGGAGGAGCATACCTATGCTGAAAGGTTTCCGTGACTTCATCCTGCGCGGCAACGTGATCGATCTGGCTGTTGCCGTGGTGATCGGCGCAGCATTTACAGGGATTGTCGGCTCGCTGGTGAAGGATATTATCAATCCGCTGATTGCGGCTATTTTCAAGAAGCCGGATTTTTCCTACCTGGTGCTGACCATCAACGGCGGGAAGATCACCTATGGCAATTTTTTGAACCAGGTCATCAATTTCCTGCTGATTGCGGCAGCCGTGTATTTCATCTTCGTGCTGCCTATCAACAAGCTCATGGCGAAATTCTTCCCGGCGAAGGCTGCGCCTCCGAAGACGAAGCCCTGCCCGCAGTGCCTGAGCGATATCCCGATTGAGGCAAAGCGCTGCGCATTCTGCACCCAGCCGGTAACTACGGCCTGATGCGCACTTGCTAACAGACGACGAAGCCGGGAACCTGCGCGTGGTGCTGGTGGCGGTGCGGAACCCGCTGAACATCGGCGCAGCCGCGCGCGCGATGAGCAACTTTGGATTCCTGCGCCTGCGCGTGGTGAACTGTTATGACGTGGCTTTCCGCGAGGCGCGCTCAGCGGTGGGTGCGCCTAAAGTGCTGCAGAACGCGGAAGAGTTCGCAAGCGTGGCAGATGCCGTGGCCGATTGCGGGCTGGTGGTGGGCACGACGGCAGGAGGGTTGAGGCAGCCGGAGCATCCGTTGCATAGGCTGGATGCTGGCGGAGCGATGATTCGCTCACGGTTCAAGTCGGAGCGCGTGGCACTGCTGTTCGGGTCGGAAAAACGCGGGCTTTCCAACGACGATTTGAGTTATTGCCACTGGCTGATGCGGATTCCAACAAGAGAAGCGCACGATTCGATGAATCTGGGCCAGGCCGTTGCGGTGTGTTTGTATGAACTGATCCGCGCAGAGCACGCGCCCGCTGTAGCAAAGACGAAGGCAAGTGGCGCGGCGCTGGAGCGGATGACGAAGTCTCTCCTCGATGCTCTGAAAGAGAGCGGATATACGAAGCCGGGGATGGAAGCGGCTACGGAAGCGAAAATGAGGCGGCTGGTGCGGCGGATGCAGTTATCGGAAGAAGATGCGGAGCTGTGGACGGGGATGCTGGCCAAGGCAGGGTATAGGGGAAGGCGAAAAGGGTAAAGAGAGCAGTCTCGGGTTACTTTACGTAGAAGGCCTTCACGGTGATGTCGCTGGGACGGTTTCCAGCGGGGAGCATGGTGAAGAGCGAGCCGATACGGATGGCTCCGCTTGATGTGTAGCTCTGCGTCCGAATTGCGGAGACGTCTCCGGATTGTGAATCGACGGCGAGCAGCAGAAATCCATCGGAAGAAAATGCCAACGCGTCCGGGCCTGCACCGACGTGAATGCTGGGCGAGATCAGCTTGCCGTCATCAATGGAGTAGGCGCTGACCGTGTCTGTGTTGAAGTTGCCGATCCAGAGCAGAGCATTGTCGGCGCTGACGATGCCGAAAGATGGGTGTCCGCCGACGAGATAGGCTCCGCCGACTTCGTTGGTGCCGGTGGCGATTTCGGAGATGGAGTCGCTGTCGAAGTTGGAGACGAAGATTTCGCCGCCGTCGGGCTTGAGGGCGAGATGGACGGGCGTTTTTCCTACGTCAAGATAGGCAAGCAGGCGATCGGAGCGGTCCTGCACGATTGCGCTCTTGGGTTGGGCGAGACCGATGGCCATGACCTGATGGCCTCCGGAGCAGGCAACGAACGCCTTCGATGAGTCAGGCAGGATGACGGCGTCGGTTGCCTGCGGACAGCCGGAAAAAATCGCGCGGAGGTGAAAGTCCTTTGCGTCGATGATGGAGACGCTGCCACCGATGCGATTGGTAACGACCAGAGAGTCGCCGTCAGGAGAGATTTTTGCGAGGCCAGGACCTTCGCCGACGCCGATGGTGCGAATTTCACGGTGCTTGTCGAGGTCGATGACAGATACGTTGTTGGAGCCGGCATTGGCAACGTAGGCGCGGCGGCCAGTGCTGTCGACAGAGATGAAATACGGCTTGCGATGAACGGGGATGGTGGCGACGACGCGATTGCGCGTGGCGTCGATGACAGAGATGGTTCCGCTGCCGGTGTTGACGACATAGACTTCGTTCTTTGCGGGATTGGCAGTGGTGCCTGAGGGGTCTTCGCCGACAGCGAGCACGCGGTCCTGGCGGAGGTTGACGAGATCAAGCACGGTAACGGTGTTCGAGCCGCTGTTGGTGACGTAAGCGTATTCGCGAAAGTTCGAGGGATAGTGCGGGAAGTGATGACGGCGGCATCCGGTGAGCGCGAACGGCAGGAGCGCAACAAGCAAAAGGCGGCTGATACGCCGCCCTTTGTTAGTTGATTCCGGCAGATCAATGGGCAACTGACGCTGCCTCGGTGATTTCGATGCCGTGTGGAACATTGCGTCCGAGGATGGCAGCGATCTGGCTGGATTGCTGCATGAGTTCGACGAACTGCTCGGGGTAGATGGACTGCGCGCCATCGGAGAGAGCCTTGTCAGGCGCGTGGTGCACTTCGACGATGAGTCCATCTGCTCCCACGGCGACAGCGGCACGGCCGAGCGGAATGACCTTGTTACGCTTGCCGGTTCCGTGGCTGGGGTCGACGATGATGGGCAGGTGGCTCAGGCGCTGCACAGCAGGCACAATGCTCAGGTCAAGCGTGTTTCGGGTGTGATCGGCGAAGGTGCGGACGCCGCGCTCGCAAAGGATGACCTGGTAATTGCCCTCGCTCATGATGTACTCGGCGGCCATCAGAAATTCTTCGAGGGTAGCGGCGAGTCCACGCTTGAGAAGGACGGGTTTGCGTTTGCGTCCGGCGGCGCGGAGCAGGGAATAATTCTGCATATTGCGTGCGCCAATCTGAATGACGTCGGCGTACTGGTCGACAAGCTCGAGAGCTTCGTTGTCGATGGCTTCGGTGACGATGCGCAGGCCAAAGCGTTCGCGAATTTCGGCGAGAATGATGAGGGCTTCTTCACCGAGACCCTGAAAGGCATAAGGTGAGGTGCGCGGCTTGTAGGCGCCTCCGCGGAAGAACTGCGCGCCCGCTGCAGCAACCTGTTCGGCAGCGGCGAAGGCCTGCTCGCGCGTTTCAACCGAACACGGGCCTGCGATCATAGCCAGGTCACGTCCGCCGATGGTGGCGTTGGTGCCCGGGAAGGTGATGATGGTGTTGTCTTCCTTCACGTCGCGGCTGACAAGTTTGTAGGGTTTGGAGACGGGAATGACTTCTGCGACGCCGGAGAGCTCTTCGAGCGAAGCCGGCTCGACTTGGCCCTGATTACCAGTGATGCCGATGGCGGTGCGCTGCGCTCCAGGCAGCGGGTGCGGGCGGAAACCCAGTTGTTCAATGTGCCGGCAGACAGCCTGGATTTCTTCCGGCGTGGCCTGCGGCTTCATTACGACGAGCATAATGTGCCTTTCCTTACTGCTGACTGCTGTAATCCTCAGTTTAGCTGTTGGTTGCGGATGGTAGCAATGAGGAGTTGCGCAGGAGGCATCAGCGAAGGATCACTGCCGCAACGCAGCCTCCTGCTTGTGCAGGTCGTCCAGGAAGTCCTGCTCGTGTTCGGCGACATAGGCTTTGTATCCCGCAGGGTCGATGTAGGGATTGGAGCCGCCATCCTTGAGGCGGGGGTATTTGTCCAGAAGACCGAAGTAGCTGCCGTGCGCGCCGAGGAAGACGTCACAAGGGAGCGATTTAAGAACGGTGAAGGTCCGCTCGAAGTCAGACGCGATCTGCGGATAAGCCGTGTTGTGGACAAGCTTGTAATCGGAGAGCACGTTCGGGCTCCCGACAATGACTACGTTGTAAATCTTGCCGTGGTCGCGAACCTTCATAGTCCAGGTGGTGCACCCCTTGGTGTGTCCGGGTGTGAGATGGGCGACAAGAACCATGCCCCCAAGCTTCACCACGCTGCCGTCGTGGAGGACGCGGTCGACCTTGGTTGCGGGAAAGTACATGTCAGGTGAATGGCCGAACTGGAAGTCGGCACGGCCGCCGCTTTCGATGAC
>JASHRS010000186.1 GCA_030037215.1 Silvibacterium sp. | reverse complement strand
ATGCCGGAGGGCCAGGGCATGTGGCCGGCGTTCTGGATGCTGGGCGACGATATCGGCAGCGTAGAATGGCCGGCATGCGGCGAGATGGACATTATGGAAAGCATCGGCAAGACGCCGTCGACGAATTACGGCTCGATTCACGGGACCGGATTTATCGGAGAGCAGATCGGCACGGCTTATACGCTGGCCAACGGTGCGAAGTTCGGAGATGGTTTTCATACCTTCGGCATTTTGTGGTCGCCGAAGCTGATCAAGTACTACGTGGACAGCCCGACGAATGTCTATGCGACGTATACGCCTTCGAGCCTGCCGAAGGGTGCTGTGTGGCCGTTTGATACTGGGAAGTTTTTCTTCATTCTCAATGTTGCCGTGGGCGGGAGCTGGCCTGGACCGCCGGACAGCACGACTATTTTTCCTCAGGAGATGCTGATTGACTATGTGCGGGTGTATGCGGAGCCTGCTTCGTGAAGGAGTTGTGCAAATTATCATGAATACCGCTTGACGGCGGGTCTATGAGTCGTGGAAACTCAATGCCGCAGTCTGAGGAGGAGCAATGTTCATCATCTGGTGGATTATTGTTGGTCTGATCGCGGGCTGGATTACCGGCAAGCTCATGAAGGGCAGCGGCTATGGCCCGATTATGGATATAGTCGTTGGAATTATTGGAGCCATCATCGGCGGCTTCATCATGCGGGCGCTCGGCTTTGCGGGTTCCGGCGGCATGATTTACACCATCATCATTGCTGTGATCGGCGCAGTGATCCTGACGCTGATTCTGCGACTGTTTACCAAGGGAAGACCGTAATCGATCTTCGGCGGGATACTCCCCAAAGCCCGCTGCGCTTTGCTTCAGTTCTGACTATCGTCCGCTCGACCCAAAGCCTTTTCCACCGCGATCGCTGGCCGAAAGTTCTTCGACTACGGTCACGGGGAATTGCGTACGGGCTTCGAAGGGAGACATCTGCGCGATCTTATCGCCCTTGTGAATCGTAACGCTTACGTCCGAGCGATCGAGGGTAACCTCGGTTACTGCTCCGCTTGTATTGCGAATCGTCCGTAACGAGTAACTTGGCTGGTTCACGTTGATGAGGCACACAAGTATTTCACCACGATAACCGGCGTCGATACGGCCTCCAGCGTAAGTTATCCCTTTGGCAGCCATCGATGAGCGGTCGCCCAGAACAAATCCCCAGCCCGGAGGTCCTTCTACAGCGATACCCGTACGGACTTTGACGGGGACGCCAGGCTTGAGGATGACGTCTTCAACGGAATAGAGGTCGAAGCCCAAATCACTGCCCGCATGCACAACACTAGGGACCCGGGCTTCAGGGTGAAGTAGTTTGACTTTCAGCATCGTACCGATTGTATCGGGTTACTTTGCTGAGGCCTCTTTCTTCTGCTTCGCCCAGCGGCGCTTCTGCGCGGCGGCAATGCGCTGGCGGGCCTCAGGACTGAGGACGCGCCTGGTGCTGGAGAAACCGGAAACAAGTTTGTTTCCACCCGAGCTCAGCAGCTTTCTTACCTGCTGAAGCTTACTGATTTCTTCGTCGATTGCTGCGAGGATCTTTTCACGGCTCATATAATGCTGGTCCTTCATTTTTGATGACTGCTTCCTGTTGTGCAACTAAGGGGAACGACTGAATCAAGCTTACAAATCAGCATGAACACCCAGAGGATGGTTCCGATTCATAATTGATTCCTTATAAGTTACTGACGCATGCTCGTTCGCGCAAGAGAGGACAATACAGGAAGCCTCATTTTATTTGGTAACTTGTGGTATATGCAGATGCTCTCAGATGGTTTGACGACGACCTAAGTATAGATTTCCGGCTAACATGGCGTCGTTACTTATCGATTACTGGTGGAGCATACATAGGCAAAAAGGGCATCCAATGGATGCCCTTTTGCTTTCCGGCTACAGGTTTGAGTTACGGCATGTAATAGCGGAGAGAGGTTTCGAAAACGTTGTTGGTCGCTGTTGCACCGATTCCGTTTGCGCCCGACCAGGCATTCCGCTCTACGTAGCTGTACTGGAAGCCCTGGCGCAGGCGTCCATGGGAGCCAGCATAGATGTTGTACCAGTAGCCGAAGGTAGGCTCCTGTGTGTCCTTGGTGATACCGGCGCAGTTAGCCGGGTTCGCGGGGGCAAAGCCAGAGGAAGGGGCATTGCCCGGCAGCGGCTCAGTGCTGCAACCACTGTTGACCGCGGTATAGATACCGTAACCTTCCTCGCCTCCATTTATGTAGTAGATGCGGCGACCGGCATAGTCCCCACCGTAATCGAAGTAGAGGTCAAGACGCTTGGTCGGATGCCCGACGATTTCTCCGAGAGCTGAGAAGCCATGCAGCGGAGCGAGCTGCCCGTACGGATTTAGAGTGGTGTCTGGCAAGGTTGTCGCTCCATAGCGGCCGATTCCCTCACCCCAGAGGCCGTGGAGGCCGATTTCAACTTTCTTCTGAGCAACGTAGACGCGGCCGCCGCCACCAATACCGCCGACAACCATGGAGTCGTTGTAGGCTCCGGTAGCGTTTCCGGTTGTATCCCCGGGGTTCGCATTCGGGTAAACGCGATCACGGAAGAAGCGGGCGACGCCGAAGACCTCGAAATGACCCCAGGTAGGCTGAGCCGCCAGCTTTGCGATCATGTCGGGAGCAAGGTTATAGGAATATGTCGTCAGAGGAGACGAAGAGCTGGCGCCCGGCTGTCCGCCGCCGTTATAGAGGCCTCCGCCAGTGCCGGTTGCGCCCAGAAGATAATTCTTCGGGCAAGCTGCCGTTCCTCCGGCGGCTGAGCAGCTGGGGGAGAGAGTCTGTGGGTTTTCAACCGATGCGCCGAGCCAGAAGATGTTTCCGATCTTCTTTGTGACGCGGAATCCATACTGGCGTTCCCAGACGAAGCCCACGTTATAGTTCGGGTCTATGGTGCCGGGAAGAACCTCGGTCCGGTTGTCGAGCCCATCGCGGGTCTCGGTTGCGAGAGACCACATCTGACCGCCGGTAAACGTCCATCCATTATCGAGTGCAGCCTGGGCAAACAGTTGCCGTTGGCGGAGCACATAGCTGTTGGACTCATTGTTGTTGGAGGTCACGCCGGTGCCGAGCCAGTCCATTTCCCAGTAGCCACGAATCACGCCGTTGCTTACATGACCTTCCGCAAGGAGGGCCAGGCGCGACTGACGGCCGGTGCCATAGAACTCGCCCATTTGAGCGGCGTTCGCACCGTCGTAAGGAATGGAGCTGAATGGCGTTGGGATATCGGAGGCAGTTGCCTTGGTGCGGTTGACGGTTGCAGCTTCAATAAAGCTGCCGGCCGGTGAGAGCGTAATGCCCTTATAGTGCAGGACGTCAGGATGTTCGATGTCACCGACAAGCTTTTTCTGATCAGATTGCACGGTTGCAACTGCTGCCTGCGTGCTGGTCTTCAGATCCGTAACTGCGCCCTGCAGGGTGCTTACAGTCTGGTTGCTGGCATCGATGGCCTGCTGCTGTGCCTGTGCCGCGGCCTGCGCCTGCTGCGCCGCAGCCTGGGCTGATGCGGCTGCCTGCTGTGCCTGCTGAAGTTGGGTATCGCGCTCGGAGAGCTGCTGCTTCAGCGAGTCAATCTGCGAACGCTGCGCGTCCATGTCTTGGCGGAGTTCTTCAATCTGCGACTCGACCGAAGGCTTTTTGGCAACAGTCTTGTGTTTCTTTTGCGCTGTGGCCGTAGTTTGTGCGCTTGCGGCAGTGAACGCCGAAACCAACACTAAACTTGCGAGCGCCTTCCAATTTATGTTCATTTTGCCTCTCATTATGAAAGTTGCGATCAGTCGAACCCCCCACAATGCGGGGATCCAGGGGTAATCGATTGCAGGCGAGAAAAGTTCTTAAGCGTGACACAAGCAGAAAGCGAGCATTCACGCTGTGCACCAGCGGGGACTGGTGAGAATCTTTCGCCTGAATCTCCTGAGAGGGTCGCAGCCGAATATGAATATTCTGCGAATGTCCGATGAATAAGCGAAGAAACTCGGGCGCAACGGGCAGTTAAGTTACAGGACTGTTACAAATGACGCTGTTTGATGTTCACGGCTTGTGCAAAAGGATAGCTTTATAGCTGCCGGGTCATTTGATAAGCTGGCTCGAAAAGGAGCTACCAGTATGCGTTTCCACCGGGCAGCCTGTTCCTGCATTTTGGCAGCCTCAAGCCTGCTTTTTGCCGAAAGCAAGAACCCAGCAGATTATCCGTTGCGCATTCACATCTTCGGGCGAAGCGAAACGAACTGGTACAGGTTTCATAATGTCGAGGATTCACGAGGCGAGGGCCGAGCGAATCTCTTTGAGAACAATGAAGTCCATGGAGTTGATTTCGTATTCGACTGCTCGCAGAAGCTGAAGGACTCGTTCGGCTACGAAACATATCCCGCTAAATGGAAGAAGCCAAACAAGGAACTAGTGGTTCTGCTTCCGGTTTTCGGCGAGACCGGCAAGTATTTCACTTGCGACCTGAATACCGATATGAAGGACTATGCCTACTTCAGACACAACGGCAATCTGGAATCGGAGCCGGCGGCAGAGTTCGAGGCCTGGATGGTTCGACACGATTACGATCCCGTGCACGGGAAGGACGTTCCGGTAAAGACGCAGGCTGAAGGCCCCGGACCACAGGCAACGGGTACGCCCGCGAGCCAGTGACGAAGCCCAGGGATACAGCAACAGCTCAGGGTGTTCAGCTTCGCACGGACATTGCGGCCACGTAGGCTGCACCGAAGCCGTTATCAATATTTACGACGCAGACATTCGGCGAACAGGAATTCAGCATTCCTAATAATGCGGTCACGCCTCCGAAGGCGGCGCCGTAGCCAACGCTTGTGGGAACGGCGATGACCGGAGCGGCAACCAGTCCCCCGACCACGCTGGGCAGAGCGCCTTCCATCCCGGCGCAGACGATCACCGCACGCGCACGGGAGAGAGTGTCGGCCTGGGCGAGGATGCGGTGCAGTCCGGCGACTCCGACATCGACGATACGGTCAACTTCGAGACCGAGATATTCGGCGGTTATGGCAGCTTCCTCGGCCACGGGCAGGTCGCTGGTTCCGGCGCAGACCACGGCAATGCGTCCGACGGCGGGATTGGACGAAGTGGATGCCAGGCCGATGATGCGGGCTTCAGCGTGGTATTTCGCTGCCGGAACCTGTTTGCGAACGGCGTCAAAGGCGTCCGTGCCAGCGCGAGTAGCGATGACACTGCCGCCGGGATTGCCCAGGGCCATACGGGCAAAGATTTCAGCTACCTGCTGCGGCGTTTTACCCGCAGCGTAAATTACCTCAGGCAGGCCAAGGCGCAGGGCGCGATGATGATCGATTTTGGCGAAGCCGGTGTCTTCATACGGCAGCCGAGCCAGCTTTGCGAGAGCGTCCGCAGGAGAAGTCTCTCCGCGCTGAATGCTTTCGAGTAGTTGAAGCAGGGTTTCGCGCGTCACGAGATTTCCCGTGACGCATAATTTTCTGAGAGCAACAGGGTATTCACTATCCTGATCGTAACTCGCAGTGTGCTCCCAGTGCGAATCGGAGCACCCACACATGGCCTCCCACATCCCGGAAACGATAAGGTAATGAGGATGGCTGTTTTCGAGCTGCGTACCCCCTTGTCGGCCGAAGAACGAGCGGAAAAGCGAAGGCTGATTCTGCGGGATTCCATCGCTCTAATGAGCCTGTTTTTGATTACAGCGATTCTGGCTGTCCTTACCTATTTTCTGTTCGTGTCTTTTTCGCGGCATCGCGATGTATTGGCGCGCCGGTGGCGGACCAGCGGAGAAGCTGCTCTGAATAGCGGGCATCCGGAAGAATCCATTCAGGACCTGCATGCCGCGCTTGAATATGCTCCGGGCAATCGAGACATCGAGATTGAACTGGCGATGGCCCTGGCCGCTGCTAATCGCAATGCTGAAGCCACTGCCTACTTCAATTCATTGCTTGAAGCGCAGCCGGGGAACGGGCTGATTCATCTTCAACTCGCACGACTGGCTGCGAAGGAAGGCAACGCGGCGCTTGCCGAGGAACATTATCAGAATGCCCTCGACGGGACATGGCAGGGCGACGGTTATGTCAAGCGCCGCACAGTTCGCCTGGAACTGGCTGGTTATCTGATCAGCCGGAAGAGCTATGAGAAAGCACAGTCAGAATTGAGGACGGCAGCGGGGAACGCTCCCGATGTGCCTGAGACGCAACTCGAAATTGCTGGGCTGATGGAACGGGCGCAGGACCCGGCGGATGCCCTGGAGATTTATCGCGCACAGATGCGGCACCGGGATGCACCGGTAGAAGCGTTTGAGGGCGCAGGACGGACGGCATACATGGTTGGCCGTATCGCAGTTGCGCGCGAATCGCTGGCGCGGGCTGTTGCGCATCCGGGATTTGCTTCGCAGGACGAAATTACGCGCGAGAGTGTTCGGCAGATGCTTGCAGACTCAATTCGCATCCTTGACCTATATCCCGACCCCAACCTGAATGTGCAGGCGCTCGCGGGGCGTATCGCGACCAATGCGAAGATTGCCCGCGCGCGGCTAACTTCGTGTTTTGCCAACACCAACGCTGCCGAAGCTTTGGCCGAACTTCAGGACCAGTGGGAGCAGATTCCAGTAAATCTCACTGTTCGCATGCTGGAGCAAAATCCTCAACTGGAGCAGACGACGATGGGCCTTGTATACGGCACCGAAGAGCAGACGGCTCAGGTTTGTGGAGCGCCTACCGGAGACGATGCACTCCTGCTGAAGATTGCGGAGATGCCTTTGGCGGTGCAGCAGCAATGATCACAGAGACGCTGAAGGGGTTGTTCAAAAGCGGAGCCCATGGCACGGAGATAAGTACTCCCGACCTTGCCAAGCTTGCGCCAACGCGCGATGAGCGGCTGTTTCTGATTCTGTCGATCTTTATCGGAGTCATCTCGGGATTGCTGGTCGTCTGTTTTCGCGTTGCGATCGAGTGGATCAAGATACTCACTTTAGGCTCTGCGCCACATGGAGGTCAGTATCGGCTGTTGCTGGCGCCCGCGCTGGCCGGGCTAGTGGTTGCGGCGCTGGTGCAATGGTTCTTTCCGGGAGCACGCGGTAGCGGAGTGAACCAGACAAAGGCCGCACTCTATATCTATAACGGCTACATCTCCTTCAAGACAGTCATAGGGAAATTCATCACTTCTGCGCTGGCGATAGGAGCCGGCCATTCGCTCGGCCCGGAAGACCCTTCATTACAGATCGGCGCGGGCGTGGCTTCGATCATTGCACGCAAGCTGGGGCTCTCACGGCAGCGGCTTCGCCTTTTTGCTCCGATAGGTGCGGCTGCGGGGCTTGCCGCGGCGTTCAATGCGCCGATTTCCGCGATTCTGTTCGTAATCGAAGAAGTTATCGGACAATGGAGCGCGGCGGTGCTCGGCTCAATTGTTCTTGCTGCGATCTCAAGTGTAGTGGTTGCGCGGCGGTTCTGGGGATCGGAGCCGATGTTCCGTATTCCTACGATCACACTTCGCGACAACCGCGAGCTTATTGCTTATGCGGTACTCGGTGTAGTTGGCGGGCTCTTCGCGTTTGTATTTTCACGTTCTCTCGCTTATCTGCGGCCGCGGCTGCACGCATTGCCACGCTGGACGCAGTTCTGCCAGCCCGCCATTGCCGGCCTGCTGGTGGGACTTATCGGCTTCGTTGGCTTTCCGCAGGTGATGGGGCCGGGCTATGAGGTCATAGACCAGGCCATGCACGGACAGTACACCTGGGATATATTGCTGGCACTTGCGGCGCTCAAGCTGATTGCGACGACACTGTCGTTCTCAAGCGGAACCCCAGGGGGGATGTTTGCTCCGACACTCTTTATAGGAGCGATGCTGGGTGCAGGTGTCGGATCGTTCGAGAAGCTGTTCTTTCCGCATCTGACCGGGACGGTTGGCGCATATGCGCTGGTGGGGATGGGCGTGCTTTTCGCCGGCTTTCTACGCGCTCCTCTCACTTCCGTCTTTATGGTGCTCGAAATGAGCGGCAATTACTCGATTATTCTGCCTGTCATTCTGGCGAATACGATCGCGTATCTACTTTCGAGAATGCTCCAGCCGGTTCCAATATTTGAAGTATTAACGCATCAGGACGGGCTCGATCTGCCATCGATGGAAGAGCAACGGGAAGAGACGCCTTTGCACATCGAAGACGCCCTGCAACCGCCCAGTGTGCCCGTGATACTGGGCGCCGATGCGATTGCGTCGGTATCCGCAGTTGTAAACGAAGCGCGAGCATCTGCATTTCTCGTGCGACTTGGGGACGGTTCGTGGTATGCGATGACAGCCAATGAGCTAACGGGGGCTGCCGCCGCGCTTTCTCCGGAGACACCTGTGGAACAGGCGGTGAAGGCAGACCGCGTTCCCACGCTGTTTCCGGATCTGCCGCTCGACAATGCGCTACCGTATTTTCCGCGCTGGCCGCTGCTGCCGGTACTCAACCGCGCCAACCGGGGAAAGCTTGAGGGGGTTATCACACTGAACGGCATCCTGAAGCGGTATCAATCGGTTTAGTGCTTGATTTGCCTGCGACTCCTCAATAGCCTGAAAACGGACGCGAAATGATTGGGCTGGATCCTTCCGAAAGATGCTGACTCTCTATCAAAGGCTCGTGCTGGGCTGCCTGCTGCTTATCGCCGTGGTTACGGGTGTCAGCCTGCTAGTGCGCGACTCCTTTGTGGAAAGCGCAGCTCTGGATGCATCTCGCCAGACGGCAGATACCGCGCGGGCTTCGCTGGCTGCCGCGCGCGGTTCTTTAGCCCGGGAAGAGCTCACCGCCGCCCGGTCGGTGGATGAGGTGCAGGCGGCCCGGGAGTTCTCTTCGCAAGCCAGCGAGACACAGGCATTGTTGAATGCCGCTGTAACCGAAGTGGCGGCGTTTGACCCAACGATTCCCGTAGGAGCGCTCCAAGCTGAACATGCGAGGATTGTCGCCCGCCCCGACGAGAGATTCGATCTGCTCGCGGCGCAGCTTGAGCGCATGAACACGGAGATGGAACAGACGTTTGCGACGTTGAATGCGCGCCACGACGCGGTAACTTCAAGCCTGCAAACCCGCCAGGACTGGCTGCGTGCCCGGCTGATCAGTATATGCGGAGTGAGTATCATCGCCGCAATCGTAATCGCCGTGGTGATGATCTTCTCTGTCATCATGCCGATACGGCGGACAGCGCGCGTTGCGAGGCGCATCGGACAGAACGATTTGCAGCAGCGCGTGGAGTGGTCGCACAAAGACGACCTGGGAGCGATTGCCACCGAGCTGAACCGGTTGCTGCTCCGCCTGCGCGAGCTGCGTGAAAGCGAAGCGGGGCGCCTGCAGATGGAACACCATTTGACGGATGCGATCGTGCAGTCGATCTTCGAGCCGGTGATCGTAACGGATGCGAAGGGACGCGTGCTGAAGCTGAATCAGGCGGCCAAGACCCTGCTTGGGCAGGGCGCCGAGGACAAGATGGTTCTGGCGAGCACGCCTGGGGGCGAAAAGATTCTGAACTCGGTGCGGATGGCAGTCTCCATGCAGAATGTCACTGCCGGCGAGGGCGATGCGGCGACATTACCGATCCAGATTGGCAAAACCCAGCGGAGTTATCGCGTGAGGACGACCCCAATGCGCGACGCCGAGGGTAAATTGCTGGGTGCAGTTACCGTGCTTGAAGATGTAACAGAGTTGCAGGAGGTAGACCGGTTCAAGACGCGCTTTCTATCGGTAGCCTCGCAGAAACTGCGCGATCCGCTTGAGCGGTTGCGTCTTGCGCTGTATTCACTCTCACGAGGCCACGCCGGCGATCTGCGCCCATTGCAGTCGGAGCTGATTGACGGCGCTGAGCACGAGGTGGAGCAGATGACCGATCTGATGGCCGACCTGATTGAAGTAGGTGAGCTCGAAACTGGACGGCGGGCGATGAGCCTGGAGCGCATCCGGCCAATTGATGCCCTGCGCGAGGCGGTGGCGCGGCACAGGGATGAGGCGTACAAGAAGAAGATCGATATCAACATTCGAGCCTTTGAAGACCTGCCTCCCGTCGAGGCCGACCGCCGGGCGCTTCGCAGCATTCTGGACAATCTGCTGAACAATGCTGTCCGCTTTACGCCGGCGGGCGGGGCGATTCTTCTTGAGGCGGTGGAGATCAAGGGCGGGGTGCAGTTTTTTGTGCGCGACACGGGACGCGGCATAGAAGCCGAGCGGCTGCCGCGCATCTTCGGGCGGTTCTCTGGCAGCTCGGACGAAAGCAATGGGGCTGGTTCGGGGCTGGGCCTGGCGCTGGTGCGCAGGCTGACAGAGTCACTGGGCGGCCAGGTGTCAGTCGAGAGCCGGGCGGGTCAGGGCACAACCTTCAGTTTCACGCTGCCGACAGGGGCCCCAGTGGCTGGGCGGCATCCCGTGGAGATCGGATGATGACGGAACCCGCTGCTCCGCAGAAGACTTCAGCAAGGCTGCGCGTTTACATCGGCGCGGCAGCCGGGGTCGGCAAGACATATCGCATGCTGCAGGACGCCCATATGCTGGTGCGTCAGGGCGAGGATGTAGTGATCGGGCTGATCGAGACGCATGGACGCGCGGAGACCGAGGCGCTGGTCAAGGACCTTGAGATCATTCCGCTGAAGGAGATTGCATATAAATCGGTCAAGCTGCGCGAGATGGATATTGACGCCATTCGTGCGCGCAGGCCGAAGACCGTGATCGTGGATGAGCTGGCGCATACGAATGTTCCGGGGTCGCGCAACCGCAAGCGCTATGAAGACGTGCTGGAGTTGCTGGACGCAGGCATCAACGTGATGACGGCGGTGAATATCCAGCATCTGGAGACGCTGAACGACGCAGTCTCGCGTTCGGCAGGAACGTCGATTCGAGAGACGATTCCGGACAGCTTTCTGAGGCGCGCAGACGAAATCGTGAACGTCGATGTTCCGATCGATGAGCTGCGAACGCGACTGAAAGCAGGGAAAATCTATCCGCCGGAGAAGGTGGAGCAGGCGCTGGCGAATTTCTTCCGCAAGGGCAACCTGACAATGCTGCGCGAACTGGCGCTGCGCACAACAGCGGAGCAAGTAGGCGTTGCGGCGTCAGAATATCGCCAGCAGCAGGGACTGGAGCAAGCTCCGCTGCCGGAGAAGGTGATGGTAGCGCTCTCGTCGCGGCCGGGCACGATACGGCTGCTGCGCACCGGTGCGCGCATTGCCGGAAGGCTGGCGACGAACTGGTACGCAGTGTACGCGGAAACTGACGAGAGCAAGCGACGCCACGGTGATGAAGAGAGCAAGACTCGGCTGGAAGAGTACAAACGCATGGCGCGCGAGCTCGGCGCGCATGTGGTGACGGTGAAAGGCAAGAACACCGCCGATGCGCTAATCAACTTTGCGAAGAAGGAGAACATCTCGCATGTCGTGTTTGGGCAGTCGGCGCGGACCCGGTTTGAAATTCTCTTTCGCGGCTCGATCCTGAACCGCTTTCTAGCGGAGATGCGGGACACGACAGTACAGGTGGTTCCGATGAGCAGAGACAAGGGACCAGGGCACAGGGTGCAGGGCGCAGAGCACAGGGCTCAGAAAACCTAAGCGCCTACGCAGGTTTTATTTTCCCCCTCAGAGCTTCGGCGATGGCCGAGATCGGGACATCCTCGCTGGTTGAGCCGGCGCGGGTTACAAGCTCCGCCTTTCCTTCAGCCGCTTTTTTACCAACGTTGATGCGGTAGGGAATGCCGATGAGGTCGGCGTCCTTGAACTTGACGCCAGCGCGCTCCTCCCGATCGTCGAGGAGAACATCGAAGCCTGCGGCTTCAAGGGTTTCGGCGATTTCGGTTCCAGCCTTGAGCAGTTTGTCGTCGGCGACATTGGTGATGGTGACGACCACATCGAATGGGGCGATGGATGGCGGCAGCCAGAAGCCGTTGGCGTCGTTGTTTTGCTCGATGGACGAGGTGAGGATGCGCTCGATGCCGATGCCGTAGCAGCCCATGATGGGCGTAATCTCTTTGCCGTTGGGATCGAGGACGCGCGCGCCCATGCTCTTGGTGTAGCGATCTCCGAGCTTGAAGATGTGTCCGATTTCGACGGCCTTGGCGACCTTGAGCGGCGCGCCGCAGGTAGGACAGGCTTCGCCTTCGACAACATTGCGGATGTCGGCAGCCACAGTCCAAGTGAAGTCGCGTCCGGGCGTGACGTTACGATAGTGGTAGTCGAGTTTGTTGGCTCCGGCGACGAGGTTGCTGCGGTTTTCGAGGCCGAGGTCGAGGA
>JASHRS010000185.1 GCA_030037215.1 Silvibacterium sp. | reverse complement strand
CTGACCGAAGAAGGCATTGATCACGGAGCCGTCTGCATCGTAGACAATGCCGATGGGCCTGGCGGTGTCGGTTGACTGGATGTCCGCGGGCATGGTGAGCGTGCCTCCGCTGGAAGTGACGTTGGTTCCGTTCACGTCTTCGGCGAGCCTTCCGCCGGAGATGATATTGATGGCGGCGGTGGGAACTGCGTTCCAGACAGCGGCGGCGGCGACCACCATCGCATCAGCCTGGGACTCGCTGACAGATGCGCTGAGGTTGCCGAGGTCGGTGAAGTATTTCACTTGTCCGTTAGCCCAGACGATGGGCTGGCCGGTCGTGGAGGGATCGAAGTAGCTGGTGCCCGCGACGTAGCGCGGTCCTCCGGCGTAGGCGGCAGTGGTGAGCGCGGCGAGCGACAAAAAGAGAAAGATGCGCTTCATGGCAGAACTCCGGATTTCGCCGCCGTAAGCGCGGCTGGCGAAAGCTGTGTTTATTCGGCCATGTAGGAGGATGGGGTTGAGGGAATTCTTAGGAGAATCAAAGACGGTTTGACCGGAATGGGAGCCGTGCTTGCAGGAATTCCAGAACGGAACTGACGGATATAAATAAATTTGTGCCGGACAGATGCCGTGCGAGGACGATCAGCACGAAGCCCTAGCCTAAATTTCAGGGAAGAAGTCGAAGAAGGCGTCGATGCTTTGGCGGAGCTGGGCTTCGATCTGCTCGCGGGAGCCTTCGAGCAGGTGCATGGTAACGCGCGCGGTGTTTCCGTTTTTGAGCTCGATGGGCGCTTCGCCCACGCCGGCCACTTCCTCGGCGGGAAGCAGTCGCATTCCATAGACCAACGCTAGATTCGCCATGCGGGTATTGTATGCCGTGGCAGCGAAGCCCGTGGCCGTTGCATCGTATGCGACTCGAAGAGCATCAACAGGTACAATCGAAAGCGATCCGACATGGCAGATACAATTCGCGACACCGTTATTCTGGGTTCCGGCTGCGCCGGGCTGACTGCGGCCATTTATGCCGCGCGCGCCAACCTGAAACCGCTTGTGCTGGAAGGCCACGAGCCGGGCGGCCAGCTTTCAATCACCACGCTGGTCGAGAATTTTCCGGGATGGCCGGAAGGAATTCAGGGGCCGCAACTGATCGAGAACATGAAGCAGCAGGCGGCGCGCTTCGGCGCGGAGTATCGCATGGGGCATCTGGCTGCGGCGGACCTGAGCAAGCGTCCGTTTGCTCTGAAGGTGGGTGCGGAGACCATCCACACGCGCACGCTGATTATTGCCAGCGGAGCTTCGGCACGCTGGCTGGGGCTACCGTCGGAGCAGGCGCTGATCGGGCATGGCGTAAGCTCGTGCGCGACATGCGATGGATTTTTCTTCTCGGGCAAGGAAATTGCCGTGGTCGGCGGCGGCGATTCGGCGATGGAAGAGGCGCTCTTCCTCACGCGCTTTGCGACGAAGGTGACACTGTTGCACCGGCGCGATCACTTCCGCGCGTCGCGGATTATGCTGGAGCGCGCCATGGCGCATCCGAGCATCCAGTTCCGCACCAATACGATTGTCGAAGAAGTTCTCGGTGTCGATCAGAAGGATGTCACAGGCCTCAAGCTGCGCGACACGGTGACCGGAGTCGAAGAGGTTTTGGGTGTCAGCGGGCTGTTTCTCGGCATCGGGCATATTCCGAACGCGAAGATGTTCGAGGGCCAGATCGATCTCGACGAAGACGGTTACATCAAGACGACGAATTACGTGTTTACCCGCGTTCAGGGCGTGTATGCGTGCGGTGACGTGCAGGACCGCCGCTACCGGCAGGCGGTGACCGCCGCGGGCACTGGATGCATGGCCGCACTTGAAGTAGAGAAATATCTGGAAGAGCACGGCCACTAGAACTCGCCCCTTCGCGATGCTCAGGGCAGGCTGTCCAGGCAATGGCTTTGCGTGGACGCTCGCGTTAGTCGCGGAATTGAGATTGGGGGCACCGCGATCAGAGCCATTTCACCACAAAGTACGCAGAGAGCACTGAGAGCGAAGTGCTGCTGCGCTCAAGCGAGGCGAAGCATCCTGAGCCCGATGCGCAGCGGGCGAAGCACCACGTAAAGCCACCATAGCGGGCGGGGTAGCATGATCCTGCTGCCGTCTTCAGCCGTGCGCTCAAACAGAATGCTGGAGGCAAGCGCAATTTTTCCCCGCAGACCCTGCTTTGCTTTCAACTGAAATACGTAGCGGCTCACTGGCCCGCCCATGCGGATGTTTCTTTGCAGATTGCGCGTTGCCGTTTCTGCGAGCCTGGCGATGGCCTCGTCGGCATGAATGCGCTTGACGGCGGATTCAGGCAACTCCACGCCGAGCAGCGTGGAGGCCAGGGAAAGTCCGATCAGCATCGAGCGTAGTCCGCCGAGCCTCTGAGCTGTCTTAAGCGTCGGCTCCAGGTCGATCTCGGGATATCTGTGGAGGAATTCGGCAAGGTCGCAGATGCGGCGCAGATCGGACCACTGGTCCCATCCTCCCTGTGCGGCGAGATAGAGCGGGAGATCCTGAGGGGCAAAGGACAGCACCGTCGATCCTGCAAGCGAAACAGGCTTGAAGCCGGATGGGAATTCACTCAGACTGGGTGCGAGCGCCGTGGCTTTGGTGACGATCCTCCAGTGGAGATCGACATCTGTCCGCATAATGTCACGTGTCAGCTTGTATTCCCCCACGTACCGCAGGAAACGAAATGCTATGCTGTCTCCGCATTTCCACTCCGGGTTGTAGCCAAGTTGCCGCAGCAGTTCAATCGCGCGGAAGAATTCGTCTGGCTGGATCAGCAGGTCGAAGTCCCCGAACTCGCGCAGGGCAAAGTCCCCATAAGCTATTTGCGCGATTACCGCGCCCTTCATTACTGCGACGCAAAGCCCAGCCGCGTGAAATTCTGCTGTTATGCGAAGCAGCTCGCTGGTAAGAAGGAGGTTTCTACCGATGAAGGAGCGGTATGCCTCATCGCACGCAACGCGAATGTCTTCGGGCACACGGCCCCAGCAGGTTGAGTGCAGGGCCTGCCAGACCAGAGGGCGCACATTGTGCTCGGTGGACAGATGGAGAAACGTTTGCCAGTCGATGCCGTGGCTTATCAGTGTCTCGATGCGCGCGGCATCTGGCACGGACCGCGCGCAGCAGAGGAGCAGTTCAAATTCCGGCGAGTATAGTGTTGTGGCGCTTTGCCCGTGCTTCAGTTCGGCTGCTTTAGCGGACGAGGATGCCATGCGATCCCCGGGTTCGACAATGGTGGAAGCCATCCCTCAGTAGTATCGCAGCGGAGCCCGGTCCGTGTCGCGCCGGACGGTGGATGCAAGCATGCACGAGCTATGCTCAGCAGTGCTTCACGCGCCCATTGCCGCCAGCGATTCCTTGACCGTAGGCGCGTTCCCTGCTTCAACATCCTGGCGGCGCAGGTGGTGGAACTTTGCCAGCACCATGTTCGCCTGCGCGAGCGCCGCAATGCGCTCCGTGTAAGCGGCGAGCTTGGCGCCGGGGATGGCAAAGAGCGCGACGTCGTCCTTCAGCACATCGAGATAGGCTCGTGCTCCGCAGCAGCCGAGGCTGAGCGCAGCGCGTCCCGTGTTCATCACCTGCGGAACAACGGCGCAGGCCGGACGTCCCATTGCGGGAGCGTTCTGATTTTCCACCTGCTGTGTGGCCTCGCTCAGAATGAGCGTCTGCCCCGCGTCCACAAAAAGCAAAACCACATCGGCGGGCAACGGGCTCTGCGCCAGAGGCGCGTAAACAACGTGCGCGCGCCGCGATTTGAGCACAGGGATCAACGGCAAATCGCGCTCCGTCACGTAGCCGAGCTCGCCGAGGACCTTGAGTGCGTCCATCAGGTCAGTCTGTTGCGCCGGAGTGGGTTCGAGGTTGTGCGTGTAGACGCCGATGGCGCACAACGCGTGATCTGCGGACGAAGTAGCGAAGACCCCGGCGGCAGCGTCTTCCCAGAAGCGGCATCCGGCGGGCGCGCGGCCGCTGTGCGCAGGGATGGATGCCGGGACTGCATCTGTGAAGCAGACGGCCACGGGCGGCTGGCTGAGATGAAGGCTTGCGGCGAGTGTTTCGGCCAGCTTCGCGTAATTGTTCTCCATGAAAATCAACCTTTCTGTTCTTCTGCTGTGAATCCAATGCTGGAGATGAACGATCGCAAAGACGCTTCATCCACTTCATCCGGGTGAAACTGGATCGTGACGATGCCATCCGGATAGCTGGCGTCGGCAAAGGCCACACCCTTTTGCTGGCGCAGCATCACCTGCAAGCCCATGGCGCAGGTTACACAGCTGAATCCGCGGACGTGCCAGGTGACGTTATTCGTGTTCTTGTCGCTGAACAAGTTCGGTTGTTGCTTTCCTTCGATTGCGTCCAACGAAGCATCGGACGCGACGGCCGATGCGAGGCTGCCTGCGCCGGTGAGCGTGGCCAGTTTGAGGAATTGCCTGCGGATCATCGATGGTTCTCCTGAATTCGTGTGGCGCTATTTCGCGGTTGCCATTCCCGGCTCATATTTCCATGCGGTTTCGATCGTAGCGTGGTCGGCGAATTGCGTGTCGGTATAGGCGCTGAAGGGAATCTGTTTGTTCAGTATTCCTGTTTGGATCATCATGTCGCGCACTTCGTCGAAGTCGGCTTTCTGCGGCCCGAGCTGGTTGTAGCGGATGCGCGTCATGGGCTTGGTGAGCGCCCAGCGGAGCAACTCGGGGCGCTGATGGTAGTAGTAGCGTCCTACAAAGTCGGCAGCATCCACACGGTGTGGCTCGCTGGTATCAAGCCACAGGCCGGACCGCGCGATGCCGTCAACGAGAACCTGAACCACTTCGGGGCGCTTCTCGATGAGATCGGTGCGGGCGACAAGGATGCACGACATGTAATTCGGCCAATACTTGTCGGCGTAGAAGAGGATGCGTCCGTATCCGTCCATCTCGGCCTGGGAGGGGAAAGGCTCGCCCATGACGAAGGCGTCGACGGCGCCGGCGTTGAGGGCCCCGGCGACATCGGGGGGCGCCATCTCGACCATTTTGACGGAGTCGGGTGGCATGCCATATGCCTGCATGGCGCGGAAGAGCAGAAGGCGCTCATCAGAGAAGCGGCTGGGTATGGCGATGGTTTTTCCTCGCAGATCGCCGAAGTTTTTGATGGGGCCGTTTTTGCGCACGACGACGGCGCTGCCATTACGGTGGCCGAGATAGACGACCTTGACTGGAACACCCTGCGCGGCAAGCGCAATAGCCAGCGGGGCGACGATAAACGCGGCCTGAATCTTATTGGCGATGAGTGCTTCCTTGAGTTCAGGAAAGCCCTGAAACATGCGGGGAATATACATTTCTCCGCTCTCGGAGTATTTCGAAATGTAGTCGGTGACCGGGCAGGTGAGCTGGCAGGTCACTGGAATGTAGCCCACAATGATTTTGCGTTCCATCGGCGGACGATAGTCATTGAGCACTGCTGCCCAGTTGACGTTGAGCCAACTATGCAGGCCGGTTATAACGACAAGCCAGCCGAGGGCAAAGCAGAGGAGCTTGCTTTTGAGGCTCCATCGGCTTTTGCGGTTGAAGAGGTCTTTAAGACTCATCGCGGAACCCCCAGCGCACAGGCTTGATTTTTTCTATCTGGCGGAAGAGCGTGTCGAGAACCAAGCCAATCACGCCGATCAGGATCATCGCTCCCACGACAAGGTCATAGCGCTTGCCTGAGTTGCGCGAGTCGATGATAAGAAATCCGAGGCCCGAAGTTACTGCGATCATTTCGCCGGCGACGACCACCAGCCATCCGATGCCAAGTGCAACTCTGAGGCTGACGAGAATCTGCGGGAGCGCGGCGGGAAAGACCACGCGGGAGAGAATCCGGGCAGGCGTAAGACCGAAGTTCCGCCCGGCGCGGCGGTAGATAAGGGGGACATTCGAAACAGCGGCGACGCAGGTGACGACGATGGGGAAGAACGCACCGAGAAACACGAGAAAGATCGCCGCATAGTCACCGACGCCGAAGAAGATGATGGCAAGCGGAATCCAGGCGATGGGGCTGATAGGTCGAAGGATCTGCACCACAGGGTTCACGATCTGGTTGACGGTGGGATACCAGCCCAGCATCAGGCCGAGCGGAATCCCAATGGCCACGGCGGCCAGGTATCCGACGGCAACGCGGCGCAGCGAGTCGACAATGTCGTGATAGAGGACGCCTTTGTGAGTCAATTCAGCGAAGCCGCGCTCGACCTCAAGCGGCGAGGGGAAGATTTTGGTGGCCGTCCATACGACGGTGTAGTGCCAGAAGGCGATAAAGATCGCCGTGGCAAAAAGCGGCCAGAACACATACTCCCATTTGCGCGGCTGGGCCATTGTGCTCATAGCTTGTGCGCCAGTCCGATCTGGTTGAGGATGCCGTCGCGCAACTGCAGGTAGCGCGGCGAGCTGATGTCGCGCGGGTGGGCAATGTCGATGGGGACGATCTGCTGGATGTGGCCAGGACGCGCGCTCATCACAACCACTCGATCGGCAAGCTGCACGGCTTCGTCGATATCGTGAGTAACGAAGAGAATGGTCTTGCGCTCGGCCTGCCAGATGCGCAGCAGCTCGCCACGCATAATCAGGCGCGTGATGGAGTCGAGCGCGCCGAAGGGCTCGTCGAGAAACAGGACGTCGGGATTGACGGCCAGCGCACGCGCGACTTCCACGCGCTGCTTCATCCCGCCGGAGAGCTCGTGCGGATAGGATTTTTCGAAGCCCTCAAGCCCGACCATTTGGATGTAATGACTCACCCGCTGCGCGCGCTCCTTGCGCGGCAGCTTGCCGAGACCGAAGCCGATGTTGCCTTCGACGGTGAGCCACGGGAAAACACCGCGCTCCTGAAAGACGAAGATGCGCCGCGGATCAGGGCCGCGCACGGCCTCGCCGTCAATGGTGATTTCACCGCTGGTAGGCGTGAGAAAGCCGGCGATGGCGCTGAGGAGGGTGGATTTGCCGCATCCCGAAGGTCCCAGCAGGCATAAGAACTCACCTTCGCTCACTTCGAGGTTGATATTTTCGAGGACGGACAAGCTTTTGCCGTCGCGGTCGAAGATCATGCCGACGGAGTCTGTGCGCAGCTTTGTTCTTGCTGAAGCGGTCATTGTTGTGGGAGTTTCCATTGCGGTTTTAGTGGACATCAACGCTCCTCGGCATAGGCCCAGCGCAGCGCGCCGGATTTTTCAAGCGAACGGACACCGGTATCGAGCAGAAGTCCGACGACACCGATCATCACCATGCCGGCAACGACCAGGTCATAGCGATTGCCCGCGTTGCGCGCGTCGACGATGAGAAAGCCAAGGCCGGAGTTGACGGCGATCATTTCAGCGGCGACGACGACCAGCCATGCGACGCCCAGCGTAATGCGAAGGCCGGTCATCAGGCGCGGAACAATGGCCGGGTAGAGGATTCGCCGCATCAACTGGATCGGGCCGAGGCCGAAATTGCGGCCCGCATTGATGTAAACCTCCGGAACACTTCGCAGGGCATTGATGACAGTGAGCAGCAGCGGCAGGAAGCATCCGACAAAGATCAGGAAGACGGCAGCGAGATCCCCGACGCCGAACCAAAGAATCGCGATAGGAATCCAGGCGAGCGGGGAGATGGGCCGCAGAATCTGCAGGATGGGATTGAAAGCCATTTCGGCGCGCCGGTACCAGCCAATGACGAGGCCGAGCGGGACGGCAACGATGACCGCGAGAAAGAATCCCCAAGTGACACGAAACAGCGAGGCAACCACGTATTTAAAAAGAAGCCCATGCTGCAGCAGATCAGCGATGCCATCTGCAGTCTTCACAGGGCCGGGAAGCAACTGGTGGGGATGACGCAGCACCGCGATCTGCCACGCAGCAAGAAGAACCAGCAGAAAAAGAACCGGGCGCAGCCAGACAGGTACTGTCAAATGCTTCGAATCTTTGCGCTCCATCGTCAGCGCGGCCTCGAAATGTTGCAGCAGGTGATTAAAACCACAGCAATTCTAGCGGCAACATACGTAGCTGCGCGTCCACCAAAAGGTTGAGATGTACTTCCATCTTTAGATTTCCTCGGGGCGCGTCAAGAGATGCGAAGCCCGAATGGGCAAGCAGAGCTTTGAGGAACTCACGCTGTCTTCAAATACCGTTCCTGATGCCATTCCCAGGCGCTTGTGATAATCGCGTCCAGATCAGTGTATTCAGGAGCCCATCCCAGCTCGCGGCCGATTTTTTCCGAACTGGCAATCAGCACGGCGGGATCTCCGGGGCGCCGTGGCTCTTCAACCACCGGAATGGGATGTCGGGTGACACGCCGCGCCGACTCAATCACTTCGCATACCGAGAAGCCGACTCCGTTGCCGAGGTTGTAGATGAGGCGGTCGCAATTCTTCAGCGCATCGAATGCCAGCAGGTGCGCGCGCGCAAGGTCGCGGACGTGAATGTAGTCGCGGATACAGGTTCCGTCAGGCGTGGGATAGTCCTGCCCGAAGACTTTGATGCTGGCCCTGCGGCCAAGCGCAACGTCGAGAATCAGCGGAATCAGGTGCGACTCCGGCTCGTGTGCTTCGCCGCGTCCGGCAATCGCGCCGGCAACGTTGAAATAGCGCAGACTCGCGTAGCGGAAGCCGTGAATGCGGTTGAGCCACTCGAGCATGCGCTCCACCAGCAGCTTCGATTCGCCATAGGCGTTGGTGGGTTTGAGTGGAGCATCCTCGCGGATGGGCGTCGATTCAGGCTCGCCGTAGACGGCAGCAGTGGAGGAAAACACAAGGCGGGTGACGCCTGTGGCAAGCATCGCTTCAAGCAGGCTGAGTGTCGAAGCAGAGTTGTTGCGGAAATAGACTTCCGGCTTCTGCATGCTCTCTCCGGCTTCAATGAGAGCGGCGAAGTGCATCACGCCGTCTATTCCGGTGTGGAGAAGTTTTTCGAGAGCGGCCCGGTCAGCCAGTTCTCCCTCAATAAACTCGGCCTGGGCGGGAATCATGGAGCGATGGCCGTGGCAGAGGTTGTCGTAGATGACTACCTGATGGCCTTCATCGAGCAGCAACTGGGCGACGGTGCCGCCTATATATCCGGCGCCGCCGGTCACGAGGATTCGCAATGAGTTCTCCTTACTTTTTCGTTATCGGGTCTCGATAATGCGTGTTTTATTTAAGCGAGGCTATTTTTGCGAGCAACTCTGTTTTCCCAGCAACTATCTATCTATGCAGGCGTTCAATCTTGCAGCATCTGGAGGCATCGTAACCGGGTCAATCCTAGGAAAAATTTACCTTAACCCGGTATCGGAAATGTAAACCTTACGCTTTCGCGATGGTTTTGCGGGAGTGTGCTAAAGTTCAGTATTATCTTTTCCCGATCTGTTACCTGAATTTGCCTCGGTTAATGAAGTGGATTCTAAGAGGTGTTTCTGATGTAAACGTGTGTATACATCGGGTACGGGAGTTCTATTCAAATTCCAGGATTTCCAACAGAGCTAAACGCGCCATCGTATTGTATTTAATGGAAATCGGTGCCGTCTAAGGCTGAAATCCGCAATATGGAATGAGGAATGCAGCTATTCTTTTCACCTGCACGGAGTGCGCGGGAATTTTCCCGGGAAGCCGGATGATGACATCCAAGTAAGAGCCATGGTGAACAACGACTTGCTGAACCACGCAAACTTTGGACTGCTTCCTGAAGAAAAGGGGCGGTTTGGATCATTTGGCGCCAGCCTGGCTATCAATTTGGCCGTGCTGGGCCTTGCTATTTTGCTGAGTCTGGCTGGTTTGCATCAGGTTAAAGAGCAGCACGAAACCACGATTCTGATCTTTCCGATGCAGCAGCCAAAGCCCATTCCTCCTCCCCCAGTGCCAAGGGTGCACGTGATTCCCCCTCCCCCGAAGGTTGAGCAGCCGAAGATCGTTATGCCGAAGCCGAGGCCAGTCGTCGAGCCGCCTAAGGTGGAAGAAATCAAGGTTCATGAGGAGGCTCCGAAGCTTGCTCCTGCGCCTCCCCGACGAGTTACCCCTCCCCCTCAACCCAAGGTGGGGCTCTTTACCAGCCCTCACCCCACGCTGGTTGCTAACAACACCCAGCGGCCTTCACTAAGGACGGGCGGATTCGGCGATCCTGAAGGCGTTCATCCCAATCCCGAGGCAAATCGTCCTGCAACAATCGCTGCAGTAGGCTCGTTTGAAGGAACTCCAGGTCTTGGGGCACCAGGCGCCGGAGCAGCACGCCGTGGCTCTGTTAAGGGAGTCGATTTCGGCTCTGGCGTCGCCAATGGAGTACCCGGCGGCCGTGACACACGCGGGACCGTGGCTTCAGCAGGATTCTCGAATGGCGTCATCGGCGGAACAGGAAGACCGGGAGGCACCGGTCGCGTGGCACAGAGTGGCTTCGGCGGCACTGGATTCGGCGAGGCAACCCCCTCCACCCCCAAACCGCAGGAACAAGCCCATACAACACCTTTGGTGCTGCTGTCCAAGCCCAATCCCGGGTATACCGAAGAGGCGCGGCGGCTTAAAATTGAGGGCGATGTAACACTCCAGGTCAGGTTTACAGCTTCTGGACAGGTTGACGTGCTCCGCGTAGTCAGCGGACTTGGATATGGGCTCGACCAGCTCGCGCAGAATGCGGCTCGTCACATCACATTCAAGCCTGCCACACGCGATGGTCGTCCGGTTGACGAGGTCACCGTAATCCATGTCACCTTCCAGTTGGCGTAGATTTTTGCAATTAAGCGTTTTAGGTAGGTTTTTTCAATCTTTTTGAATTGTTTTGAGGAGCCTGGAGAAAAAATGTCTTTTCGCAAGATTTGGACCCTTGGTTTGGCATTGGTCTTGAGCGTGACCGCAGCCTACGCCAAAAAGACCCCTCCTGTAACAGCCGTCCCGCTTACACCGCAGCAGTCGGAGCTGGTGCAGAAGGCGATCGCGCGGGAGCACGCCACAGTTGCGCTTATCCGCAAGAGCACGCCCGTAGTGCAGACCTACATTCAGAACATGCGGCCGGATCCCAAGCTTTATGCGGTCCCTGTCAGCGATGAGTACAGCATCGCGCGCGTCAACTTCGACAAGACCTTTTCAGCCGAATCCTACGGCGCACAGAAGACGTCGCACGGATTCTTCCGCGGTTCGGCAAAATATCTGGGCGATCTGACCAGAAGCTTCAAGATGAGCTATTCAGAAACCGGCTTTATGGACATGATGTTCCTCGATCCGGTCGGTTTCGATCAGCAACATTATGACTTTGTCTATGTGCGCCGTGAATTCCTGGGCTCGGTTCGAACATGGGTCTTCGATGTTCGCCCGAAGCCAACGGTCAAGGGCTATGGGCGCTTCTTCGGGCGCATCTGGATTGAGGACACGGACGGCAACATCGTTCGCTTCAACGGCACCTTCACGGGCAACAAGAACGACGAATACGCCCATTACTTCCACTTCGATAGCTGGCGCACGAATGTACAGCCCGGTGAGTGGCTGCCGACGGCCATCTATGTGGAAGAGAGCCACAACAGCGCAGACCGCAAGGCGGTAGGTTTCCGCGCCCAAACCTACTTATGGGGCTATTCGCTAAAGCTTCCGCAGGGCGAGTCGACGAACGAGACGATCGAAGTTGAAAACGCGCAGGACCAGAGCGGTCAGGCGCAGGACGTAAGCCCTCTGGAAGCACAGAGGCAGTGGGTTACGCAGGCTGAGAACAACGTGCTCGACCGCCTAACCCAAGCTGGGCTGCTCGCTCCGCCAAGCGATTTCGACAAGGTACTCGAAACAGTCACCAATAACATCATTATCGGCAGCAAGCTGGCGCTGCCCCAGGATATTCACTGCCGCGTGCTCCTCACCGCGCCGCTTGAATCGCTCGCAGTCGGCAATACGATCCTGCTCAGCAAGGGGCTCGTCGATACTCTGCCCACAGAGGCGGACCTGGCCGCGGTTCTAAGCTTCCAGTTGGCGCACATCGTGCTTGGCCACCACATTGATACGCGATACGCATTCAATGACAGGTTGCTGTTTCCCGACGAAGCCGCATTCCAGCGGATCAATATGAACCACACCGTCGCTGACGACCAGGCTGCGGGCAAGAAGGCTGTGGAGCTCTTCAATGCTTCGGTGTATGCCAGCAAGTCAGGTGAAGTCGGCCTGTTCTTCCAGCAGTTGGCTGACCGACAGAAAGCTTTGACTGCTCTGCTTACGCCGAGGCTGGGTGATTCGCTGCTGGCACCGGACGGAACTCCCTGGCTCGCTGGGCTAACCCATGGCGCGCCGAGGCTAAATCCTGACGATCTCACTCAGATCGCCGCGCTGCCGCTTAACAGCCACCTGCGAACCGACCCGTGGGACGACAGGGTGTATCAGCTCAATGTGAAGCCGGCACCTCTACTGAACCCCGGCGACAAGATGCCGTTCCAGGTCACGCCGATTTACTACAGTCTGCAAACCTATCAACCGCCGGCTCAGCCAGTGCCGGCCAGCACTCCGGCTCCTGCACAGGGCACAGCTAACCCGCCAGCTCCAGCAGATGCCAATCAGACTCAGCCGCCTGCGCCCGATAACACGAATCAGGCGCAACCAACCCAGGGCACGTCCAACCCGCCGCCGCAGAATTAAAGCTGTGGCGGTGAGTCTGCCCTGCGAGCGGCATTAGAGCCGGGCCTGACGGGAAGTTTCTGGAAGTCTTGGAAGAGTCTTTGGGACTCAGTTATGCAGCGAGAGACCTTAAATTCGGAGAGCAAAGCGTGATCAACTCGATCAAGAAAATTTTCGTGCTAAGTCTCATGTTGAGTGCCGCAGCGGTCTATGCTCAGGTAGCTCCAGCGGCAAAGGGTGGCACATCGCCTATATGGGTTGGCGGGGAGTATTCCAACTTTGTGCCGGATTACGGCTCGACCAACATCAACGGCCTCGGTGTGATTATCGACTTCAACGTGTTGCCGAAACTCGGCGCCATCGGCGAGGCGCGCTGGCTTCGTTGGGGCGGGGATGGAGGCGAAACACAGTCGGACTATCTTGCGGGTGCGAAATACAGGCTTTTCAAATTCAACCGCCTTTCCCTTAACGCCAAAATTCTATTAGGCGGTGTGTGGATTAATTACCCAGACTCGATCGGCACCGGCAGCTATTTCGCGTATGCCCCCGGTGGGTTTGTTGACTACCGCCTCTCGCGCAAAATCCTGATTCGCGGCGACTATGAGTATCAATTTCTGCCCTCTGCGCCCAATATTCCGCCTTTTCCGAGCAATGGTTTGACGCCGCATGGATTCAGCATCGGAGCTGAATACAACCTCTTCTGAAAACCCAGCCAGGGTTGGAACACCAATGCCGGGCGCATGAGCCCGGCATTTCTATCTGCAATTCTCCATTCGATACAATCGGCTGCGTAGAGAAGAGCATGGCGGCGTTTCGTAAAGCTCATAGTATTGTCGCGCGCGCATTCGCGACCGCGTTTATGCTTGTGTTCGTCACTGTTTCCATTCACGGACAGCAGCAGAACACCGATGCCATCAGGCGCTACCCAGCATTCGGAATCGTACTCAGCGTCGACCCAGTCCACAACACATTCACTGCATCCATCCGCGAGATCCCCGGGTTCATGGATGCCATGGCGATGCCTTTCCACGTGCACAGCGCACAGGAGCTCAACAACATCCATACTGGCGAAGTCATAGACTTCACTCTTGCTGTCAGCAAGGAGGAGTCGTGGGCAGAGGATATTCACCAGCACGCCTTCCGGAACGGTGATGCAGAGTCACAGGAGGCATCGCGCCTGCGCCTGCTGCAAAGTCTCAATGCGACGGCGAGTCCGGTCAGAGTTCTTGAACCCGGCGACATGGTTCCCGACTTCAGCCTTGTCGATCAAACCGGCGCACCTATTCATCTGTCCCAGTTTCGCGGCAAGGTTGTTGCCCTCACCTTCATGTATACCCGGTGCCCGCTTCCCGATTACTGCTTCCGCCTCAACAATAATTTCGGAGTCCTCCAGCGGCGTTTCGGCAGCCAGCTCGGTAAGGATTTAATTTTTCTTAGCCTTTCGTTCGATCCGGTTCGCGATCAGCCGCCGGTCCTGGCTGCCTATGCCAAAACATGGAACGCCGACTCTCAAAGCTGGCATTTTCTTACCGGGCCGCCGCCCGAAGTCGAACAGGTGTGCCATGAGTTCAATCTGAACTTCTGGCAGGACATGGGAATGATTACTCATACCCTGCACACTGTAATCATCGACCGACAGGGAAGGGTTGTCGCCAATGTCGAAGGAAACCAGTTCTCAGCTAAGCAGCTTGGAGATCTGATCCAGGCCACGCTCGACCGGCAGTAACGAGCGTTTACGAACCGCAAACAGCTTCACGCGCTGCGTGGAACGCGCGGGCGCCAGAAGCGGCGCAGACACCAGTCGCCGAACTGGAAGGTGAGCAGCAACAGGACGGAACCCAGAATGAGCCCGATGGGCACGAGCCACCATCCCAGAAGCTCCTTTCCGTGGCCGGGCTGCGAGCCTGATCCCGCGCCCAGCGACCATGATCCGTCGGGGTAATGCGTCTTCCAGAGGCCGGTATTGTGCGGATTGAGAATTTTGAGGACGCCGGCTATAACCAGCCCGCCGCCCAGGCAGTAGCCGATCACGGATATCGCAAAGACGATTACGCCGGCCATGCTCAAAGTGGCCCAGTGGAAAAGACTTTGCAGACGGGTGACAGGCGAACGACTGCTTTGTGCGCGGCGCATCAGCTCATCGGTGCGGTAGCGGCCAGCCAGTTCCTCCGGTGTGCCGAGCGCCGTGAGCGTCGCGAGAACAATCTCAGGGGAAGCATCGTCTGAAGACTTGTCGACGATATGAAACCGGATCTCTTCGACGATGTCATTGACGTCATCATCGATCAACTCGCGCAACTGCTTGCGCAGGGCAACAAGATATTCTTCAATGATTTTTTGCGATTCGGCAGTGAAGGTCATGGCCGGTCTTTTCCTTTCTCATTGCTCATACCGTCCGCAAAGCACGCGGACGCCACAATTTGCGGATGCACCAACGCCCAAGCCAGAAGGTGAACAGCAACAGACCCGATCCAAGGATTAGGCCGATGGGGACAAGCCACATTCCGAGGATCTCGTGGCCGGGATGTTTCCAGGGCCCTCCACTCGTAAAGGAAAAGCCGGCTTCGCCGTCGATGCCGTGACCGCCGGGCCTTGGATTGAACCAAAATCCGCCGTTCCGAGGAAAGATGAGTTTGTAAAAGCCGATGATGACGAGGATTCCGCCCAACGTATACCCGATAACAGAAGCGGCAAAGACAATCAGCCCGACCAGGCTCAACATGGCCCAGCGAAACAGGCTATGCAAACTCAGGAGCGGTGAGCGAGTGGACTGCGCGCGCTTCATCAGCTCGTCGGTGCGATAACGCGCAGCCAAGTCCTTGGGTGTGCCGAGCGCAGTAAGCGTTGCGGCGATGGCTTGGGACGACGAGCCATCCTCGATTTTGTCGAGAATGTGAAACCGAATTTCTTCGGCAATGTCATTGGCGTCCTCATCCATGAGTTCGCGCAGCTCTTTCCGCAGTGCGGCAAGATAGGTGTCAATAGTCTTTTGCGACTCGGCAGAAAGAATCATAGTTCGTCCTTCCTCGGATCATCGTTTTTCAAATCCTCGTTGAGCGGCGCGAGCAGATTGGTCATGCTGGCCGAGAAGCGGACCCAAATGCGAGCCATCTCGACAGCGCGCAGCCGGCCTGCGGGGGTCAATTGGTAATACTTGCGGGGGTGCCCAAAATCCGATTCAACCCACTCCGATTCGACCAGGCCAAGTGCGCGCAGACGGTTCAGCAACGGATAGACGGTTCCTTCCACCACGATCAGCTCCGACCTGGTTTCGAGATCACGCAGGATTTCGAGACCATAGAGCCGTCCGTGCCAGAGCGCGGACAGAATGGCAAGCTCCAGTGAACCCTTACGAAGTTGGACCTCCCACTTGTCGGGGCCAATTTCCTGGGCGCCGATTTCCGGCCTAGCCCCAAGCGCATCCTTGGCTGTTGTTGCTTTGAAGGTCGACTCAGAGTCTTTCACAGAAATATACTATGTTATGCAATATACTAAGTCAAGCATATTTTATAGTTTTTCCTATGATAAATGGTAGAGAATACAGACAAATTTGGGGCGAAAACTCTGCGAGTTGGAAGAGACCAAGGCTCTTACTGAGTTTTTGGGCCTACAGTTACTGGTAGATGACCGGTGGAAATTCTATGAAAAAAAATGTTGACCGCCGGAGCAGACCAGTTTACTTTTGAAAATGCCGGTCTAAGAGATTGGTTCCCGGACCATCGAGGAGAAGTCTGTCAGACTCCGGCAAATGCAGATTCAGGTTTCCCCTATCCCCAGCCCAAACAGTTTCATCTGCCTCTTCGTGCAAGTCCGCAGAGACATGAATCGTTGCGGATAGGCGGTATGCAAATACCTCTGTAACTGTAGGACGATCAAGAAAGAAAATTGATCGGGAATGACGTCTAGCGCGTCTAAATTTGTGACACAGGGAATGATCCCTTCAGGTGCTTTCAAGCATCTTTAACTTGAGAATGCGTGCCTGAAGGTAGTTCAAAGAGAAGAAGTAAGGGAGAAAATAGTTATGCGTTCAGATTTGATTTTTGGGGCGCTTGCCCATGTAAAGAATCGCTATCAGCTTTGCCAATTGGCTTCGAAGGCCACCCGCAAGCTGCACAAGCCGAATACCCGGCTCCAGGATACGACTAATGATGTTCTGGTCCGCTTTCAGCACAGTGATCCAACCGCGCCAGTGGCTTCGGCCACTTCGGCCCACGTGCAGGAACGCCGCGCTGCATAAGCGCGGCAAGCTTCCTCATTCCATCGTCTAACTGTCTAAACGGCATTTCCGAGTAAGTTCTCTCCTTATTTCCCTTCCGAAAATTCCCCTACCCAGATGCAATCGCAGGTAAAGAATGACAATCTCTGAACTCAAAGAAAAAAACATTACTGAGCTGAGCCGCATCGCGCGCACGCTCGAAATTCCCGGAGCCAGCGGGCTTCGTAAGCAGGACCTTATTTTCCGCATTCTGCAGGCGCAGAGCGAGAAGGAAGGCCACATCTTCGCCGAAGGCGTCCTCGAAATCCTGCCCGACGGCTATGGCTTTCTTCGCTCCCCCGACTACAACTATCTCCCTGGTCCCGACGACATTTACGTTTCGCCTTCGCAGATTCGAAAGTTCGATCTCAAGACCGGCGACACTATCAGCGGCAATGTCCGCCCGCCGCATGAAGGCGAGAAGTATTTTGCGCTGGTCAAGATCGAAGCCATCAACTTCGAGTCGCCCGAGGAGACGCGCAACAAGATTCTCTTCGACAACCTCACTCCGCTCTATCCGCAGGAGCGCATCAAGATGGAAACCGTCCGCGAAAACATCAGCGGACGCGTGCAGGACCTGCTTACGCCCATCGGCAAAGGCCAGCGCGGACTTATCGTCGCACCGCCGCGCACCGGCAAGACCATGCTGCTGCAAGCCATCGCCAACTCAGTTACGGCAAACCATCCCGAGATCGTTCTCATCGTGCTGCTTATCGACGAGCGCCCCGAAGAAGTCACGGACATGCAGCGCTCGGTCAAGGGCGAGGTCATCAGTTCCACTTTCGACGAGCCTGCCGCGCGTCACGTCCAGGTCGCCGAGATGGTCATCGAAAAGGCCAAGCGGCTGGTCGAGCACAAGCGCGACGTGGTAATCCTGCTCGACTCCATCACGCGTCTCGCGCGTGCCTACAACACCATCGTTCCGCCTTCAGGCAAAGTGCTCTCAGGCGGCGTCGACTCAAACGCGCTGCAGCGCCCCAAGCGCTTCTTCGGCGCGGCCCGCAACATTGAGGAAGGCGGTTCGCTCACCATCATCGCGACCGCGCTTGTCGATACCGGCTCGCGCATGGACGAAGTCATCTTCGAAGAGTTCAAGGGCACGGGCAACATGGAAATCATTCTCGATCGCAAGCTGGTCGACAAGCGTGTCTTCCCGGCTATCGATATCCAGCGCTCGGGCACGCGTAAGGAAGAGTTGCTCATCACGAAGGAAGATCTGCAGCGTATCTGGGTGCTTCGCAAGGTGCTCAATCCGCTCTCGCCCGTTGAGGCGATGGAAGTTCTGGTCGAAAAACTCGGCAAAACTCGGAATAATGCGGAGTTCTTGCTGAACATGAGTTCTATCTAGGACTGGCCGTGCAGGCACAAGAAAGCGTCCGCTATCGCGGGCGCTTTTTGCTGCGCTAGTATTCGACGCGAACCGCATCCAGCGAAGGCAGAAACGCGGCGCGCACTTCAGCGATAAGGTGTCCGGTTTTGACGGCTGGATCTTCGCTGGCTGCAATCTGAGCAGCTTCGCGATTCTCTGCGCGAAGAATGCAAATTCCTCTTAAATCGTCTGATTCATCGAGGACTGGACCAGCGAGGACCATCTTTCCTGCCTCAATCTGGCGGCGAAAGAAGGCAAGGTGCAGCAGCATCAGATCTTCATGCCCCTGAGTAATGTCCCACGCTGGGCCTTTTCGCAGAAGGCACAGAAAATAGGGCTTCAGATTACGAGGAATGTCGGCGTTGCGGGTAGCCTGAGATGCTTCGGGCATCCCCACATTATGGCCTAGTTATTGTCGGGGACAAAGTTGTCTCCCGGGAAACGCGGAATCCCGAAGTGCCCGCGCAGGTGCAGCAGATCGAGCGGACTCAGCGTCCCGTTGACCGCAACCAGATCCAGATTGGTTTGATTTGTCATCAACAGGACCATGCCCTCGACATTGCCGTGCTCAAAACGGATCCACAAGTCGGTGCGTCCCGGGTTGACCGAGGCCGCATTGCTCTGTTCCGTAATCATGTGTTTCCAACCGCGGTCGTGATACTGCGTCCGCACCGCATCTACAGCTGCCGGGCTATACAGCCCCGGCTCGGGATAGCGGTAGATATGTACAGAGATGCCACGCAGCTTTGCCACAATGCGCTGGGTATCGTCGTCGCCGGTAAATCCGCTAGCAAGGTCCAGCATTTGCTTGTCAAAAGTAAAGTCGGTATGGAAACTTGCATGCTGGCCCAGGGCGTCCATTCCCTGAGGAATCCAGTTGTCGTCGGGATAGGTGGTCTGTGCGTGGCTGATTAAAGGGCTGCAGGCAAGTGCCGCAAACAGGACAAAGGGTGAAAATCGCAAAAGTCGATACATAGGCAAGCTCGCTGTAGTCCTAAACGCCGGCCGGGAGAAAAAGTTAGCCCTCCGCGGAAATTCTTCGGGCAACTTGAAGAAAAAAAGTGTACTCCAGAAAGAGGGAGGTTGGCCATGACGCGAAGCCAAGTGAAATATCTGTTGGCTATGATGCTGATAGGAGACGGGGTTCTGGCTGTTCTGCGCCCGCATCGCGATGCTCTTACATGGAGTATGGGTCCAGCGGCATGGAAGGCGCTGATGCGGTATCTTTCCGATCACCCGGACACCCTGCGCGCCATTGGGGCTACCGAAATCGTGATGGGATTTGTCTTGGCGGTGAGCCACGGAACTGCTGAGGAGCAAATAGCTGAGGCCGCAGCTGCGATGCGGGCTCATTCACGAAGCATCGCACGGCTGGAGCAGCCGGAAGTTCGCTAGACTGATGCAATGACCGATCGCCTTTACTACGCAGACTCATTCCTGCAAAACTTTTCTGCGCGAATTGCCGACATTCGCGAAGTCTCACGCGCCGACGGAGTATCGGTCTGGCAGGTCGCGCTCGATCGCACCGCCTTTTACCCAACCAGCGGCGGCCAGCCCAGCGACACCGGCATGCTCACCGCAACCTCGCGCAGCGGGGCCATGCTCGAAGCTCCTATCGAATCGGTTGAAGAAGATGAGCAGGGAACCATCTGGCACTTTACGCGCAAGCCACTCAGCGCAGGCACGGAAGTACAGGGCGTGATCGACTGGCCGCGACGGCTCGACCATATCCAGCAGCACTCCGGACAGCATCTACTCTCCGCCGTTCTCATGCGCGAGCTGAATGCGCCGACGGTTTCGTTTCATCTCGGAGAAGAAGTATCGACCATCGACCTTGCCATCGGGTCCATCGAGCACCACAGTCTCGAGCGCATCGAGCGCATCGCGAATGAACTCATTGCCGAAGATCGCCCGGTGACGATTCGCACCGTTGAACGCAGAGAAGCAGAGGCGCTGCTGGCCGCCGGACAGCTCCGCAAATTGCCGGAACGCTCAGGAAGTATTCGCCTGATTGAGATCGCGGGATATGATCTGAACGCCTGCGGTGGAACGCACGTTCGTAGCACCGGCCAGATCGGCGGTTTGTTGCTGCGCGGCGTTGAGAAGGTCAGCCGCGGCATGCGTGTCTCCTTTGTCTGCGGACTCCGAGCGGCGGCCGTGGCGCGGCATGACTTTGAGCTGCTCAATCGAATCTCCGGGCTGCTTTCCATCGGCGCGGAAGGCGTTCCTGCAGTTATTGAACGCATGAGAGCCGAAGTGAAGGCTGCCGAGAAGGAGCGCCAGAGGCTGCGCGAAGAGCTGGCCGGTTATCACTCGGCGCGGCTGGTTGTCGAAGAGCAGAGGAAGGGTGGTCTGTGCTTCGTGAGCCGAACGTTTGCCGACCGTGATCCGGAATATATCCGGCTGCTGGCTTCTGACCTTGCAGCTTCAGCGCCGGCAATCGTCGCCCTGCTAATTTCGGCAGAGAACTGGCCGGCAAGATTGGTGCTGGCAAAGAGCGCCGACATCGACTTCCACTGCGGTGATCTGCTGCGCGAAGCCCTTGCCGCACACGGCCTGCGCGGAGGTGGCTCTGCGGGCCTGGCGCAGACAGATGTACCAAAGGACTTGTTCGTAAAGGTGAAGGAAGATCTGGAAGCGCGTATCCGCTTGCGCTGCGGTGGGCAGTACTCTGTCTCTTCGCTGCGCTCCTGATCCACACGCGCCGTACTTTCGCAATCCCAGATGCGCTGATAAACTTAGGAAGTATCTCCCGCCACTGTGGGGCTATAGCTCAGCTGGGAGAGCGCCTCGTTCGCAACGAGGAGGTCGACGGTTCGATCCCGTCTAGCTCCACCAATTACACATAAAGACATCCGGCAAGCATAGTTATCAAGAACCGGCGTTCCGCAAACGGCAGCTTTAAAAAGCCAGACAATTTATGTCTTTCTTAGGCTGAGTTTATGCCTTTTTTAGGCTGGGTTACATGTAATGAGAAGTGTCAGCGGAGGAGCTAACTGATGAGTAAGTTTCGGACTTGCCGGCCATTGCTTGTTGATGCCACACAATGCAAAGAAAGAAAGACCGTTGCTACTGACCTGGGATTCAGAGACGTGGGTGTGGGCGACTGGATTATTCGTGGCGAGGACGGTGAGTGCTATGTTGTCGACGATGCATTTTTTCAACGCACGTTTACCTCGATTCAAACGTACCCATGGGAACAGGCCGAGGGTCGCAACTACGGGTGCTAATGGAACGCGAGTCGTGAGGCCGCCCACTGGGTTTGCCCACCGGCACTTCCTTACATTCTCAAGTTCTTAGTATTCGTCAGGACGCTCCGGGCGTTTCATTGTCTTGACGAATTGGCTTTCTGGAATGTCGAACTCAGTCGCAAGATCGCGAAGCATGGCACTGGTTGGTTTTCGCCGCCCCTGAAGGAGCTCTTCAGCCGACCGCTCGGGCCAGTTGTATCGGCGGGCAATGGTATCAAGGCTGGTCCTGTTTATAACGCACAGGTTTGAGACATAAATCGCAAGGTCATCGAGCGACATTCTTTATTTCGACTCCTGAATTAATTGGGGCCATTAATCGGGGCACGATTTCCTATTAAACAATTCAAGATGATTACAAGAGTTGCGGTTTCTGCGGTTATGCCTCGTTTCGTCAGGAATCGGCCATCCTCAGAGTACAGGGTTTGCTCTCACGCGGCTACTACGGCGTCTGCTTCAATTACTTTCCATTCTTCTGCGCTCAGCTTCACCGCGCCTGCGGCTATATTCTCCTCCAAGTGCTCGATGGACGTTGTTCCCGGAATCGGCAGCATGACCGGCGAGTGATGCAGCAACCATGCCAGTGACAACTGCGCTACGGTTGCATGATATTTCTTCGCAGCGTTATCCAGCGGGCCACCCGGCCGGGCCAGCTTGCCTGCGGCCACGGGGAACCACGGGATGAATCCAAGCTTGTGCTGCTGGCAATAGAGCAGCGTTTTTTCGTAACTGCGCTCAGTAAGGTTATATCGATTCTGTATGCTCACGATGGGCAGGATGTTTTTCGCGTGCTCGATCTCCTCGGGAGTGACTTCAGATAGCCCAACGTGGCGAATCTTGCCCTGCTTCTGCATTTCTTTGATGGCGCCAAGAGATTCCTCGACAGGAACCTTGGGATCGATGCGGTGGAATTGCCACAGGTCGATGCGTTCCACCTTCAGGCGGCGCAGGCTCATCTCCACGCACTGCCGCAGATACTCGGGCCGCCCTACAGGGGCCCAGCGATTTGGCCCCGAGCGCGTAAAGCCGCCTTTTGTCGCAATTACCAGGTCTTTCGGGTAGGGATAAAGCGCCTCAGCAATCAGCCGCTCGCTTACTTCGGGGCCATAGGAGTCGGCGGTGTCGATAAAATCCACGCCTAGTTCGACAGAACGACGTAGCACCCGTTTTGCGTTTTCCGGGTCCTTGGGTTCGCCCCAGATGCCCTCGCCGGTAATGCGCATTGCGCCATAGCCCAGGCGGTGAATCCTGAGATCCCCGCCCAGCAGAAAAGTCCCGCTCGCCGAAGCGTTTACAACCGTGGTCATACCGCATAGGATGCGCCGGACGCGCGCAGGTTTCAAGTGGGTATTTCAGCCCTGCGGAGCTGTCTTCTGCGCCGCGCGACGGGCGGCATCGCGTCCCATGCGAACCATGTCCGGAAGCCCGACGCCATAGTAGGCATTGCCTGCGAGATAAAGTCCCGGGAAGCTCACCGTCAGCGCTTCCAGTTTTGCCATGCGCGCCGGATGACCGACCGCATACTGCGGTAGCGACCACGGCCATCGGCGGACGATGGTGTGGCGCGGCGCGGGCAGCGTCCCCAATACTTCTGAGAGCCGCTCGATTGTCAGCGCCGATAAAGCTTCGTCGGATTCGTGCATCAGAGACGTGGCCGCGGCACCTCCGAAGAACCCACGCAGCAGAATGCCACCCTCGGGAGCGCGATGCGGGAACTTCTGATCGACAAACGTGCAGGCAAGCAGCTGTGCGCTCTCTTCTACAGAGTCGGTCTGCGGCACAAGGTAGCCGAATCCGTGCGGAATCGAGAGCGTGCGTGCCTGCTCGGGAAGAAATGCCAGCGCCACAACAATGGCCGATGAGGCATCCATCGCCAGCAGGCTGTCGAATCGCTCATCGATCCCGCGAAGCAGCCGCCGGGTCACGTCGACGGGAGTGGCGACGATCACCGCATCGAAAATTTTCTCCGCATTCCTGGTGCGTATGCGCCAACCTTCGCTCCTGTGGGTGACGGCAATCACGTCCTCCTCAACCCGGATATGCTCTTGTGGTAGCGCAGCCGCCATTCGATCGATGAGTGTGCCGAGCCCAGAGCGCAAACTGGTGAAGACAGAATGTTCATTCTGGCCTGCGAGCGACTGGACCGCTTTGACCAGGCTGCCATGCTCGCGCTCCATCTTCACAAACGCCGGCATTACAGCCCGCACGCTCAAGCTCTCAACATCGCCGCCAAAGACACCGGCAAGCAGTGGGCCGGCAATGGTGCGCACAACTTCATCGCCAAAGTGGCGGCGCACAAAGCTCGCAATCGACTCGTCTTCGTCGTCCTTCAGTGCCGAGGCTCGCAGCTCTGCCGCACGCTCCGGTTCGCGCCGGTAAGTCAGGCGGGCTTCTTCGCTGAAGAACGGAGATTCTGCAATCGCGTCCAGATTGGTCGGCACCATCATGCGCATGCTGTCAGGCATCGCAACCAGCCTGCCTTGCTGCAGCAGATAGGTGCGGCGGTGGTTGTCGTTCGACGGAATGATTTCTGCTTCGAGGCCAAGCTCGACTGCCAGCTCGCGCGCCCAGGGCTTTTCCGTAACCCAGGAGTCGGGCCCGCACTCGATGACAAAACCATCCTCGCGGATGGTTTCGACAATGCCGCCAAGCCGCGGGGAAGCCTCAAAAAGCCGGAACACGATTTGCGGTTCGTTGCGCGCAAGCTCGTAAGCGGCTGAAAGCCCGCTGAGACCGCCGCCGATGATGGCGATGCGCTTCATTCCCGGTCCAGCCGCGCCAATCCTTTGCGCGCAAGGTTTGCCAGCGCGTCAGTCAGCAGGTGCGAGTCGTTCAGCGACTCGGGGCGCACCAACTCCATCCCCAGACCAGCCGCAAACTGACGAAATGCGATGTCAATGTCGTAAAGAATTTCGACATGATCGCAGAGAAAGCCGATCGGTTGCAGAATCACGCGCTCAACGCCCTGCACGCGCAGCGCCGTCAGCGTGTCCTCAACTGTAGGCCCAATCCATGGACCGCCCGACTGGCTCTGGCTCTGAAAAGCGAAGAGCCACTCATCCTGCGCGAGTCCGACGCGCTCGGCAACCATGGCAGCAGTGCGTTTGGCATCGTCTGCATAAGGATCCGCGGGAGCATTTGGTGTGTTCTGCACCGTACGCTCAGGAACACTGTGCGCCGTGAACAGCACAGTTGTGCCGGGAGTCCAGACCACGCGCAGGCGTTCAGCAAAGGCATCCGCCAGCAATGGATGATCGGCCCATCCTTCGGTGAAGTCCACCTGCATGCCGTCCGTCTCTGCAAACAGGGCCCGTTTGTACAGCCCGACGCTGGTGCGCGAATTCTGCGGCGCAAGGCAGACGGCAGCAATCTTCGTAATGCCGTTAGTACGTATCGCGCGAACTGCATCGGCTATATAAGGCTTCCAGTTCCTCATGCCGACGTAAACGGGCAGATCAAGGTCCTCCGAAAGCATCTCGCCTTGCTGCAATGTCAGCTTCGTGAGCGGACTCGATCCGATTAGAAAATACCGATGGCGAATCTCTTCAACAACACTTTCAGGAAGCTGACGGCCGCCGGTCACGTTTCTCAGGTACTCGGGAATTTCGTCGAGCGCGTCGGGCGTGCCATGCGCCAGCAGCAGAACCGCGCTTGTTCCGCTGATACCTGGATTATTGCCGCTCAAGGCTGCTTCTCCACGGCGTATTCGCGAACGAACTTCACGACGGCCTGCACATTTTCCACCGGTGTTTCAGGCACGATGCCATGACCAAGATTGAAAACGTGTCCCGCGCGTCCGCCAGCCTGATCCAGAATGTGCCTGACACGGTTACGAATCAGTTCCTGTCCGGCAAACAGCGTGATCGGGTCGAGATTTCCCTGCACAGCGCATGCGTAATCCAGCTCGCGCCACGCTTTTCCCAGAGGTGTTCGCCAGTCCAGACCAAGCACATCGGCTCCGGTCGCGCGCATCGCCGGAAGCAGGCTGGCCGTGTCCACGCCGAAGTAAATCACCGGGACGCCAAGAGCTTGAACATCGCGCACGAGCGATTTTGTGATCGGCAGCACAAACTCGTGGTAGTCTTCTACGCTCAATGCTCCTGCCCAACTGTCGAAAATCTGTATGACATCGGCTCCGGCTTCCACCTGCTGCCTCGCGAACTCGCTCAGCACCATTGCAAGCTTTTCGAGCAGTGAGCGCCACGCCTCAGGCTGGCGATACATCAGCGTTTTCGTATGCACGTAGTTTCGCGATCCGCCGCCCTCGATCATGTAACTCGCAAGCGTGAAAGGCGCGCCACAGAACCCGATGACGCCAAGGCGGTCCCTGAAGTGTGCAACCACGCGCTCGATCGCTTCGCCAACATAACTCAATTCGGACGCGCGATCCGTGCGCAGCCGCGCAACGCCTTCGGCAGTCCGTACAGGCGCATGGATCACCGGACCTTCTCCGGCCTGAAATTCAAAATCGAGGCCCATGCATTCGAAAGGCAGCAACAGATCGGCAAAAATGATGGCCGCATCCACATCGAGCTTTTCCGCGGCAGTGATGGTCACTTCCGCAGCGAGCCTGGGCTGCTTGCATATCTCGACGAGTGAATGATGCCTGCGGACCGCCTGATACTCCGCCATATACCGGCCCGCCTGGCGCAGGAACCACACGGGTGTGCGATCGATGGGCTTGCGCAGGCAGGCGCGCACCAGGCGGGTCGCGCCGCTCATGGGCGGTTCAGTTACCTGTTCTGAGAGTGCTTCCTGTGCGCGTGTCATGCAAAAAGGGCCAAAGATGAGGGTAGCATCCCGCACGCGGGCAGTGCGTCGGCTCAGAAGTTGAGCGTGAGATGCAGGTACAGAATGCGGTTTGCCTGCGTGTTGGAAAATTGCGTGGACGACAAACTCGTTGACTGGCCGAAGAGTGACGAACCCAGAACACCGACTGGCGGCCCTCCGTTGACGGTATTGAACACGTTTTGTGCCTCGATGCCCACGCTCATCTGGTAGCGGCGGGGAATGTCCAGCTTTGCCGGCTTCTTCTGAGCTTCAGGCTTAGAAGGTGCAGGCGCGACAGCCACTGCAGGTTCAGTAACTTTCGGCCCAAAGGAGATAGTTCGTGAAAATGCCGCGTTCAGCATCACAAACGATGGCCCAGTGCCATAGTTGATGGGGATTATCGTCTGTCCTGTCATTGGATCTGCGTCGAAGTTGCCCCACTTTGTGTGATAAACACTCGGGCGGGTCAGATCTGTCGCGAATGCCGGACGGTCGTTGAACTGCGAATCGCCGTTCAGGTCTTCGCCGATCGTGATGTTGAAGGGCGCGCTCGACTGAACAATGAAAAATGGATTGAGCACAAATTTGTACGGCAGGTTGATGATGCCGCCTAAGTAGCCCCGGTTGCGAATGTCGTTTGCCGCGCGGCCGTAATCCACATGCAGATCGTATTGGTTCGACGGAAAGCTGCTCGGCCCTTGCGTATTCGTATCGCGCTCGCCCAGCAGATAGTAGCCATAGAGCAGCACAGGCCTGGTCCGGTAGCGCATGTTCAGATAAAGCTGGTTGTGCTTCGACGCGCCTTCGGATTCGTATTGATAAACGTTCTGCAGGGTGCCCAATGGCCGCGTTCCACTGGTCGGGTCATCGGGATTGTACGTCCCCGGCAGAGGTGCGTTGATGTTCCGCGTAAGCAGTTGGTCAATGCCGCGATAGTAGGTGTAATTCGTCGAAATAAACAGCCGCTTCGAGAACTGTTTCTCGACGCTGACACTCTCTTGCAGCAGCGAGGGCGCATGCAGCCGCGGGTCGATCTGATAGATTGTGGGCAGCGTGGCCGGTCCCAACTCATCGGGCGAAGGCAGATTCGGATAAAAGTCCGGATTGTTCACGACATACTGCTGCTGCAGTACGCCGTTCTGCCTCGCAGCGTTGAGCACCAGGTCCGGAGTGAATCGTTGATAGAAAAGCCCGATCCCTGCCCTCAGCACTGCTTTGGCCGGCTTTTTGTCTTTCTCGCCGATGGACCATCCATAGCTGAGGCGCGGAGCGAAGTCGGCATGGTCGGGGATGCGGGACTGCGTTTCGTAGCGCAGTCCGGGAGTCAGCGTCATATTGGAACGCAGCTTCCATTCGTCTTCGAAATAAAGCCCCAGATCGGCAACATTGACCGTGACATTTGGCACCCCTGCCGTGATGCTGAACTGGCTTGCGCCACCGCCGAGCGCGCGAATCTGCTCAGGTGTCAGTCCTTCGGCAATTCCCTGTTGTGTGATCTCATACGCATCGATCGACGAGAAGATGAACTGGCCGTTATAGCCGCCGGTTGAAGTGTTGCCGTCCTGAATGTCGCGAAAACGCCCCCCGAAGTGCAGCAGGTGGTTACCCCGCAGCAGCGAAACATAATCCTGCAGCTCATAGTGGTTCTGACCGTCATGCGACTGGCCCAGATTGTTACCTCCGCCGTTGAAGGCGCCTTGCACTAGCACGCTGGCGCTGCCGTTCACGGCCACCGAACTGTCATTCGTGCGGATAAACTGGAAGCGAAGTTCATTCACCAGCCTCGGGCTCCATGTCTGTGTGTCGCTTATCTGGAAGGTCTGGTCCGTGTGGCGCGTATCTACTGCCTGCGCAGGCAAGGAAAGCTGGCTCTGCAGCAGGTTGTCCTGCGTCTGGTGCCCGAACGCATAGCGGATGCTAAGCGTGTGGACCTTGCCCACCTGAAAATCGATGCGTGGTGCTGCGTCAACCGAAGTCTGCGGGCTTGAAACGGTCTGCGTATAGGCTGGTCCGGTCGACGACGTAACGGCATGGATGAAAGACTGCGCGCCAACTGTCTGCTGGTCCGCCGCAAGAAACCACGAGCTGTCCTTTGTCAGCGGCCCACTGATGTTGCCCTCGGTGAAAAACGAAGCGTAGGAGGGCTGGTTCGTGACGTACGGGTTCTGCGAGTTCAGCGCCGAGTCCTCGCCGTACATCACAAGATTGCCGTGCAGCGCATCGGTGCCCGGCTTGGTGATGATCTCAATCCGTTCCGCTCCCGGCGTGTCATATTGCGCCGAATAGGGGTCCTGGTTCATGCGGATTTCCTGGATCGCGGACTTCGGCGGCAGACGAGTCGCCGTGAATCCGTCCACGTAGAATTGCGGCGTCACGTCCGAGCCTGCCATGGCTTCCAATTGCTGCTTCAAATCCTGTGAGTTGGTGGCCAGCGCATCCAGATCGGCCCCGCGCAGAATGATCACTCCCAGATTGCGGTCCGGGCTGGAGCTTAGCACCTCGCTGTATACCGAAAACTCCTGGTGCTGCACCTCGATCTTCAACCTGATCGAGAATGAGGCTGTTTCACCGGTCTTCAGATCAATCTGACGCACTTCGTCGCGGAAGCCATTTGCTCTCACCGCGAGCGCATACCTTCCAGGAGTCACTTCGGAGAAAAGAAATTCTCCGGCCTGGTCTGAGGACGTAGTGCGCACGTTCCGCCCCTCGGAGCTGAGCGTTACCCGTGCCGCCCGAATCAGCGCGCCGGAGGGGTCCGTAATCTCTCCGCGAATGGTGCCTGCCTGTTCCTGCGCGCACAGCTTTGTCCATGCAGGCAAACAGAGCAGCAGCACGAGCGCAAGGCGTAGCGTCATCCGGCGAGGTGAGGGAGGCAGCATGTACATAGAGCGAAGGATCGTCGCGGAGACGAATGAGAAACTTGCAGGGGTCCGAGCCCTCTCTTTTGGGAAATCTTCAGGCGGGTTGAGGAGGAGATTGGGCAGACCCGTCCATGAAGCCCTTCCATTTAGTATTAAACAATACTGAATCTTTGGAAATTGGCCAAAGGTATTCGGTTTCGAGGTGATTACGCCGAGCCCGCACGACAACATCACTCGGCATCTCAGGCATTAAGGTGAAGCGGAATTTTTACTGGATCTGGTTTGTAGGCGCTGCGGCATGGTTTTTTGATGCCGCCCTCAGCCTTCATCAGCATTCCCTCGGTTGGGGGCTGCTGGAAGCAGCCGTTTCCGCCGCTTTTCTTGCCATGGGAATGTATTTGAAGAAGCATGGGTCGTAAAATCAGGCGGCCGATGTCCCGGCCGCCCGTTGTGTATTAACGCCAGTTTTCACAGCTTGGCGTCGCCGTCCTAAGCCTTCTTCGCGAGTTCCTCTTCGACCTTTGCGATGCAGTCCTCGAAGATATCGAGCGCGATCGCGGCCTCGTGCTCGTTGACGATCAGAGGCGGAGCCAGCCGGATTGCTGTTTCGCCGCAGCCGAGAATGAGCAGGCCACGCTCGAAGGCCAGCTCGATAATGCGGTCACGCAGCGCTCCTGCCGGTTCGCGCGACTGCTGATCCCTGACGATCTCAATACCGATCATCAGGCCGCGTCCGCGTACATCGCCCACAATGTGGTGCTTCCTAGGCCAGGTTTTCAGCTGGTCCAGCATCTTCCCGCCGAGTTTCGCGGCGTTTGCCATACCTTCGCGTTCCAGAATGTCGATTGTCGCCAGTGCTGCGGCAATCGCCACCGGATTCCCGCCGAAAGTCGACGCATGCGATCCCGGCTTCCAGTCCATGATCTCGGCGCGTGTCATGCAAACGCCGAGAGGCATTCCCGATGCAATGCCCTTGGCCATGCATACGATGTCCGGCTGCACGCCGCTGTGCTCAATGGCCCACCATTTGCCCGTTCGTGCCGCTCCAGATTGCACCTCATCGGCAACCAGCAGAATGCCGTGCCGGTCGCAGATGCGGCGAAGCTCGTGCATGAAAATGTCGGGAGCCACTACATAGCCGCCCTCGCCCTGAATCGGCTCAACAAAGATAGCTGCAACCTCTTCGGGAGGGAGCGTCGTCTTGAAGAGCTTTTCTTCGATGAAGCGTGCGCAGCCCAACGCAAAGGCTTGTTCCTCCTGCGGGCCGCCGCTGCATCCACGGTACGCATACGGATACCGCACATGCGTCACGCCCGGAACCAGTGGCGCAAACCGCCGCCGCTGCTGCGGCTTGGAAGCAGTTAGCGACAACGCGCCCATGGTGCGTCCGTGAAAGGCACCAAAAAACGCGATGATGTTCTGCCGCCCGGTGTGATAGCGGGCAATCTTCAGCGCGCATTCAACTGCCTCCGCGCCGGAGTTGCCGTAATAGAAGCGGTGCGGGCCGGGCATGGGAGCAATCGCGGACAGCCGCTCCGACAGCGTCACCAGCGATTCGTAATAAAAATCCGTGCCCGACATGTGAATCAGCTCGGCGGCCTGTTCCTGAATGGCCTTTACGACCTCAGGATGACAGTGACCGGTCGAAACAACGGCAATCCCTGCGGCGAAATCAAGAAATTCGTTGCCATCCACGTCTTCCACGCGAACCCCGCGTCCACGCCTGGCGACCATGGGGTACGAGCGCGTGTAGCTCGGCGAAATGAGGCGGTCGTCAGCTTCCACAACGCGGCGCGCGTTAGGGCCGGGCAGTGCGGTGCGCAGTTTTGGGCCGTACTGCTCGTAAAGTTCGGTTTTTGAGGTCGCAATCGCGGTGCTTTCAGTCGTGCTGCTCATGGTTCTCTCCTATTGGTTTAGTGCCTGGGTCGTCGTCCTGGTTGAGACGCGGGCTGGCGAGAGAGTCCTCTTCGGTCACCATGCGCCAAGTGGCTGACGTTTGGGAGGCGTCAGAAGGCGCGCGGCGGGCAGCGGTGACTAGTCGCTGCCGAAGAGGCTAGGTCGCGTGCGGGTAGGCAGCACGCGGAGATGCTTGCGGGGAGCAATGGCGCGAGCGTAGGCCCGGTTCCAGCAGTGACTGGACTGGCCTGGCGAATTGGTGTGTGCGTTCCGCATGGCTCGTGCACTTGTTGTGAGGATAGCACGCTCACCAAAGCGGTGAATAGTTCTGCGGTGTTCTCTCTAAGCCAAAGAAAAGGATCCGGGGAAGCATCGGCCCACGCGGTCCGACCACTGTACGATAGAAGTATCCCGGTCATGAATGAATCGCGCGGCTCGCCCACTCGCCTGTCCATTATTCTTGCTTTTCTGATCGTTTACTTCTGCTGGGGCGCGACCTATACGGCCATGCGGATTGGCGTAGCACTGTTGCCTGCAACCATCCTGGCTGGGGTTCGGATGCTCGTCAGCGCGGCGATCATGCTCAGCTTTTGTCTGCTGCGCGGGCGCAGGATTTTTCATGCCAGTTATGTAATGTGGCGCCTCATGCTGCTCGGCGTCATGCTGCTTTTCGGTGGAAACATCTTCCTCGTGTGGAGCGAAAAGTATCTGTCCAGTGGTCTCGCAGCGCTCATCGTTGCCGTTGTGCCGCTCTATGTAGTGCTCATCGAGATGGTCATTCCCAATGGTGACCGGCTGCGCCGCCAAGGCTATTTCGGCCTCGCGCTCGGCTTCAGCGCGCTGGTGGCCCTCCTGTGGCCCAGTCTCCGGGACGGCCTCAGGGGTCACCCCATGGAGATTATTGCCATCTCCGGCATTCTCATCGGAGCGTTTTCCTGGGCGTCCGGCTCAGTGCTCTCGCGCCGCATGAATCTGCCCGTCGACCCTCTGGTAGCCGCTGGATGGGAAATGTTCGCAGCCGGAGCCACCAACGTCGTCTTTGCAACGCTTTTCTGGCGATGGCCCCATGCGGTGTGGAACTGGCAAAGCGTGGCCTCCGTCGGATATCTGGTTTTCTTCGGCTCGTTGCTGGGATTCAGTTGCTATATCTGGCTGATCGCGCATGTGCCGGTTGCCAAAGTCGCCACATATGCCTACGTCAATCCGATGGTGGCCGTGTTGATTGGTGCGCTTGTTCTGCATGAACGATTGGAAAGCACCGAATACATCGGCATGGTGGCCATTGTGATTTCTGTGGCGCTGGTTACTTCGTCCAGATTGAGCAGCGGCAAAGCCGCCGCCGAAGTCGAGATCGCCGCAGTTGAGGCAGAATCCTAGTTTCCGGCTGCCGCCATCATTTCCTGAAGCTCCTCCGGCTGTTTCCCCTGCTCGCGCAGCGTTCGGATCGCAAGGGCATCATGGCGTTTCGCCAGGCGCTGGCCACTTGCATCGGTCACCAATGGGCAGTGATACCACTGCGGCGGTTCAAGACCGAGCGCCCGATACAGCAGAATCTGTCGCGCCGTGGACTTCAGCAAGTCGGCCCCGCGAACAACCTCAGTGATGCGCATCGCCGCATCATCGACAACGCAGGCCAGCTGATACGACGGCACGCCATCCCGCCGCCAGACGAGGAAATCGCCGAAGTCCCGTCCGGCAATAAAGCGCTGCGGCCCGAAGTGCCGGTCCTCAAACTCGATCGTCTCGTCGTCGGGCACGCGGAAGCGCCAGTTGGACGCAGAATGTGATGAAGGAAGGTTGCGCAGGTAGCTTTCGGGCTGGCCGGGCTGTGGGCGGCAGGTGCCGGGATAGATGGGGTCGTCCTCGTCATTCTCATGCGGCGCGCTGGCGGCCAGCGCCAACTCCTTGCGCGAGCACTTGCAGGGATAGATGAATCCGGTATTGCGCAGCCGCTGAAAGGCGACGAGATACGATGCGCCACGCTCGCTCTGCGAGTAAGGCGCGTATTGGCCACCGATATCGGGACCCTCCTGCCAATTGATGCCCAGCCAGTGCAGGTCTTCGAGCATCGCGCGATAGAATTCCGAACGTGACCGCTCCCGGTCAAGGTCTTCGTTGCGCAGAACCAGCGTTCCACGTGCATCGCGCGCGCGGGCCGCAGCCACGAGAAACGTTCTCGCGTGACCCAGATGGAGCAATCCGGTGGGCGACGGCGCGAGACGCCCACGATAAAGGCTCGAACTGAGCGGCGGAGCCATTCGCTCCATTATGACCGGGTTGGCCGCACGGGTCCGGATGGCGAGTCCTCGAACAGGTCGGGGATGCTGGTGAACGCGATCCGTGTGGGTGCGGCGGCCCTGGCGATCAGCATGCTGGCCGGCATCAGGGTATCGAGGCCGTACTTGTGGTTCAAAGCGTCCATGGCCGAGGAGAGCCGCGTGCGCCGCGATTCCGTCTCAAGGCCGGCAAATAAATTCAGCGTGTGCAGATGGTCTGGGACAAGATCGCCCAGCCAGACTCCGACCTGAAACGGTTTTTGATACCCGGATCCCTGCGGCCGCTGCGCCCATAGCTTTGTGAACGCCTCAATCAGCGTCTGGCTGTCCTGGCACTCAATCACAGGACAGCCTCGCGACCACCCCGCGTGCAGGACTCCCGAGAAGTGCTGCCGCTTTGCCTGCTCTTTTGGAACCACAAACCGGAGCGAGAGCGAGACACTCGTGGCCCACAGGCGCGCGGTTCTCAGCCGTATTGCCGCTTTGTGCAGCAGCTTGTGTGCGACCGCGTAGCATCCCTCGACAGTGCGCAAGTCCGGCGGCAGAACGTGGCTCTGGCTGATGGATTTCTGGTGTTCCAGCTCGGCGTCGTTGAAGTCCTCGCCGCGCAGCCAGTACCAGAGCTTTTCTCCGCCTACGCCACCCCACACCCGGGCCATCTGCTCGCGGTTGAGCGCGAGCAGTTGCGGCATCGTGCGAATCCCGCTCTGGTGCAGTCGCCGTTCCATGCGCGCGCCCACGCCCGGCAGGTCACGCAACTCAAGCTTGCTGAGCGCGCCATCGAGAATATCGGGTGTAAGCGCAACCAGGCCGTCCGGCTTTTCCATATCCGAGGCGATTTTGGCCAGATAGCGGTTAGGCGCAAGGCCGATCGAACAGCGCAAGGTTCTCCCCGCGTGCTCCCGGATCGACGCCTTGACACTTCGCGCCAGATCGAGCGCCGTCATTAAAGCCCGCTCCCGGCCCATCAAGCTCGCGGCCATTTCGTCGATAGACATGACAGCCGAGATCGGAACGCAGCGTTCTATGGCTTCGATGATTTTGTGATGGTACTGGACGTAAAGCTCGTGGCGCGCTTCCACCAGCGTCAGGCCGGGACACATGCGTTTCGCTTCGCCAACCATGGTTCCGGTTTTCACGCCAAAGGCTTTCGCTTCATAGCTGGCGGCGATGGCGCAGGTGGTGTCCGTCATGACCGGAACAACAATGACCGGCCGGTTGCGCAGCTCGGGGCGAAGCTCCTGCTCGACAGAGGCAAAGTAGGAGTTAAGGTCGAGGAAGAGCCATCGAACGGAGGGCGAATTTGTACCTATCGCAGCCACGCCCAATTTTCGTCTTTTATTCGCCAGATTTCAATGCCATTCCGGAACTTCTGGCGGGAATTCCTATGCACAGCAACAAGGAAATGCTTTTGGAGTCTTGACGTAAGTGAGATGATATTCACGCAGAATGTGACACTGCGATGAAGGAAACCTTACTGAAGATTCAATCTTCTTAATAGGTGGAGTTCTCTTATGTGGATCACGAAGGCACAGGAAATTCTGTTCCACTTGTCGAACCTGAGCAGCTATCTGCCGGCCATTCTGGTAACGCTCGGCGTGGCGGTGCTCATCGGTTGCGCGGTGGGGTGTGTCTGCGAGCCCTGCGAAGAGAAAGATGACTTGTTCCATCACGAAGTCGTCTAGGTCCCATTAGGCCGGTAACCGTCAGGGACTCGCATTGAGTGGGTCCCTCTGTATTTTTTGTGCCCTCCTTGGGATGAAAACCCACTCCCAGCAATCAGCCCCTAGAGGGTCCAGGAAGGTAGCGAAGGCGCAATCGCCTGGACGGCCGGTCCCACTATAATCCGAACGGATGGAGAATCGCGATCACGCAATCGCTGAACTGGCACGTCGCGAACGACTGGCCGAGGAAGGCGGAGGCCGCGAGCGCCGCGAGCGCCAGGCAGCCCAGGGAAAGCTCTCGGCACGCGAGCGACTTGCTCTGCTGCTCGACGACGGCACATTCGAAGAAACCGACAAATTTGTAACGCACCGCTGCGCCGACTTCGGCATGGCGGACAAGCGCCCGCCTGGCGACGGCTTCGTCACGGGTTATGGACGCATCGAAGGCCGCACGGTCTTCGTCTTTGCACAGGACTTCACCGTCTTCGGCGGCTCGCTCTCGGAGGCGAACGCTGCAAAAATCGTCAAGCTTATGGATACGGCTATGCGCGTCGGCGCGCCCATCGTCGGGCTCAACGACTCCGGCGGCGCACGCATTCAGGAGGGCGTGGTTTCGCTCGCAGGATACGCCGACATCTTCCTGCGTAATACCCTCGCCAGCGGCGTCATCCCGCAAATATCGGCCATTCTCGGCCCCTGCGCTGGCGGAGCCGTCTATTCGCCAGCCATTACCGACTTCACGCTCATGGTCGACAAGACCTCCTACATGTTCGTCACCGGGCCGGACGTCATTAAGACGGTCACGCATGAAGAAGTGACCAAGGAGCAGCTCGGCGGCGCGACCACGCACAACGAAGTCTCCGGAGTCGCCCACTTCATGGCCCACGACGACCGCGAGTGCATTGCCATGGTGCGCGAGCTGCTCAGCTTTCTGCCCTCCAATAACCTCGAAGACCCTCCGCGCCGTCCCTGCTCTGATCCGGTCGACCGCGCAGACCGCGAACTCGACACCCTCGTTCCTTTCGAATCCAATCAGCCCTACGACATCAAGGACGTCATTGTCCGCATTGTCGACGACGGTTACTTCTTCGAGGTTCACGAGCACTTCGCCCGCAACATCGTGATCGGCTTCGCGCGCCTCAACGGGCGTTCCGTCGGCATCGTCGCCAACCAGCCCGCTCACCTCGCCGGAGTCCTCGATATCGACGCCAGCGTCAAGGGTGCGCGTTTCGTCCGCTTCTGCGACGCCTTCAATATCCCGCTCATTACGCTCGAAGACGTGCCCGGCTTTCTGCCTGGCACGCAGCAAGAGTACGGCGGCATTATCCGCCACGGCGCTAAGCTGCTCTATGCCTTCGCCGAGGCCACCGTCCCCAAGCTCACTGTCATCACGCGCAAGGCTTATGGCGGAGCCTACTGTGTCATGAGTTCCAAGCACATCCGCACGGACCTCAACCTCGCCTGGCCCTCTGCTGAAATCGCAGTCATGGGCCCCGAAGGAGCGGTCAACATCGTCTACGGACGTGAGCTCGAGCAGGCAGTCCAGCAGGCCGAAGTTGCCAACGGAGCATTTACCGAAGAGCGCCGTGCCGAAGTGCTGGCCGCTGCGCGCGCCGAAAAGGTTCACGAATTCCGCGAGCAGTTTGCCAACCCCTACGTTGCCGCCGAGCGCGGCTACATCGATGCCGTCATCCTTCCGCAAGAGACGCGGCGCCGCCTCATCGCCGCGATGGAGATGCTCGACGGCAAGCGCGACAAAAATCCACCGAAGAAGCACGGAAATATTCCGTTGTGAGCGCGCCGATCAGCCGCGAAAACGCGGAGCACTATACATGGGGCGAGGTCTGTGGCGGCTGGCACCTCGTTCGCTCGGAAAATCTCAGTATTATCGAGGAACGAATGCCGCCCGGCGCGCAAGAACAGCGCCACTTTCACACGCAGTCGCGGCAGTTCTTTTATGTGCTCAGCGGCGAATTGACGATGGAGGTGGCGGGGGTGCATCATTTGCTCACTGCCGGACAAGGATTAGAGATTTCCCCAGGCGAGCCGCATCAGGCTCTGAATCAGACTGTAAGGGAAGTGCGTTTCCTGGTAATTTCGCAGCCGCCCAGTCGCGGAGACAGGCAACCCGCCTGACTGTCGGGCACTCCCTCAGGAAAAGACAATCATGAGGTGAGCTATGCCAACATCTGGAAAACGTGTCGTCTTAGCGCGCAGCGAGCGCAAGGCTCCTAGCGGTGCAAAAGACCTGGGTCCGACCCCGCAGGACCAGGTTCTCAGCGTATCTCTAACCGTGCGGCGCAAATCGCCGCTTTCACTCAAGGATCTGAAAGGCGCGAGAATCTCGCGTGATGAGTTCAACCAGAAATATGCAGCCGACCCTGCTGATTTCAACCAGCTGCGGCAATTTGCACACACACACGGCTTGTCGGTCGATGAATCCGCATCGAGCCTTGCCCGCCGCACCATTGTCTTCCGCGGCACGGTCCAGAATCTTGAATCCGCATTCGGTGTCCAGTTGCATGATTATCAGGGACCCTCTGGGAAATTTCACGCTTTTACAGGCACGATCTCGCTGCCTGAAGCGCATGCAGGAGTGGTGGAGGCGGTGCTCGGTCTCGATGCGAGGCCGATCGCAAAGCCCCACCTCCGGTTTCTGAGCGCAAAGCAGAAGGCCGCTGCAGCCAGCTACAATCCGCCGCAGGTTGCCGCGCTCTACAGCTTCCCCACAGGAGTGACAGGAGCGGGCCAGACCATCGGCATTATCGAGCTGGGAGGCGGCTACCGCGCCACTGATATCACCAATTATTTCGCGGGGTTGAAGCTTACCCCGCCGCAGGTCGTGGCAGTTTCCGTCGACGGCGGATCAAACTCGCCCAGCAAACCGAGCAGCGCCGATGGCGAAGTCGCGCTCGACATTGAAGTGGCTGGAGCGGTCGCGCCAGGAGCAAAGATCGCCGTCTATTTCACTCCTAACACCGACCAGGGATTTATCGACGCCATCACCACTGCCGTACATGACACCGCCAACAATCCCACCGTCATTTCCATCAGTTGGGGCGGGCCGGAATCCAGCTGGGCACAGTCCTCGCTGACCGCGCTAGACAATGCCTGCCAGTCAGCAGGTGCGCTCGGTGTCACCATCACGGTTGCGGCCGGCGATGACGGGTCGAGTGACGGAGCCAGTGGCAATAATGTCGACTTTCCCGCATCGAGTCCGCATGTGCTCGCCTGCGGCGGAACGAAGCTCGAAGGCAGCGGAACCAAAATCACCAGCGAAGTCGTCTGGAACGACGGTAAGGATGGCGGCGCAACCGGAGGCGGCGTAAGCGTCGATTTCCCGTTGCCAAGCTGGCAGAATGGCGTTGGGGTCCCGGCTCCAAGCAGCGCAAATGGCGGCCGCGGCGTACCGGATGTAGCCGGGGACGCATCGCCGGAGACCGGCTACAACATCCTGGTCGACGGCCAGAAGCAGGTTGTTGGCGGAACAAGTGCGGTGGCTCCGCTATGGGCGGGACTCATCGCCCTCATTAATCAGCAGCACGGCAGTTCCGTCGGCTTCGTCAACCCTACGCTCTATGCCAATCCAGGCGCATTCCACGACATCACCTCCGGTAACAACGGCGCATTTTCCGCCGGTCCGGGGTGGGATGCATGCACCGGGCTTGGTTCGCCGATCGGGACTGCGGTTGCGAAGGCGCTGACCGGCTCGACGAGTACAAATACGACGAGCGCAAATAAGGCGAGCGTTAGCAAGCCTGGTAAGAAGAAATAGAAGAAGTACACTCCGGGCGAATTTCAGAGAAGCACCGGCTTGCCCTTCGCGCTCCACTGAACGCGGCCCATCGGAGTGTGGTGGTCATGGGTAAAAAGCACCAGCCACTGCTGTGGGATCGCACGCGAGTAGAACCGCTTCCGCTGCTCGATGCAGGTCAGCGGATAAAGGTCGTAGCCCATAACCCAGGTAATGTCGAGGTGGGCGCTCGTCGGAATCAGGTCGGAGATGTAGCATGCACGCTGCCCGGCGGAATCAATATTCACTGCGAGCAACTGGGCGGTGTGACCGGGATAGCACTCGACCGAGATGCCGGGAACAATTTCCGCTACCTCGCCGGGCTGTGTGTCGAGCAGAGTCATCTGCCCGCTCTCGACCAAGGGGTCGTAATTTGCGCTGTTGTAGCTGATGGCATCGCGCTCCAGTTGCAGGTGCCCGTGCTCGATCTCGCCGCGATGCGCAAAATAGCGCGCGTTGGGAAACGTCGGCACAACGAGGCCATCAGGCGTAAGCGTGGTGTTCCATCCGCAGTGATCGAAATGCAGGTGGGAGTTGATGACGATGTCGACCTCTTCGGGGCGAATGCCAGCGGCTTTGAAGGCATGTGGCAGTTGCTCCTTGTTCTCATAGATGGAACGCAACTTGTCGCTGAGTTTGTTGCCGATTCCGGTTTCTATGGCGACCGTATGCTTGCCTGTGCGGACGATGACAGTATTCAGTCCCAGCAAGATGCGGTTCTCCTCATCGGCTGGTGCACGCTTTTCCCAGAGCGGCTTGGGAACGACACCGAACATGGCTCCGCCGTCAAGAAAATACGTCCCATCGCTCAGGATGGTCAGCTCAAACTCGCCTAACGTCGTGCGCGCCCGGACGGGGTTGGATGTGTCCGGGCGCTCGGCAGGGTGCATCAGCGTGCCTCGGGATGTGCGTCTTTTACGTACGTCTCAAACTCCCACAGCAGCCGGTTGTGCAACTCCATCTGGGCTATGGGTCCAGCAACTGAGTGGGTCTTGCGCGGAAAGATGTTGTAGTCGTAAGGAATTCCGGCATCGAGCAGCTTTTGGATGAACTGCACGGTGTTGGCGAAGTGAACGTTGTCGTCTCCTGTTCCGTGGAAAAGGATCAAATGCCCGTGCAGGTTCTGCGCACTGTTTACTACGGAGTCGTCTTTGTACACATCGGGGTTGTCCTGCGGTAGTCCGAGGTAACGCTCCGTGTAGATGGAGTCGTAGTTGTGCCAGTCGGTGACGGGCGCGCCGGAAGCCCCAAGGAGAAAGCGGTCGGTGTGCGTAAGCGCATATAGCGTGAACGTTCCACCCCAGCTCCAACCCCACCAGCCCATGCGGTGAGGGTCAAGCTGCGGATACTTTGCCAGTACCTGATCAATCGCGGCAAGCTGGTCGGCAAACTGCGGCGGACCGAAGTTATGGTAGGCAGCCTGCTCGAAGTCGCGCCCGCGCCCGGCCATCCCGCGGTTGTCGACATGGAGGACAGCAAATCCGTGCTCTGCAAGGAGGAGGTCGAACAGATATCCTCTTCGTCCCCATTCATTCTTTGCTGCGCCCACGCCGGGTCCGCCATACGGGTTCACTATCAGCGGCACACTGTCCGGTACGGTCATGCCAACCGGTAGCTGGAGCGTGCCGTAGAGCGTGGTCTTGCCGTCTGCCGCCATCAGTGTCAGCAGTTCAGGAGCGACGAGCGTGTGCCCTGCAATCGGGTGAGACTTCCAGAACGGCGTGCAGTCCCCCTGCGACGTGCAATAGCTCACGGTCGGTGGCGACATCATGCTGGAGGATGTGTCGATAAACGAGCCGCCCTTAGGTGGGAAGTCGGCATCGTGAACACCGGGAGTTTTCGTGATGCGGCGTTTGTTAGTGCCGTCAAGTTGCACCGCCCATACCTGCTCTTCATGTGGATCGCCTTCACTGGAGATGTAATAGACCGTGCCGGTGGCCTCATCGACCGTTTCGATCTTCGAAGCTTCATAAGGGCCACTTTCCAGCTCATTCGCGAGCTGGGCATCGCCGGCGAGCGGATTGCGGGCGTCGAAGGTGTAGCGATAGATGTGCGTGAAGCCGTCGCGCCAGCTCTGGATGAGAAACTGATGATCGCCGACGAAGTTCACATCGTAGGTCATGGTGAAGTACTTCGGCTCAGTCTGCGCCAGGGCAAGCCGAACCTCGCCACTATTCGTGTCCGCAAAATAGATGTTCAGGTGTTTGTGATCGCGCGACAGCGTCTCTACCCACACTACGCGGTCATTGACCCAGCCGAAGCGCGGGATGTAGTCATTACCGGAGTCAAGGGGAATAGCCAGCCAGTGTGTCTCGCCGCCCTTTGTGCTCACCACTCCGACGCGGACGGTGGGATTCGGGTCGCCCGGCTGCGGATACCGCTGTTCGTCTACCGTCGCATGAACAGGCAGCCAGTCTGTGATGGGATAAAGCGGGACATGCGACTCATTCATTTGCAGGTATGCGATCTTTTTCGAATCCGGCGACCAGAAGTAGTTGCTGCGCACATCCAGCTCTTCCAGATAGACCCAATCGATCTGGCCGTTCAAGACGGCAGCATCGTGGGTTGTGGTGAGTGCCACCGGGCGTTCCGTTCCACGGACCGGCTGCACGAAAAGATTCCGGTCGCGTACATAGGAAATGGAATTGCCGTCAGGTGAGAACTTTGGATCGTCGCCGCTCTGCATGTGCGTGTCGCCGACTTCAACACCGGTGCTGGTTTTGAGGTCGTAGAGCCAGAGCTGACCGTTGGTGTCAAACAGCAAATGGTCTGAGTCTGGCGACCATGTGTAGTCCGGCTCGTCATAGCGATTGCGGTGATCGCGGTCCTGCTCGCTGATATTGGCGTCGAGCAACGAGGCGATCTTTGAGTGGTCGATGAGTTTCTTCAGCTTGCCGTCCGCAACTTCAATCTGCATGACGTTGCCGTCGTTGTCGAGCCAAGTTACGCGTTTCCCATCGGGCGACCAGCTCATGCCTCCCGGAGGAAAGCCGGTAAGATCGCCGCCGCCGAAGATTTCTTTTACCGTCCACGGATGGGTTGGCTCGGCGGTTTGCGGATAGGCAAGAGGGAGCACGGCGAGGACAGAAAGGCAGGTAATCAAAGCGCGGAATGGACGCAAGGAGCATCTCCGAATGGGAGGGTATTTCACCGTCTGCCGCATTTCCGGCACAAGAAATCGCGGATTCGAGCGAAATAGCATTCTAACGCCGTGTAGTCGTTTCCCGGCGTTTTCTTCCTGCCTGTATTTCATACAGCGTGTGTACGGGCCTCGACCCCGCTTTCTGATGCTGCCTCAAACCATATAAACTGGAACTCAAGCCGTGACTATGAATGACGAACTACTCGCGCTCGTTCAACTTCAGGAAACAGACCAGAACATAAACCGGCTGCGCCAGGAGATCGGCACGCTACCGAAGAAACTTGCTGCGCTCGAAGAGAAGCTGGCCGGGCAGAAGGCTGGCGTGGACGAAGCCAGCAAAGCGATTAAGGAAGAAGAAACCAAGCGCCGCCGGCTTGAGAGCGATCTCAAAGATATTCAGCAGAAGATCGTGAAATTTCGCGAACAGTCAAGCAGTGTAAAAACCAACGAACAGTATCATGCGCTTCAGCACGAGATCAGTTACGCAGAGGCGGAGATTCGCAGGATTGAAGACCGCGAGCTCGAGGGCATGGAGCGGTCAGAGCAGTTGGAAAACCGGCTTCGCACCGCGCAGCAGGAGTTGTCAGACAACTCCAAAGTCGTCGAGATCGAAAAAGAGTCTGTGCGCAGAGCGTCGGAGGAGCAGCAGAAACGGCTGACGGCGCTGAATGAAGACCGTACGCGCCTGCGTGCCCAGGTCTCAGAGTCCATTCTTACCCGCTATGACCGCATTGCCGGCTCGCGGGGCACGGCGCTCGCCCGCGTGGAAGGCCAGCGCTGTCTGGGCTGCCAGATGGCGCTTCGTCCGCAGCTATGGAACCAGGTGAGAAGCGGTGATCTGCTGCCGTGCGAAAGCTGCGGCCGCCTTCTTTATTTCGACAATGAGACACCGCCTGATCCGGAAGACCTTCCCGCGACCCACAGGAACAGGGCCCCAGCCGAAGCATGAAGCGCGTTTACATCGATATGGACGAAGTGCTGGCCGATACTCTGGCCGAGCATATTGCCCGCTACAACCGCGAACACGGTGAGGCCATCACCAAGGCCGATCTTGAAGGAAAGTGGCTGTGGGAGATTGTCTCCGCAGACCGCCAGGAACGGCTGGACGGCTACTTGCGTTCGGAAGATTTCTTCGAGGATTTGCCCGTTATCGAAGACAGCCAGCGCGTGGTTCGCGAAATGGCGAAAAAGTACGAGGTATATATCGCCACAGCGGCCATGGAGTTTCCAAACTCTTTTGGGCCGAAATACCGCTGGCTGCGGCGCCATTTCCCGTGGCTGCACCCGTCACAGTTCATCTTCTGCGGCGACAAGGGAATTCTAAGCGGCGATTACCTGATTGACGATCAGCCGCTGCACTTCCGCCGCTTCGCGGGCGAAGGCATTCTTTTTACGGCCCCGCACAACCTCCACATCTGTGAATACCGCCGCGTCGATAACTGGCAGCAGGTTGGAAGGCTCTTTCTTCCGGACGCCGGATTTTAAGCTTTTCTGGGGCTTGCCGCTTCGCATTGCGGGTCAGTAGAACTGGCAGTCGAGCCGAGGATGGCCTGATGATCGGCAACCTGCTGCAAAGCATGCCTGCTGGTTTGCGCCGAACGTGTGCCCAAAGGCGCGCCCAGTGGACGGAGATTCAACGCTGGCTGGGCAATGGGAACCTGATGCATGGTCACAATCAATGCCAATGCCCGGTCCTTCCCCGCGCAGCGATAGGAGTGCGGCGTGCTGGCGTCGAAATAAACAGCATCTCCGCTCTCCACCACATACAATTTGTCGCTATGCTTGATCTCCAGATTGCCTTCGAGCATGAATAGAAATTCATAGCCCGGGTGCACATGCGGGCGCACGTCGGCAACACCCTTCATCGGCACAAACTCGGCATAGTAGGGGTCTAAGTGGCGGTCGGGAACCATATAGGCCAGGCTCTCGAAGTAGTAGCTGGGGTTATCGACGCCGGTCTGAGGCATGCGCACGCGCTCGCTCCTCTTATGCACGCGAAAGAGCGTGTGAGCCTCCGGTTCGAAAAAATATGAGAGGTCTTTGTTGAAGACCATGGCGATTCGGGCAAGATTGCGAAGGGTAGGCACGACGCGCCCGGTTTCAAGCTGCGAAAGAAAACTTGCAGAAAGCCCGGTATGTTTTCCGAGTTCCACCAGGCCCATCGATTTTTTTAGACGAAGTCGCTTGATGCGTTCACCGATGTGCCGCTCGGCGATAAAAGCTTCAGCAGTCGCAAGATCGACCTGCTCAACGGGAGTTTGCTTTGAGGTGGAATTCGTCTTTTTGGGGATGTGATTTCGTTTTGCCGATGCTTTCGTCGTAGCCACTTGCTGACCTCACATCTCTCTACATCTCTGATTTCCTTAGGATGCCGGCTTCCAAACAGATGTTTCTAACGTAACAATATATTTTCAGTTAATGAAATGATCTGCCAGCATCGTTTGCTGTGGCAAGAGCCAGGAAGGGTCTGATGACGGAGCTATCCGGAAAGACGATTCTGATGAGCGGCAGTTCGGGGCTGATAGGAACCTCTTTATTACGTGCATTTACCGAAACAAGGGTGAAAACTGCGCGGCTCGTCAGGAGTTGGTCGCATGGCACAGATGAGATTTCCTGGGATCCGACGTCGGCAGAGCCCATAGCCGATTTGTCGCTGCTCAAGGGTGTGAGCGCCGTGGTTCATCTTTCCGGTGCCAACCTGTCCGCACACCGCTGGACGCCCGCATACAAGAAGGAGATCGTCGAAAGCAGGGTCGGGACAACGCGTGCGCTCGTGAATCTTTTGAAAAAACTGAGAAAGCCACCGGAGACGCTGTTGTGCGCTTCGGCGATCGGGATTTATGGGCATCGCGGGGACGAGATTCTGAACGAATCCTCGCTGCCGGGGCAGGGTTTTTTGGCCGATACGTGCCGCTTATGGGAATCAGAGGCAGATCGCGCTCTTGAGGCCAGCATACGGGTGGTCCATCTTCGCTTTGGGATTGTGCTTTCGAGGGAAGGCGGCGCGCTAAAGCAAATGCTTCCGGTTTTTCGCGCCGGATTGGGAGGGAGGTTGGGAAACGGCCGCCAATGGATGAGCTGGATTGCGATGCACGACCTGGTTCGCGCTGTGCTGCACATTCTTGTGACTGATTCCCTGCGAGGTCCGGTGAATTTGGTTGCTCCCATTCCCGTCCGGAACCGGGAGTTCGCCGTGGTCTTTGCCCACGCATTGCGGCGTCCTGCGGCTTTACCGACGCCCGCTATTGCTTTGCGGGCTGTGTTGGGAGAGATCGCCCAGGGCGCTCTGCTGGCTTCAACACGAGTAGTTCCTGAACGGTTGGCAGCTTCCGGATTTCACTTCGATTTTCCAGAGTTGAGCGCGGCCCTGCGAACGATTCTTTGAGCCTCTGCTAGGCTAGTTTTGAAATGAATGGGACAATGCGCCTGGCGGCAGCAGGTTTTGGCCTGCCGCTCCTAATAATGGCCGGATGCGGGCTGGCTGCGGCTCCTCAGCCTCCCAGCCTGAAATTGCCTGAGCCGGTGACGGATTTAACGGTGCAACGCACCGGCAACGACGTCGAGTTGCACTGGACTATGCCGAAGCGCGATACGGATAAGGTTCTTCTGACCGGCGATCAAAGAGTTCAGGTCTGCCGCGGCGTAGATTCAGGTGCGTGTGCGATTGCAGGCACCATATCGTTCGTGCCACAGGCAGCTGCTGCTTACACGGACCATTTGCCGACAGCGTTATGTTCAGGCCCGCCACGCCTGCTGACTTATAAAGTGGTTCTCGAAAACAAAGCGGGCCGAAATGCCGGACCGTCGAATACAGCTGTGACTGCAGCTGGCGCCGCGCCTCCCCAAATCGAAAATCTGCAGGCGCAGACCCGACCCGATGGAGTTGCGCTCACCTGGGCATCGGAGGGCGGCGAGGAAACGGTTCGGATCGACCGCAAACTGGTTGAGACGGCAGGTTCGAAGAAGCCGCAAGATCCCGCGCAGCCTCCGCTGGAGCAGACGCTGGAATATTCGGGCAAAGATGAGGGGCTAGTGTTGGACCATGACGCTGCGCTCGATCACACCTATACCTACACGGTGCAGCGGATTGCGAAGCTAACAATGCATGGGCAATCCATTGAGGTGGACGGCCCTCCCAGCTCAGCCATACCCATTAACGCGCGCGACGTGTTTCCGCCTGCCGTTCCGAATGGATTGCAAGCTATTGCCGATCCTGAAGCGGGAACCATCGATCTTTCATGGCAGCCAAATACAGAGAATGATCTTGCGGGATATGTGGTCTATCGCCGGGAGGCCGGCTCAAACACAACACCGGTGCGGATTTCGTCTTCAGTGCAGCTTATGCCTTCGTTTCGGGACACAGGCGTAAGTCCAGGGCACAGCTATCGATACTCCATAAGTGCCGTGGACCATGATGGGAACGAAAGTCAGCACTCGGAAGAAGTAGAGGAAACGCTGCCTACGCGCTAAGGGAGTTTTCAAGGTGAAATATTGCAGTTTTCAGACCGAGGCCGGTCCGCAGTATGGAGAAGTGGTGGATCGCGGCGGGATATTGTGGATTGAGCGTCTGCTCCCGCCGTTCGAAGAAGATCCATGGACAAAGTTCTCTGCAAGGCCGTTTAAACCTCTGCCGCTTAGCAAGGTACATGTGCTCGCTCCTGTTGCCCCGCGCAAGATCGTATGCATCGGACGCAATTATCGCGACCACGCCGCAGAGCTTGGCAATGAAGTTCCGAAGGAGCCGCTGCTGTTTTTGAAAGCGCCGTCGTCGGTGATTGGGCCAGGAGACGAGATTCATATCCCTCTGCAGTCGCAGCGTGTGGACTTTGAGGGCGAACTGGCGGTAGTAATCGGAAGAATGGCGACGCATATTGGTTCCGACGAAGAGGTGACGCCTTATATTCGCGGCTACACAATTGTGAACGATGTGACGGCGCGCGATCTTCAAAAATCAGATGGCCAGTGGTCGCGGGCCAAAGGATTCGACACATTTTGCCCGATGGGTCCGCTGGTGACAGATGAGATCGATCCATGGGCGGGAATTGTGGTGGAGACACGGCTGAACGGCGAAGTAAAACAGCACGGTAACACCCGCGATCTGATTTTTCCGATAGATGCGCTGCTGCGATACATCACGGCTGCGATGACACTTCTCCCAGGGGATGTGATTCCGACCGGAACCCCGGCGGGCGTGGCTCCGATGCAGACCGGTGATCACGTCGAGGTTTCGATTCAGGGTATCGGTACACTGGCGAACCGTATCCTCGATGGGTCAGCACGCATCTAAGAGTTGAAAGCCATCAGAGGGTTTTTATGAACAGGCGGGAAAAAGCGGGCTGGCTCGTTTCCTTTTCGCCGGGAGATGGCCGATAATGACGAAGAGAGCGATGAGGAGGAGACATGTCTAAGAACCTGCTGGAACAATTGCGCGGAATGACCACAGTTGTAGCCGATACGGGCGATATTGACGCGATTGAGAAGGTGAAGCCGCAGGATGCGACCACAAATCCGTCGCTCATCACTGCAGCGGCGCAGATGCCGCAGTATGCGCCGATTGTGGACGGTGTACTGGCCGATGCAAAGAAGCGGCTGGGCGAAGACGCGAGCGATCAGGCAGTGGCAAAGGATGCCTTTAAGCACCTGGCCATAGCCTTCGGCAAAAAGATTCTTACGATTATTCCGGGCCGTGTATCCACCGAGGTCGATGCGCGTCTTTCCTATGACACAGAAGGAACGTTGAAGCAGGCGCGGGAAATCATCCGGCTTTACGCGGAACAGGGCGTCTCTAAAGAGCGGATTCTAATCAAGATTGCCTCGACGTGGGAAGGAATTCGGGCAGCCGAGGAGCTGGAAAAGGAAGGAATTCACTGCAATCTGACGCTGCTGTTTGGCATTCACCAGGCTGTTGCGTGCGGCGATGCGAAGGTTACGCTGGTTTCACCATTCGTCGGCCGCATCCTTGACTGGTACAAGAAGAACACGGGCAAGGATTATCAGGGCGCAGACGATCCCGGCGTGCAGTCGGTTACTACGATTTACAACTACTTCAAGCATTTCGGATATAAAACGCAGGTGATGGGAGCAAGCTTCCGGAACACGGGCGAAATCCGCGAACTAGCAGGATGCGATCTGCTGACAATCTCGCCGACACTACTGCACGAGCTTGAGGCGACACAGGAAGACTTGCCGCGCAAACTCGATCCAGAGAAGGCGAAGTCGATGAATATAGAAAAGCTGAATATCGACAAGGCGACCTTCGACAAGATGCACGCCGCCGACCACATGGCCAACGACAAGTTGAAGGAAGGCATTGAAGGCTTCTCAAAGGCTCTGGAAAGTTTGGAGCAGTTGCTGGCGAAGCGGGTGGCGGAGATCAGCGCGAAAGAGCCGAAGCCGGTAGGCACCCGTTAATACCCTACCGAATCTTAATCAATAGAGGCGAACCTTAGGGTTCGCCTTTTGATTTTCTGCTTTTGGAACAGAACACTGCTATCTTGCAGAAGTACCGCAAATCCTCCTGAGACTCGAACGAAACGATGCAGACTTTCGCGGCGATTGACATTGGTTCCAACTCCTGCAGATTGAAGATCGCGCGGGTCGTGCAGCACCGGCTGCGTGTGTTGCATGAGGACCGTGAAGTGACGCGGCTCGGATCGAGCGTATTCGGGTCAGGATTGGTTTCTCCCGAGGCGATGGCAGCCACGCTGGACGCCCTGAAGCGCTTTTACAAGGCCGTTCAGATGCACGGCGCCGATCAGGTCAGGGCAGTTGCGACGTCGGCAATGCGCGACGCGCGCAACGGGCGGGCCTTTCTGGCCTGGGTGAGGGATGAAACCGGCTGGGAGGTCGAGATCATATCCGGCCTGGAAGAAGGATGGTTGATTCACCGCGGGGTGATCAGCAACGAGCCGGGTACAGCGGGACGGTGCCTGTTGATCGACGTGGGCGGCGGAAGCTGCGAAATCTCTCTCTCCGATCGCAAGCATATTGTGGAGACGGTGAGTCTGCCGCTTGGCGCAGTGCGGCTGACGCAGGAGTTTCTCAAGTCTGACCCTCCGGCTAAGGACGAGATTGCGAGGTTGAAGAAATTCGTTGCTCGCGAGCTACGGCGCGCTTCACGGCGGGTGACTCCCGGACGAGTGCATACGATTATTGCCACTTCGGGAACTGCCGCGGCGCTTTGTGCGGCGAGCCGTGCGATACACAAAGTGAATCCATCGAAGCACGACTATGTGACGCCGGTCGAAGACGTTCACAAGCTGGCCGGCAAGCTCACCAAGATGCGGAACGAGGCGCGCGGCTCCGTTCCAGGCATAGGACCGCGCCGTTCAGAGATTATTGTGGCCGGAGCGCATGTCTATTCTGATCTGCTCGAACACTTCGGGCTGCGAGGGTTGCGCTATTCGGATATGGGGCTGCGTGACGGCATTCTTGCGCAGATGCTTGCCGAGAGCGACGCGCGGACTGCTGCGCACCAGCAGTACGAACGTGAGCGGTGGGAGGCGGTGCTCGAAATCTGCCGCAGATACGGCGTGGACATGAAACAGGCTGAACCTGTCCGCGTCCATGCAGCGCAGTTGTTTCACGACCTGGCCGGCATTCACGAGCTTCCTCAGGAGTACCGGATCTGGCTTGAGGCGGCGGCGATGATGCGTGATCTGGGAAAGTTCATGAACTATCAGGGTCACCACAGACATGCGCAATACATCATCGCAAACTCGGAAATTTTCGGCTTTACCCCTGTACAGCGTGTGGTCACTTCGGCAATTGCGCGCTACATTGGCAAGAGCCGTCCAGAGCCCGAGGGCCGGACCATGCGCCAGGTTCCTGTCGAAGAGCATGAGCATGTAAAGCGCGCAGTGGTGCTACTGCGTTTGGCGGTTGCCCTCAATCAGGATCGGGCAAGCGACATTCTGCGAGTGCGGGTGCGGGTCTATCCTAAACGGGTTTTGCTCGAGTTAAGTCCTGGGCGGACAGGCGCTGAGCTGGAGCTTTGGTCACTCAGGAAAGAAGCAAACTATTTTCGGGAAGTCTTCCGGCGGGAACTCTTGGTAACCTTGGCGTAAACGCCGCGCAGGATACGTGGATCCACAAGCCAGTTCAATATTCCGGGGCGACGAGTGCAGTCAACACGCGCGATAGCACCCTTACGAAGCCGGATACGCGGCTTGTCGGATTGCCCGGTTACTCCAATTATGCTGTGCGGAGCGATCAGGGCTCCTAGAAAGACTGCCAGATTCGGGTTGTGCCCCACAACCAGAACATTTTCATATTGGAGGAGGCCAGCCACCAGCTTTTCGAAGTTGGTGACCGTGGCCGAGGGGGCCAGCGTCTCGGAGACAAGAATCTTCGCGTCATATCCTACCTCGGTTCCTACCAGCGAGGCAGTTTGCAACGCCCGCTTAAGCGGGCTTGAGATGATTGCGTCAAACTGCACATTTAACGCGTTTAGATAGCTTCCCACCAGCATGCATTGCTGCTTGCCTTCCTTATCGAGAGGACGCTTGGTGTCGATAATCGGATTTGCGCGACGGGTTCCGGCGCTTGCGTGGCGAAGAACGTATAAATTCACGGGGATATGTTCCGAAACGGCTAGTCTTTAACAGAATTGTAACAACTGATCGTCGCGAATGTGCGAATGGGGTAACTCATTGTTCTTATGTGCTTTCGATTTCCAAACTTCGCTGACCAGCAGGCCGCCAAGGAACATTTTACGCTGTGCGACAGCGAATCCTGTGTGGGTAAGGGCGCTTGCATAATCAGGGAGAGTGCGCGTCCGGAGCCCGGTGAGCAGGCCGAAGGCGGCATAAAGCGCAGCGATGATGGATTTCGCAGGTATTGCCGCCGGTCCGCGGGGGATTGCGAATTCGGAGACAAGCCAGAGGGCGTCTTCGGATAGGTGTGGACGGATTTTCTGTGCGAGGGCAAGCGCCTCTGCAGTGCTGAAGCAATCGAGGAAGAAGTGGGTGACAACAAGGTCATAGTTCCCGGTCAACTCGAACGCGAGGGCATCAGCCCGGTGAATACAGATCCGGTCTCGGGCGCCGACTGCGGACACACGCGATTCCAAAAGGCGCAGCATGGCGGAGCTTTGATCGACAACGTCAGCATGGAGATGCGGATTGTCAGCAAGAAGACGGGCGAGAAAGCGCCCATCTCCATCGCCATAAATTAGGGCGCGGCGGGCCGAGGCAAGTTGCGGGACGAGGCAGAAGCGGCAGCGCTCGAGCATTGTGCCGAAAGACAGGTATTCCAGCCAGCGATAGGGCCGGGCGATGCGGTCAAAGTTCGCGGAGGTGGCTGGTGGCATCAACGAATGAAGACAAATAAGAGTGGAGTGAGTAGTGCTGCATCGGCCGCGATACGTAGGCGGAGTGCGATGAGGGTAGAACGGTCCAGAACGATGAAGAGCGTTGCCGCAAGGGCCACCGCAAAACAGAGCGATGCGGCAAGTACATTAGAGAGCAGTAAAAGAGCAGCCGAGACGATGGCTATGCAGACGATGGTCAGGCTGATGAGGAGAAGATGCTGCTGCCCCCAGCGGGTAGTGTGGTCATTTCTCTGCATCGGAAAATGCTGACCCCATGCAGAACGCGGTAGTCCAGGATGGTGTTCCCATTTTTCGATCGCGATGCAGTTAAGCCAGCAGAGCGCGGCGAAGAGAGCAGCAGGCACAAGCAGGACAATCTGAGATTGTGTTATGCCAGGCGCAGAACCGGTAGTGATTCTGGTAAAGGCGGGAATGGCGGTTGCAGAGGCGAAAATAAGGGCGACAATAAGTTCTTTTGGAAACCAGCGCTCGATGGTCCTGCCAGGCAAATGGACCATGCAAAAGTAGGTGCAGGCAATTGTGAAGAGTAGCGTGTCATAGCGCCGCGCGCTCGGCAGCATTTGCGCGAAGACGAGCCATGTGACCAGGCTTCCTACGGGAACGGCAGCCAGAATGATGGCGGCGCGATGCCTCATATAGAAGAAATGCCGCTCGCGCAGGCATGCGGGAGACTGATGGAGGCCGTCAAGAATGCGGTCGGCGACATAAAGCAGCCAGGTGCCGCTGAAGAGGAGAAGCAGAGAATCGATGGGAAGGTTTAGATGAAGCGCGCGCGCAAAGCTCCATGCCCAGAGGACGGCAACAGAGGGCGCATCGAGCGAGAGCAGGTGCCACCATTCAAGGGGTCCAAGAAGGCGTGTGGTCCAGTGCTGGGACAGAGAGATGGGCTGCGATGCAAGAGCCACGATTTCAGGGTACAGGGTACAAGGGAAATGGGTACAGGGTTAGGTCTCCAACATCCCTCTGAGGCGTTAGGTGACCTTCCTTACCGGCGGCGGCCGCCGGAAGGCATGGACGGGACATTGTTGGCGGGTGCCCGCCATGGCTGATCGAGTTCAGCGGCATAGTCATCCAGCAGAGTCAGGGTGTCGAAGTAACTGTCGTGATGGATAGCCTGCGCAGCATCGTGCGAGGAGCCGGGAAGATCGCGAGTGCTGAATGTAACGGAGTGGATCAGGATGCAAGGCACGCCATGATATCGGAATTCCCGGGTGATATCTGTCCTGAACCATGTGCCCGGTACCGCATAGACGGGTGGATCGATGCGGAGATCCCCGGCAGCCTGGATCAGTGTGCGGCATAGTGGGAACCTGGCGCATGCCTCACGAATCTCGTCTGCGCGGGTCATGCTGGTTGTGTCGATTGCGCGCAAACCATTTGTGTCATTAGGGTTGCTGTAAAACTCCGCGGGGCCGAGGCCAAGTGCGTCGAAGGCAACCACGCCTCTGAGGGAACTGCGTTGGGTGGGAGTCAGGGAATCAAACAGAGCTTTGGCGCCAGCCTCGCCGCCTACTTCTGCGAACAGAAAGGTGTGGTGACGCGGTGCAGCGGCGAGCCCATGATAAAGGAACGGCAGCATGATAGCGCCAGTCCAGTTCTCGATGGCGCTTTGACCCGAGCCTTCGTGTTCATAGTTAGCGAGGAAAAGGATGGTTCCGGCTTCGCCCGTGAGATCCACACCGGGTTGGTTCGTTGCGGTTCCGGGCAGCGTGCAGATGAGGTTCTGTCCTTCCGGGAAGGTTTGCTCACGCAGATGCTCCCCTTGACACTGGAGGTCGGTGAAGGTTTGTTTGAGTTGCGCCAGACGCAGAGAATTCGATTGTGGAACGGGGTCCAGGAGGAGATCGACAGAATGGCGGGACATCTTCCAAAAGATGAAGCCGGACTCATGGGTGTCACTTTGCGCTTTCTGCGGCGCCTTATGCGCTGAATCCTGACCTGAAGAGGCGGGAACAAGCAGTGCCAAGATGAGGGCGATGACGTACATTGCAGGAACAGAGTATCGAGTTTAGGGTACAGAATCTCGTGTTAAAACTGGAGAGTTGTTCCGGGGTTAATTTATGCGACGAGCTTTGATCCTATTGGCGGCGATTCTTTACTGTACAGGGATTGTTTTTGCCCAGGCTTCGCTCGATGTAGACACGATTTCGCCGGATCTGAAGGCGAAGATCGATGCGGCTGCCGATCAGGTTCTGCAGAAGACGGGTGTTCCGTCGGCATCGGTGGCCATTGTGCAGAATGGGACGATTGTTTACACGCAAGCGTATGGGAAGGCGAAGCTCGATCCGCCGGTGGATGCGACTCCGGCGATGCGGTACTCGATTGGGTCGATCTCAAAGCAATTTACAGCGGCTGCGGTTTTACTGTTGCAGCAGGAGGGGAAGCTGTCGATTAACGATCCGGTATCAAAGTACCTGCCGGACCTGACGCGGGCGAACGAGGTCACGATTCGCATGCTGCTGTCGCACACGTCGGGTTATCAGGATTACTGGCCGGAAGATTACGTGATGCCTCCCATGCTGAAGGCGACGGAGGCGCAGCACATTCTGAATGTGTGGGGGAAGAAACCACTGGATTTTGATCCGGGGACCAAGTGGCAGTACTCAAATACAAACTATGTAATTACCGGACGGATTGTGGAGATGGTAAGCGGCGAGCCGCTGATGAATTTCCTGCAGGAGCACATCTTTAAGCCGATCAATATGGAGGCGGTGTGGAACTCGGATGCGCAGAAGCTGGGCGATACGGACGCGGAGGGGTATGTACGCTACGCGCTCGGACCGCTGCGTCCTGCTCCAAAAGAAGGCAAAGGATGGATGTTTGCTGCGGGTGAGTTGGCGATGCCAGCGTATGACCTGGCGCAGTGGGACATCAGCGTCATGAACCGGTCACTGCTGGACCAGAAGTCCTATGACCAGATGTTCGATCCGGTGATGCTGAAGGACGGCGAGAGTTCGCACTATGCGCTGGGGCTGTTTATTCGCGATATGAACGGGCACGTTATCTATCAGCACAGCGGCGAGGTGTCGGGATTTGTGTCGGACAACGTGGTGTTTCCGAACGACAAGGCAGCGATTGTAGTGCTGACGAACCAGGACGCTTCTCCGGCAGCGGCGGGGATTGCTATGGCACTGTCTCCGCTGGTGCTGGGACTGAATGCAGCGGGTTCGCCAGCGGCGGAAGCAGAGAAGCAGGCGCGCGAGATTTTTGTAGGATTGCAGCACGGAGGGATCGACCGCTCGCTGTTTACGCCGAACTGTAACGCGTATTTCGATAAGACAGCGATGGGGGATTTCGAGTCCAGCCTCGCGCCGCTGGGTGAGCCGTCATCATTTAAGGAGACAGATGAAGAGCTGCGCGGCGGGATGACATTCCGGTCGTTTACGGTGGAGTTTGCGAATTCTCCCGTGAAAGTGCGGGTGACGACGTACACGATGCCTGACGGGAAGCTGGAGCAGTATCTAGTGATACCAGTCAGCTAGCTGTCAGGCTTAGGGATTCGGGGATTTTTCGCCCGGCTTGATATCACCGCAGTCAGGCACAAGGTAGTGCTCGGTGATGGTCGATGTCCATGTGCCGTGGCGGGCAGAACCCGGGGCAGTTATGGTCGCAACGGACGTTCCATGCATGTGCCGCTCGCTGTCGATCTGGATCGTGACATGGAAGACAACAGCGTCGGCCTGCGCTCCGCACTGCTGGTCGTAGGAGAGGGTATGCGAGCCCGGGTGCAGGTTTGAGATTACGCAGCGGTTTGCGTTGACTGTTGTGAGGCCATGTTTGCTCCAGCTTTCAGGGCTGATGCAGGTCTGCTCAGTGTATTTTTGTGGCGCGGGACTAACGCCGTCGATGCCGCTAATGGTAGTGATGACCTCTTCCTGCCACAGGCCCATTTTTATGGGTGGCTGAGCTGGCGCCGGTGTTTGCGCAAAGGCCAGGTCTGCGACCGGAAGGAACAACAAGAGCGCTCCAATTGCGGTGAATTGAGTCTTCATGGCCTGGATATTTCCGGGCATAGTGAGTGCCTTAGAGAGGATGGTCGGTATAGAGCGTCTTATCCGACAATTCCTGAAGTTTGTAGAGCTTCTTTCCATTCGCAGCCATGATCTGTTCGACATGGTCATGGAATTCCCCGGGGACGAAGAGGAAGATGCGCGAACCCTGCCCCCACATGGCGAGCAGCTGTGGGTCGGCAAGGAAGATGTGCGGCGCGTCAGGGTAGTCGGAACCCCAGATCATCGATGAGCCGAAAGTCTGCTCCGCGGAATGGCCGGGACTTGCGGGCCGCGGCTCGAAATAATTCTTACTGCCGTGCGCAAGCAGTGCCTGATGATGCGTGTAGAAGATGACAGACGAGCCGTCCGATTGATCTCCATAAATGATGAGTTGATAGTGGCGATTGCCCGATGTACTTGCAATGGCGTTGATGGTGTTCGCCATTGCTTCCGATGAAAGCATCGGCTGGAAGCGCTCGAATGCGATGTGTGCGGCAATAAGGAAGACGGCAGCGGTGAAGGCGACAGAGGTAGTGGCTTCGAGTCCGTGACCGCGGCGGCGCAGAACCCACGCCGTAAGCGGGCCAAGCAGGAGGGTGACGGCAGCAATCGCAGCGGGCAGCCGCAGGGCAGCGAAGGATGGTCCGGTGAGATCGAAGAAGTGCGAGGTCGCGAGCGAATAACCACCGACCGCGCGGTGCGCCAGAAGGGTTCCGATGTCGGGCACGAATGGGAGGTGACGCGAAGCCCACAGTCCCCAGGTGAGAGCGAGAGCGGCAGCTACGCCGATGACGGCAAAGGCGGCATGCATGCTGGTGAGCCAGCGGCTCGAAGCGTTGATCCAACGGGGGTCGCCTTCGGGCGCCTCTTCGATCATGCCTAACGATCCGGAAATGAGAATGAGGATGGCGAACCACGCAGGCCAGGTGTAGTACTCCTGATTGGTGGAAATAGCGAAGAAGATGAGGATGAAGGCAGCAAAAAGGCCAAGCAGCAGTCCGGTGCGGGCGCGGAAACGCAGGCGCGCTGCCAGCGAGGATGCAGCCTGCGCGGTCTGGCGAGGGTCCAGAAATTCAATGGTGTTCGTGGAGTTATAGCGCAGGTCAGAGATGAAAATTTGCCGGTTGCGCCAGACGCGAACGATCGCAGCGGGCAGAAAGAGGCTCCAGGGGAAAAGCCAGACAAGCAGTCCGAACCAATAAGCGAACCATGGCTGTTTGTTGTAGTCGTGCGGGTAGCGCAGCCCAAGAAAACGTAGTACGTGTTCGTTAATGAAGTAGAAGTAGAGGAATCCGTGGACATGGCCTGGTGAGGGGATATTGCCGTGCGGATTACCATGATCGGGGTTCTGAAGCGCGCAAAGGATGTGCCAGGGAGCAGCGATGGCAAGGAAAAGCAGAAGGCCGGTGATGAGCCGCATTTGGCGCCAACGGCGCCACTCGCCGGTAATAAGGAGGTACGGCACAACAGCAGCGACGAAGAAGACGGGCGCGATCAATCCTTTGGCAAGAACCGCAATGGCAAGGGATGCATAGGCGATATAGAAGCGCGCCGACTTGTGGTCTTCTAGACCTGTAAGGAAGCCGTAGAGCGAGAGCGCGAGAAAGAAAGTGAGAAGCGACTCGGGGATGAAAAAACGGGTGAAAAGAAAGACACCGAGGGAGGTTAGAATGGCGAGCGCGGCGTAAAAGCCGGCGCGGTCGCCGTACGCGTGGCGTGTCCAGAACCATGCAAGGACGGCACATGCGAGTACCCCGAGCGTCATGGGCAGATGCGTGGCGAAGACGTTGTAGCCGAAAATACGATAATCAATGGCGGCCAGCCAGTAGGGCAGCGGGGGTTTCTCAAGATAGCGGATGCCATCGACGTAGAGGGTGACCCAGTTCCCGCTTGTGACAATGTGTTGCGCGGCGTTGGCGTGAGTCGAGTCCGCGTCGTCAAGCAACGCTGGCGAAAAGAGAGCGATGAAGTGAACGGCAAAGAAGACAAGCAACAGGAGCGTCCAGACCCGGACCGGAGATGCGTAGATGGGACGGGTCTCCGAAGCTGAATCGGACGCAATGTGGAAGTCGTGGGCTGGCATGAGCGTGATTTGAATCGATTTTTTGAATTGGAATCAGAATACCAGTGAGACTGCGGGTCCAGCGATACGCAAGACCGTATAAATACGGTTGTGAGATCAATCGGTAGACAATAAAGAACAGGGATGGATCGATGGGGCAGGTGGAATTGATGACCGATGAGCATGCTGGACGGAATGGCATAAGGTCTGGCGAGACTACGCCAGCCAGAACTGTGCCTCCTTCGAGCCGTCGCAACCTGCATGAACCTGATGCTCATTTGCGCAAATTGACAGACACGCTCAAAGAGAATCTGAGGAATTGCGCAGTGGATCCAGACGAGGATGCGGTGCATGACACGCGTACAGGCACGCGAAGGATTGAGGCCGCGTTGGAGGCCGAGCTTCGCAACGCCGGACTTGATCGTGGAGATGGGAGCGATGAACTGACGAAGGCTGCGCGCGCGTGGGAGCGCCTGCTGAAAACGGTTCGGAGGGCAGCGGCCCCGGTGCGAGACCTGGATGTGCAGCGGAAACTGCTGAAGGCAATGATTCCGGCGACGGAAGCGGGAAATAAGACAGTGGCAGAGCAAAAGCCCAATGAGATAACCGTGCAGGCAGACAAGCTGGATGGCGCCTTGAAAGTTGAGCGGGAACATCAGGTGGTTCGGCTAAAGAAAAATGCAGCGAAGTGGGCGGCAAAACTGGAGGACTATTTTGTCGCCTATTCAACTGCGCGACATCCGCTGGCGCGCCGGTGTAAGCACGACGCGGCACAGACTGCTCTGGATGCCTTTGCGCGGCTGGCATATGAGATGCGGCAGCTGGACGCGGGAAATCTGCACGATTTTCGCAAGGGAGCAAAGAAGGCGCGTTACATGGCGGAGCAGGGCGGTGATGACGAGCGTGCAGGGATGGTCGGGAAGGCTCTTAAGAAGCTGCAGGACGAGATTGGCGCCTGGCACGACTGGGTGATGCTCGACGAGGAGGCGCACAAGCATCTCGATGAAAACGGCGCGAAGGTTACAGCGGAGATTGAGCAGAAGCGAGATGCCCATTTTGAGATGGCGCTGGAGATGGAGCGGAAGATGCGCGGGCGGCTGATTGGGGAAGGATTAGCCATCCAGGCAACTGCTTCGCGTGGCCGCTCCCTTCAGCCGCGGACGCAGGGGCTCGGACGCGCTCCGCGCAAACCGCAAAAAAGCATAGAATCGGCTTAGGAATATTCTGAGAATCCCGCCGCACGAATGACCATTCGACTTTTCAATACTCTTACTGGCCGCATCGAAGAACTTTCCCCCGCAGACGGCAAGGCGTTCCGCATGTATGCATGCGGGCCAACAGTGTACGACTACGGACATATCGGGAATTTCCGCACTTTTCTGCAGGTGGATGTGCTGCGACGGTTTCTGAAGCTCGAGGGCATCGCGCCGAAGCATGTGATGAACATTACGGACGTGGATGACAAGATCATCCGCAATGCTGCTGCTGCGGAGGTTCCGATTAGCGAATACACGCCACGATTTGAGAAGGCGTTTTTTGAGGATTTAGACGCGCTGGCGGTGGAGAAGCCGGAGATTGTAGCGCGGGCGACGGAGCATATTCCGTCGATGGTGGCCCTGATCGATCGGCTGGCGGAGCAGGATTGCGCGTACCGGACAGAGGATGGATCGTGGTATTTCCGGATTGCGAAGTTTCCCGAGTACGGGAGGCTTTCGAAGAAGGATTTCAGCGGGATTGAGGACGGCGCGCGCGTGGATGTGGATGAGTACGATAAGGATTCGGCGCGGGACTTTGCCTTGTGGAAGGCTCCCAAGCCGGGTGAGTACCACTGGCAGACGACGCTGGGACCGGGCCGGCCGGGCTGGCATATTGAGTGCTCGGCGATGGCGACCGAGTATCTGGGCGATGGGTTCGATCTGCATGCGGGCGGCGAAGACCTGATGTTTCCACACCACGAGAACGAGATCGCGCAGTCGGAGTCGGCGTCGCACACAACGTTCGCCCGGCACTGGTTCCATGTGAGGTTTCTGCTGGTGGAAGGGCGCAAAATGTCGAAGTCTGAGGGGAATTTTTATACTCTTCGCGATCTGCTGCTGAAAGGATATAAAGCCTCGGCGATTCGGATGCTGTTGATCTCGGTTCCGTACCGGCAGCAACTGAACTTCACATTCGATGGATTGGCTGCGGAGACGGGCGCGGTAGAGCGGCTGAGGACGTTTTTGCAACGCTTGCGTGCGGCCACGGCGACTGCCGAGGAAAATGCGGCGCTGACTGCGGAGACGGCGAAATGCAGGCAGGGTTTTTGCGACGCACTGGCGAACGACTTGAATACGGCAGAGGCACGGGCTGCAATTTTTGACCTTGTACGCGCGGGGAATGCGGCGATGGATTCCGGAAATTTAGGCACTGAGAACGTGAAGCAGGTGCTGGCGGCTCTGGGCGAGTTCGATAAGGTTTTTGCCGTGCTTGAGGATCATGACGCGGAGTGGACGAAGTTTGCGCTCGAGTGGGCGGAGCGCGAAGGCCGGCTGGGCGAGGCGTCAGCAGAGGTTCTGGCCCAAAATGCATTGAGCGACGAACAGATTCAGGCATTGGTGGACGAGCGGACGCAAGCGAAAAAGACACGGAACTTTGCGCGTGCAGACCAGATCAGGAATGAGCTGGCGGAAAAGGGCATTGCGATTGAGGATTCGAAGGACGGGGTGAGGTGGAAGCGAAAGTAACCAGCCGTCACGGTTTATGGATGCGTCAGGGATTAAGTTAGTACTTCTTCCCGGAATGTATGGGACGGGGGAGCTTTTTGCGGACTTCGCAGAGGCGCTGCCCAGCGAATTTACAGCGCAGGTGGTGGGATATCCAAACGACGTATATCTTTCTTATCCGCAACTGCTGGATTTTATTTGCGCAGCCGTCCCAGCTTCTGAACCGTATGTGATTGTGGCGGAGTCGTTTTCAACGACGCTCGCTATTCAGTTTGCAGCGACGTGTCCCGTGAATCTGAAGGGTCTGGTTCTGTCCGCTGGGTTTGCTACGAGTCCGATCCGAGGCCGGGTGCGGTCAGTCTGTCTGTTTCTGACGCCGATCATGCCCTATCTTCCCGTGCCTGAATTTGCTAGCGGTTTCATGATTTTCAAGTCAACGGCTCCGAATTCACTGCCAGCCAGGGTGCGGGATGCAGTGGCGTCTGCGAAGCCAAAAGTTCTGATGGAGAGAGCCCGTGCGGTCCTGAGGTGTAATGCACTTGCGGAACTCCGCGCGGTCAAGGTGCCAATGCTCTATTTGCAGGCGCGGCATGACCGTCTGGTGAATGGGGTATGTCTGGAAGACATTCGGCGGGTGAGGCCGGAGATTGAGGCGCTGGTTCTGGATGGACCTCACCTCCTCCTTCAGCAGATGCCGGAGCGAACGGCTGAAATCGTGGCGGATTTTGTGCGGCGATTATGATGATTCGGTGATTCAGGAATTTTTCGAGCGTGGCTGACAATTTTGCCCAGACCGTGAAGCAGCAGGCCGATATCGTGAAGATTATCGGCGAATTTGTGCGGCTGAAGAAGGCCGGGGCGCAGAACTACAACGGGTTGTGTCCGTTCCATGCGGAGAAAACACCGTCGTTTTCCGTCCACGCGGGGCGGCAGTTCTACCACTGCTTCGGGTGCGGGCAGTCGGGCGATGTTTTCTCCTTCATTCAGAAGATCGAAAACGTCAGCTTCCCGGAGGCGGTGAAGACCGTTGCTCTGAAGTGCGGGATTCCACTGCCGAAACGAGAGTTTTCTTCTCCGGAAGAAGCGGCGGAGAGCCGCCAGCGCGGCAAGCTGATTGAGCTGCATGAGGCGGCGGCGGCGTGGTTTGAGCAGCAACTGAAGTCTCCAGAGGGTGCGCTGGCGAGGGAATATCTGGCAGGGCGCGGAATGACGGACGAGGGGATTGCGAGGTTCCGGATCGGGTATGCTCCGGAGTCGTTCCACGCGCTTCGCGAGCGGCTGCAGGGCATGGCAGATGAGGCGACGCTGCGGGCGTCGGGGCTTTTTTCATGGAAGGAGCAGGAGGATGGTAAGCCCGGTCCGCTGTACGCCCGGTTCCGGAAGCGGATCACGTTTCCGATTACGAATGAGTCCGGACGCGTGATCGCATTTACGGCGCGGGCTTTGGAGAGTGGCGACAAGGCGGGGCCGAAATATATCAATTCGCCGGAGACGGCGCTCTACACAAAGGGCCAAGTGCTGTTCAATCTGGACAAGGCGCGGCAGGCGATCCGGGAGGCGGATTTTGCGGTGCTGGTTGAGGGGCAGATGGATTGCATCTCGGCATATCTCGCCGGAATTACGAACGTGCTGGCAACCAGCGGAACTGCATTTACCGAGGCACAGGTGCGGCTGCTGAGCCGCTACACAACGCGCGTGATTGTGAACTTCGATCCGGATACGGCGGGGGCAAACGCGGCGGAGAAGTCGATTGCGCTGCTGACGGAAGAGGGATTTGAGGTCAAGGTGGTGACACTGGAGGGTGGGCTCGATCCGGACAAATATGTTCGTGAGCGGGGCGCAAAGGCTTACATGACAGTACTGCGCGGGGCGCGGCGGCATCAGGATTATCTGCTGGAGCGGGCACGGCAGATGTTTCCCCCGCGGACTCCGGAGGCGAAGATCAAGGCGCTGAATTATCTGCTGCCACATATCCGACGGATGCCGAACCGGATAGCGCGCGACGAGTTTGCGATGGATGCGGCGCAGAAGCTGGGCGTTGATTCGGCGCTGGTGCGGGCGGAGCTGAAGGAGGCAGCGGCGAAGCGGCGGGATTCTGTCGGCATGGCTGCAGCGCCGTTCACACGCGCAGAGCAGATTCTGATGCAGGCATTTTCGGCGGCGAAGGAGAGTGAGCTATACCAGTCGGCGGAGGCGGCGTATCTGGAGCACGAGGCGGATTTTGACCGCCTGAGAGAGGATGTGCACGAGATTCTGGAGCAGCTGCGGGCGCGCGAGGCGGGAGCGGATGCGATGGAGTCTCTGGAGCAGGCGCACAGGCAGGCGCTGGCGGGGGTTCTGGTGTCAGTGCATGGAGCCGAGCCGGAGCTGGACCATGTAGAGGCGGCGATTCTGACACTGCGGAGAGCGTCGCTTGAGCAGGAGCAGCGGGCGGTGAGGGCTGCGCTGCAGGACGCGGAGCGAACCGGGAAGGTTGAGGAGATTATGGCGCTGAGCCGGAAAGTGCATGAGATTGCGATGAGATTGAGGAATCTCGATTAATGAAACTGTTCGCCTGGCTGACGGAAATCTTCATCAATGTCTTCGGAATCACACGTCCGAAACCTGAACAGGAGCGGATGGCCAATTTTCTGATTGGCGGGTTCCTGATGACAGTGATTCTAGGGGCTTTTGGGGTGGTCGGGGTGTTGGTATATCTGATTTCGCACCATTAAGTCCGGCGAATGAAACAAAAACCCGTTTTCCACATCTAATTTGTAAGGAAGAAGGACGTAGAATCGGGAACGCCGTGGCTGAAATTCAGCCGAAGCTGGTCGAAAGACGCTGTGGTTTCAGCATTCTGGCGTGATATTCTATAAGTCTTTGGTGGACGTGCGCCTATTGCCCATGGATTCGCTAAGCGATCCTAATCGGGATAATGCCATTTATGGCTTCGCCGCACTTTGTCCGACCCAGGCAGCAGATAGAATCCGAACCACATGTCGGCGTTCGAGGGGACGAATACGTCTTGACGTATCTACGTCTGAATAATATTTACGCGGGGAGAGACGCGCTTGGCGATAGAAGACAAATACGAAGAAGAGATCGATAAGCTGATCGATACGGGCAAGGAAAAGGGGTATCTCACATACGGTGAGGTGAATGACCTTCTGCCCGGAGAAATGAATTCGGCCGATGACCTCGACGATCTGATCACAACGATCGGTACGCAGGGGATCGACTTGCTTGAAAGCGGACCGAAGGACGGTTTTGAGAGCGAGGGCGAAGAAGGCGAAGACGTTGAGCTCGATCTGACTCCGGGACAGCTCGAGAAGACAAACGACCCGGTGCGCATGTATCTGCGCGAGATGGGCACAGTCCCGCTGCTGACGCGCGAGGGCGAGGTGGAGATTGCCAAGCGCATCGAGCGTGGTCAGCTTCGCGTGATGAAGGCAATCTCGCGTTCACCGATCGTGATTCGCGAGATTATTGCGCTGGGTGAAGACCTGAAGCGCGGCGTGCGCAACGTGAAGGAAGTGGTGATCTTCGACGAGGAGGAGATCACAGAAGAGATTTTGCAGGCGCGTGTGCGCCAGACCGTGAACAAGATTGACGGGCTGGTCAAGCACCAGAAGAAGGCTGCAGCGCTCGAAGAGAAGCTGGCGACCATCAATCCCAAGACCCGTGCGAAAGAACATCGCAAGACGCGCTGGGCCATTGCGCGCGAGAAGGTGCTGGTTTCGCGCGTTGTGCGCGAGCTCAAGTACACCAACCTTGAGCGCAAGCGCCTGCTGGACAAGCTGAACAAGACAGTCGATGTCATGCGGACGCTGGAGCGGCAGATTCGCACGCTGGACCAGAAGTACGAAGCGTCGAAAAGCGAGGAGCTGAAGAAGGAGTATCGGCGCCAGCAGAAGAACTGCAAGATCGACCTCGAAAAGCTGGAGCAGGAAGCGGGCGTTTCGATTGCCGAGCTGAAGCGCACGCAGCGCGAGATGATCCAGGGCGACATGGACGCAGAGCACGCCAAGCGCGAGCTGATCGAGGCGAACCTGCGGCTGGTGGTGTCGATTGCGAAGAAGTACACGAACCGCGGACTCCAGTTCCTGGATCTGATTCAGGAGGGCAACATCGGCCTGATGAAGGCGGTCGACAAGTTCGAGTATCGCCGCGGGTACAAGTTCTCTACCTATGCGACGTGGTGGATCCGGCAGGCGATTACGCGTGCCATTGCCGACCAGGCGAGGACGATCCGCATTCCGGTGCACATGATCGAGACGATCAACAAGCTCATCCGTACGTCGCGGCAGCTGGTGCAGGAACTGGGGCGCGAGCCCACCTCGGAGGAGATCGCGCGCCGGATGGATATTCCTGTTGCAAAAGTCCGCAAGGTGCTCAAGATCGCGCAGGAACCGATCTCGCTAGAGACACCGATCGGCGAGGAAGAGGATTCACACCTGGGCGACTTTATCGAAGACCGCGGCGCGGTTTCGCCTTCGGATGCAGTCATCAGCGTAAACCTGAAGGAGTACACGTCGCAGGTGCTGCGTACGCTGACGCCACGGGAAGAGCGCGTGATCAAGATGCGCTTCGGCCTCGAGGATGGCTCCGAGCACACGCTGGAAGAAGTCGGCCAGAGCTTCCAGGTGACGCGCGAACGCATCCGGCAGATCGAGGCGAAGGCGCTGCGCAAGCTGCGGCACCCTTCGCGCTCGCGCAAGCTGAAGGCATTTGTGGACGCCGTGATAGAGTAACGACGCTCCAGACACACGGGCTGTGCCCCCAATACATTATTTGATTAGAGAGGCTGCTGTTACAGCAGCCTCTCTTTTTGCCCGATTCAGGTGCGCGAATTAATGTTGCCGAAGGGGAAGAGTGCGCCTATTCTTTTCTCGACGGAAGACGATCCACGCGGAGGGAAAGTGGCAGTGAAGCGCGCGATCTTTATCAGTTACCGCCGTGAAGATACGGAGGGCGAGGCGGGAAGGCTCTTTGACGATCTGGTGCGGGCCTATGGAGACGATTCGGTCTTTATGGACGTAGCCGGCATAGCGCCGGGGACGGACTTTCGCAAGGCTATCGACGAGAACGTGGCCACCTGCGGCGTCTTTCTCACGGTGATCGGGTCGAACTGGGTTACCGCCTCCAATCCGGATGGCGGTCGCCGGCTCGATGACGAGAATGACTTCGTGCGGCTCGAGGTGGGCTCGGCGCTGGCGCGGAATATCGCCGTAATTCCCGTGTTGGTGCACGATGCGCGGATGCCGAGACCGGAACAATTGCCCGAAAATATCAAGGAACTTGCCTTTCGCAACAGCGTGGAGATTTCGCACGCGAGATGGAACTCAGATGTACAGCTGCTGATTGCGGCCTTGAAGCAGTATGTGACAGCTACGCCAGCGACCGAGTCGCAGCCGGTTCATGCGACGATTCCATCACAACTTCCTCCGCCGGTAGCGCCGCCCGTGCAGAGCGGCGGAGACAAAAAGCGAACGGGTTTGCTGCTGGGCGTAGCGGCCGCGGTGCTCATTGTGGTGGCTGTGGTCGGATATATGGTGTGGCATAAACCGGTCACAAACGTGGTCAGCGTGCCGCCGAATCCGGGCACCCAGCAAAGCACGTCGAGTTCGCAGGGGACGTCGACACCAGTAACTCCGGCGGTCACGGCAGATCAGATTGTGGGGACGTGGGCGAATCCGAATACGAAGAATGGTGTGGATGCGCTGATGGAAGTGAAGATCGCAGGGACGGGACCGGAGTACAGGGTTGAGCCGTTCGGAGCATGCGGGCAGAACAAGTGCAACTGGGGCGCGCAAACTCTGACCTTCGACGGAACCAAGATGGAGGGTCTGTGGTCACTGGCAAATGTTCCGGAGGAGACGCAGAAAAAGCGAGAGGCGATATTGCTGATTATTCCCAGCGGCGCAGCTCTTGGGGTCGAAGTGAAAAACACCTTCGAGGATGCGTCGGGTCAGAAACAGCACAACATGGTCAAGTACTCATTTTTGCGCGCCAAGGGAACAGAATGATCCGGGTTCCAGTCGGCCTTATTGGGCTCCGGAGGGTTTGACGGCCTGCTGCTGAACCGATGCCCACTGCGCGTGCTCCTGCGAGACCAGTGATTCGACGCGGTCGGCCAGCAGCGCACGCGGGTCGGAAGCTCCGGCATAGGGTCCGGCATGGGCGAGAAAAACATACTTCTCGTGCTTGAGTGATTCGCATGTAGAGCGGTACGTGGTCCAATTCTGCTGGTACTGATTCAGGTGAAGAACGCCTTCAAGAATGGTGATCAGAACGCCCAGTCCTCCTACAATCAATGAGACGTGCGGAAACTTAAGCCCGGTAAGAAAAGGAATTAGCGCGGCGGCGAGAATTTCCACGATCTTGATGCGCTTGAACGCCCGCTGCGCGGCCTGGCTTTTGCGGTCATACCAGTTGATCTGATCTTCGAGACGATCAAGGACCAGATCGCCGGCGGCTTGCACTTGAGGGTCGGACATAGGCACGTTTTCAGGAGCTCGTGGTGGAATTTGGAGTGGGCTGGCCGCTGAATTCGGCGGCTTCGGCCTGGCGACGGCGAAGCAGTCCAGCGTTGACGACGCCTCCGCAGTGGTCCCAGAGGTCAAATTGAGCGACGGCATCAGGGAAGTCGCCGGCGTTAATGTCTTTGAGAAGCGTTGAGCCGAGGAAGCTGCCGGTGCCGAGGTTAAAAGTGAAGTCGACGAGAGCGTCAAACTGAGATTGCGTGAGGGGGACGGTAACAGCGTTATTTACGCAAGCGACAGCCGCAGCAACGTCGCTTATGAGGAAAGCGACGGCCTGATCCTGTGTGATGGTCTGGCCAGGATAGACACCCGCAGTGTGGCCATAGCCTATGGTCCACACCCCACGCTGGTCCTGATATGCAGTGAGTACGTCACCCTCGAATAGCTCAGTAAGAGCGAGGCCGTTATTGCTGTAAGTGAAGTTGTTGACACCCATAAGTCAGGCCTTTGTATGAAATAGGGGAGCCCAAACAGAGTCGCGGGGTCATTGACCCGCGGTGGCCAGCATACCACGGTTTGGACGGAAACAAGTGGCAGGATAGAGCGGATTCCCGTATACTGAGAGATGTTGTAAGTAAGCCGATTCAAGCAGGAAACCATGCCCAAATTGAAGACACACAGGGGCGCTGCAAAGCGCTTCAAGAAGACTGCTACTGGCAAATTTCTTCGTGGTCAGTCGAAGATGCGCCATATCCTGACGTCGAAGGAGACGAAGACGAAGCGTAAGCTGGCTCACAGCACGCTGGTTTCGGACGCCGACCACGCCAAGGTTGCGCGCATGATTCCCTACGCCTGAGTCTAAAATTTGCGCTCGGGTGTATGCCGCGAGCGTAGATTTTACGGGCCGTGCGAGAGTGGTTCGCGAGTGGCCCCCGGCTGAAGTCAATCGACAGATGCCGAGCGATCAGGAAAACCGAGCGAGTGAAGAGGTATATAAGCGAAAGCTCCTGCCTCCAGCCGCCTAACCGTAAGCAAAAAGGAGAAGCACGAAATGCCCCGCGTAAAACGTGGAACCAAACGCAATGACCGCCGCAAAAAGATTCTGAAGCGCGCAAGCGGTTATTTCCTCACAAAATCGAAGCTGTACCAGGCAGCGCAGGAAGCCGTGGAGCGCGGGCTGAAGTTCGCCTATACCGGCCGCAAACAGAAGAAGCGCCAGTACCGCTCGCTCTGGATTGTGCGCATTAACGCCGCCGCCAAGCTGAACGGAATCAGCTATTCGCAGCTCATCAATGGCCTGAAGAAGGCTGGCGTAGAGCTCGACCGCAAGATTCTGGCCGACATTGCTGTGAACGACGCAGCCGGGTTTACCGCGCTGGTGAACCAGGCAAAGAAAGCGCTGGAAAAGGCAGCAGAAGCAGCTTAAATCCGGACTGGATTATCCGCAAAAAGGCCGCGAATACCTCGCGGCCTTTTTGCTTTTTAAGGTGTCGTAGCTAGCCGGGCCAACGCGTTAAGTCATTTATTTTTCTGGGAGGTAAATTTTTTTATTCTCATACTCCCGCCAGAATGGCGTCGGCGATGCGGGCGGCTTCGACGGCGGGGCGGACGTCATGGACGCGGACGATGTGAGCTCCTGCGAGGATGGCTGTAGTGGTTGCGGTGATGGTCGCATTGGCACGCTCGTTGACAGGGGCGCTGACGCCTCCGTGGAGTGGAGCGAGCACGCGTCCGAGGAAGGATTTGCGGGAGAGCCCGGCGAGGATGGGCCGGCCAAGGGAGCGCAGCTCGTCCTGGTGCGCAAGGAGCGGGTAGTTTTCGTCGTAGGATTTGCCGAAGCCGTAGCCGGGATCGAGGACAACGCGGGGGGGGGCGTTGCCGGCAGTGATCGCTGTTTCAAGGCTATGTGCGAGGCCGGATTTGACCAGCAGGAGGACTTCGTCCTTCGCCAGCGGTGGCAGGGAGCGCCATTCGGCAGAGCGCCCACGGGTGTGCATAAGAACGACGCCGCAGCGTAGGCTGGCGCAAGCGCGGGGCATGTCTGGATCCCAGGTAAAACCGCTGATGTCATTGACGATCTCAGCGCCTGCGCTGACAGCAGCTTTGGCAGTGGAGGCGCGGTAGGTGTCGATTGAGAGCATGGCGTCAGGACGCGCCTTAAGGATGGATTCGATAACGGGCAGGACGCGTCGCTGCTCCTCTTCTGTGGTGATCGGCTCGTACTTGCCCGGGCGCGTAGATTCGCCTCCAATGTCGATGAGGTCCGCGCCTTCGTCGAGCATATGGAGGGCATGGGCGGCGGCTTTGTGGGGATTGTCGAAAAGGCCGCCGTCCGAAAACGAGTCCGGGGTTACGTTGAGGATGCCCATGACGAGGGTACGCGGCCCAAGGACAAGAGAACGGGTGCGGAGCTGCCAGATAAATTCGTCGCGGCGAGTAAATGGCATGTCGTCCTCGATGCTATACACTTCGCGAAAGAGATGAAACCAAAACGAACGAGCGCAGTAGTTCTTGCCTTTCTGGCAGCGGTAGTAATGTACGCGGGTGCGGCGCCACATCACCATGCGAAGAAGCGGACGGTAAATGATCTTGCAGTACAGATTCAGGGGATTCTTTCCGAGCCGTTAGTCGCGCGGGCGCATTGGGGGATTTCCGTTGTGACGGCGGACGGCGCTCCGGTGTATACGCTGAACGACGGGCAGCTTTTTGCGCCTGCGTCGAATGCGAAGCTGACGACGACCGCGGCGGCGCTGGCACTGTTGCCTCGGGGTACGACGTGGATGACACAGGCGGTGACGGCGGCAGAGCTGGACAGCGCAGGCGAGCTGCACGGAAGCATTTCCCTGCTAGGAGCGGGCGATCCGACGATGTCAGGTCGGGTGTACCCCTACGCTGGAAAGACAGAGCGCTCGAATGATCCGCTGGCAGCGCTCGAAAGCATGGCGGACCAGATTGCAGCAAAAGGCGTGAAGGTGGTAGATGGCGACCTTGTCGGCGACGACACATGGTTTCCGTGGGAGCCATACGGCGGAGGATGGGAGTGGGACGATCTGGAGTGGGATTACGGCGCGCCGGTTTCCGCGCTGACAGTAAACGACAATATCGTGTTCCTGAATTCGGGTCCGGGTGGGACGTTCGAGTGGACTCCCGATACGCCGTACTACAAGATCGAAAATTCAATGACTGTGCTGCCGGGGAAGGCCGAGGCGAGTCCGGTTATTGACCGTATGCCGGGATCGAAAACGGTTCGCCTATACGGGACTGTGAATCAGGATGGCCTGCATGTGGGGTTATCAATCGAAGACCCGGCAGAGTATGCGGCGACAGCGCTCAGGCAGATGCTGCTGGCACGGGGCATTACGGTTAAGGGCGAGGCGCGCGCGGAACACCGGCTGCCGACGGATACGGAAGGGTTTCACGCGGAGGTGAACCAGCCGCTGGTGCTGCATCCGCTTGCGCTGACGACTATTGCTCCGCCAATGAGCGGCGAACGTGTGCTGGCAATACACGTGTCGCCTCCCTTTGAGCAGGACATTACGGTAACGCTGAAAGTGAGTCAGAACCTGCACGCGGAGCTTTACCTTCGGTTACTAGGACGGTTGGAAGGCGGGGATGGGTCGATTGCGCAGGGCGCGCGCGTGGTACGACAGTTTTTGATCGGCGCTGGCGTAGACCCCGATGATTTTTCTTTTTATGACGGATCGGGGCTGTCGCCGCAGGATCTAATTACTCCGCGCGCGCTCACGCGGCTGCTGGTGTTCGCATCGCAGCAGCCGTGGGGCGGTGAGTATCGCGCAAGCCTGCCGGTGGGAGGGGTGGACGGGACGCTGTCCGGGCGGTTCAACGATTCGGCATTGAAAGGCAAGGTGTTTGCGAAGACAGGAACGATCAGCGGAGTGAATGCGCTGAGTGGGTATCTGACGGCGGCGAGTGGGAAGACACTGGTGTTCTCGATCCTGTGCAATGACCACGGACCGGGGAGCGATGCAGCTTTGAAAGCGCTGGATAAGGTAGTGGGCGCGATTGCCGCGGCTGATTAGCTATCATTGAATCGATCCCTTGAATTCAGCTCTTAAATTGGTTTCAGGTGCGATGACCCTGTGCGTTCTTGCAGGGTGCCGTCCGGCGCTGCCTCCGTCGAAGCCGCTAAGTGAATTGAATCCGCCGGAATTACGCGGGCATGAGGTATTTGTGCATGAGTGCGCGCGCTGCCACAACGCGAACAATACGCAGTCACTGCATGGGCCGGGGCTGCAGGGGCTATTCAAGCAAAAGTATCTACCCAGCGGGGCTCCGGCGAATGATAACCGCGTGTCGGACATAATTCTTCACGGGCATGGTCTGATGCCGGC
>JASHRS010000184.1 GCA_030037215.1 Silvibacterium sp. | reverse complement strand
CATGAAGAACCTGCGAATGGCTGCTCACGCGCTGAAAGCCATGGCTTTTGTACTGCCGCTGGCCGCATTGATTGGTTGCGAACAGCAGAAAGCAACGACGCCGACGGAGAGCACGAATAATGGATATACATTCGAGCGCGGCTACCCTTCAGACGATACGGCGCAGAAGGCCTATGACGATAACGACCTGAACCGCGCAGTGGAGGCGTATAAGTTTTTCTATCCCACGGTTTCCGGGCACGCCATTTTCAAGGAAGATGAGCGCATCGGCATTGTGCCGAACAAGGTTTTCGGGACGCTGGAGGGCGGACCGAAGACTGTGGGGTTCACCTATAACTCCGACACACCCTATGCGCCGATGCTGATGGACCTGTCGAATGGGCCTATGGTGATCGAACTGCCTCCGGGGCCGCTCATCTGCATCGCGATGGATGTAAACCAGCTCTGGGTTGCAGACCTCGGGGTACCCGGGCCTGCACACGGCGCTGGGGACAAGGTGGTGTTTCTGCCGCCGGGTTACAAGGGAACGCCGCCAGCGGGATACCGGGTTGCTTACTCGCCGTCGAACACGATGCTGGTGGGCATCCGTTCGCTTCCGGTAAACGGCGATGTTGCCGGGGCAATTGCCCTGATCAAGACGGCGAAGGTGCATCCGCTGAATGGCACGACGGACATCAAGTGGCTGGATCTGACGCCGATACCGCAGGACACGACGCCCCTCGCGTGGGAAAACAATATTCAGTTCTGGCAAGAGCTCTATGACGTGATCAACAGCGAGCCGCCGAATCCGCAGTTCCACTACTGGTATGGAGAGCTGGCGGCGCTGGGGATGGAAAAGGGCAAGCCTTTCAATCCCGATGCGCGCATGACAGCGATTCTGGAAAAGGCGGCAAAGATCGGCAACGCGCAGATGCGTGTCGAGTCATTCGACGACCGGCGTCCGGACCGCATTGTGTGGCCGGACCGCAAGTGGGAGTGGGCCGCGCTGCGTTATGAAGACGGCGACTTCAACACGGCCAACTACAACGACCTTTATGCGCGCGATAAGTGGTTCTACCAGGCCATTGGAGCGTCGCCGGCGATGTTCAAGCGCGATCCAACCGCGGGCTCGCTCTACTGGCTTGGCCTGCGCGACAGCAGCGGAGCTTATCTCGACGGCGGCAAGAGCTACACGCTCACAGTTCCACAGCCAGTGCCGGGAAAGCTGTTCTGGAGCGTGACGGTGTATGACACGGACACGCGGAGCCAGGTCCAGACCGATCAGAACAAGGCCGCGCTGCGCTCTCTGTTTGAACTGAAAAATGTCTCCACCACGGCGCCGACCACACTCTACTTTGGGCCGACGGCTCCGGCGGGACAAGAGAACCAGTGGATCAAGACCATCCCCGGCAAGGGATGGTTCGCTTACTTCCGCGTCTACGGGCCGGAGCAGGCAGCCTTCGATGGAAGCTGGAAGCCGGGCGATTTCGAAGAGGCGAAGTAGCCGCGAACGGCCAGCTCTTTATCGCACCGATTGAAGAAGAAATGAGAATCAATCGCGGGAGGGAACGCAATGAATTCACCAGAAGCCAGCCTCGAGCTTTCACGACGTCTGTTTCTGCAATTAGGTTCAGCGGCTGTAGTGGCGACCGGCATCGGCTGTAATTCGAAGCCGTGTCCAGAGCCCTCAACGGCGCAGTCCACAGGTGAAGCCGCACCAGCCAATACGCCTGCCTCTCCTGCCAAACCACTTGCCGGAACAGATCCCAACGCAGCTCTTTCGAAGGAATATGTGCAGGCGATTGGGCGGTTCGCCTATTTGTGGGGCTGGACCATGGTGAACAGCTTCAACCGGCGCACGGCCATGTCCTCTGTTCCTGAGCCGGGGCTTCGAGGAGGCATTCTGCCCAATGCGCCGGCAGGCCAGGTCTGCATGTTGACGGATTACATTTCATCCGAACAACGGTTCGTCACCTGTTCAAATCAGGATGTTGTCTACGGTATGGGTTTTGCCACTCTGGATGAGAGCCCTGTCGTCTACCAGGTACCGGACTTCGGCAATCGTTTCTGGGTGTATGCGGCGTGGGATGCGCGAACCGACTCGTTTGCGCAGCTTGGCCAGCAGTATGGAACGAAACCCGGCTTCTATCTCCTCGTTGGGCCCAATTGGAACGAGAAGACACCCGATGGCATAAGCGGGGTCTTCAGATCTCCGACAGAGCTAGCTGCGATGTGCCCTCGTGTTTTTATGGACGACACTGCAGAGGACCGCCAGGCGATTCAGGCAGTGCTCAATCAGGTCATGGCATATCCCTTGAGCCAGTTTGACGGAAAGATGAAGACGACGGATTGGAAGAAGATTCCCAATTTTCCGGCTCCCTCAGGGCAAGGTGCGGGAGAAATCCAGTGGGTCAAACCTGAAGTTTTTTTCGATCAACTGCCTGAAGTGTTGAACAAGGTACCGCCGATGCCTGGCGAGGAAGCCACCTATGTGTTGATCCACTCGTTGCTCGACGCTGCTTCAAAAGATCCGGAAGTGAAAGAGACCCTGAAGCAAACCGCTATCGCCAGCGACAAGGAGCTTATTCCACCGCTCTTTCAGTGGCGGCTCAATGGTCCTCCGGCGGGAAATGGCTGGTATTCGCCTGTCAACAATGGCGCTTTCGGCGCGGACTATATCATTCGTACCGCGATTTCCAAGTCCAACATGTATGAAAACAGATTCAACGAGACGAAATACATTTTCACGGACACCGATTCAGACGGCGCGCAACTGAATGGAAATGTAACTTATTCAGTTACATTTCCCGCAGGACAGCTCCCACCCGTGAGCGGCTTCTGGTCGCTCACGCTGTATAACGAACACCATTTCTTTAACCCGAATCCTCTCAATCGCTTTTCCATCGGGACAAAGAACAAAAATCTGCAGACGAACTCTGATGGTTCTCTCACGCTGTATGCCGGAGCAAAGTCACCCGGCAAAGACAAGGAGACAAACTGGCTGCCCGCGCCGGATACTCCCTTCTCTCTGTACATTCGCTGCTACGCGCCTAAGCAGGAAGTCATCGATGCTTCCTGGAAGCCGCCCAAGGTAGAGAAGCAGGGATGATTCCCACAAAACGGAGGCTAAAAGATGAAGACGATCCGTTTCATGCTCATCGCCGTATTTGGTCTTACAGCATGCCAACAACCGGCACAACAAAACCAGACCGCAGCGCCGCAAGGGCAGGCGCACTTCGAGCAGCTTGCCAATCTGCCTTTCTCAGAAAACCGTCCCACTGCCGAGACTGCGCAAACGCTCCAGGATGAGCTTCTTTTTCAGAGGGCGACGCAAACCTATCTTTGGGCGCTGCCGCTCATCAACACCCTTGGGATGAAGGTTGGCTCAGAGAAGCAGTTCGGAGCGGGCTACAACGTTCTTCCCATCTGGAAGGAGCGTCTCGATGCAAAAACGCTGGTCACCACGCCCAATTCCGATGTCATCTACGCCATGAACTATCTCGATCTTGGGAAAGATGGTCCGATGGTTTTTGAAGCCCCGCCTATGCTGCAAGGAATCCTGCTTGATTTCTGGCAGCACCCCATTCCGGTAGACGGCGGCAAATATTTCGGCGACGTTGGTCTTCCCGGACCTGACGGCGGCAAGGGCGGCAAATTCCTTATCCTGCCACCCGGCTACAAGGGACCCGTTCCATCCGGCTATTACGTGTACCGCTCCGGAACGAACAACGTCTTCGTCTTCCTGCGGGCCTTTTATCAGGACCCAAAAAACCTCGCTCCTCCGGTCAACCTCATTCAGCAGACGAAAATTTATCCGCTGAACAACAAGGCCGGCGCAAAGGCCATGACCTTCCCTGACGCCTCTGGTGTTCCTGTCAATATGCTTCCCATCAGTGACGGTACTGTCTTCGATCAACTCAAAGCGCTCATCGACACCGAGCCTAATTCCATCGCCAGTCCTGACTGGCTTGGCATGCTCGCCACGCTTGGCATCGTCAAAGGGCAGCCCTTCAATCCCGATGCAAAGACGCGCGCCATTCTCGACGATGCCGCGAAAACCGGCTACAAGATGAGCCGCGTCATCGGCTTCCAGCCAGGCGTCCCCGGCCTCTCGTTTGTTATGTATCCCAACCGCCACTGGGTCAGTCCCATGGCTGCCGGAACGCCGGCGAATCCCTCGGGCGCATTTGCCGACCAGCAATGGACAAGGCGCGATGGCGGTTATA
>JASHRS010000183.1 GCA_030037215.1 Silvibacterium sp. | reverse complement strand
GAGCCGACAACAGGATTGGACCCTCAGGCAAGGCGTCATCTTTGGGATCTCATCGATCGCTTCAAGATGGCCGGGCGCACCATCGTCCTGACCACGCACTACATGGATGAGGCGGAGCGTCTTTGCGACCGCGTGGCCATCATGGACCACGGCAAAATCATTGCCCTGGGAACACCGCAGGAACTCATCGCCTCGGTCGGCGGAGAACATATCGTCGAGTTTGCCATCTGCGGACACGAAAATGGCCATGGCTCAATCGATGTGAGCCGGCTCACCGAAATTCCCGATGTCTGCTCGCATCGCATCGACGCCGGGCTGCATCAGCTCTCCGTGCGCGAGCTGCATACGGCCGTGCCCAGAATCTTTGAGACACTTACCGGCCTCGGCTTGCAGTTGAGCGAATTCCGCACGCACTCCGCCACGCTCGATGACGTCTTTCTTCGCCTCACAGGAAGGAATCTCCGTGATGAATAGGCTGAATAGGCTCCAGTACAGCAGCCTCTATCAACTCACCATGGCGCGCTTCCGGCTCTTCATGCGGGAGCCCGAGGCGGTCTTCTGGATCTTCGTTTTCCCCGTTCTTCTGGCCCTCGGCCTGGGCATCGCTTTTCGCAATCGTCCCCCGGATATTCTGCCGGTGGGCGCAACCACCACCGCGCTCACGCATGCCCTCAGTTCTGACAAAGGATTGACTGCCGCAACAATGGACGAGGCGACCGGCGTCCACAAACTGGCCACCGGCGACATTCTTCTGCTCGCGGTTCAAACACCGAACGGCGTCACCTATCGCTACGACGACACGAATCCTGACGCTCGCACCGCGCGCCTCATCGCCGATCGTGCCGTTCAGGTTGCGCAGGGGCAGCACCCCGCCGTCCCTGTCGACAACCAGCTTGTGCATGAGAAAGGCGCGCGCTACATCGACTTCGTCGTGCCCGGCCTGCTTGGAATGAATCTCATGGGCTCGGCCATCTGGGGCCTCGGCTTCGCCATCGTCGACGCGCGGCAGAAAAACCTGCTCAAACGCCTCGTGGCATCGCCCATGCCGCGTTGGCAGTATCTCGCATCCTTCCTGCTGTCCCGCCTGGTGTTGCTGGTGGTCGAGGTAGTCGCATTTCTTGGCTTTTCCTGGCTGGTCTTCGGCGTTCCGTTTCGCGGATCGATGTGGCAGCTGGGCTTTCTCTGCCTGCTCACATCAATTTCATTCTCCGCATTGGGACTTCTCGTGGCCTCGCGCGCAAGAACCACCGAAGGCGTCTCCGGACTGATGAACCTGGTCATGCTCCCGATGTGGATTCTTTCCGGAGTCTTCTTTTCCGCGAGCCGCTTCCCGGCAATGATTCAGCCACTCGTCCGCATGTTGCCGCTGACAGCCGCAATCGACACGATACGCGCAAACATGTTGCAGGGAACGGCCATCTCACACATGGCGGCGCCAATCGTGATCCTGCTTGCGTGGCTTGTGGTGCCGTTTGCAATCTCGCTGCGCATCTTTCAGTGGCGATAAACTCACGCCGTTCCCTCCTACAGCTGGTTCTGATAAACCGACAAATTCGCGAACGCAGCTTCCAGCAGCGGAGTCTTAACCGAGTGTTCGCGTCCACGAAGCAGCAGATCGCCGACAATTGCGTCCGCCTCAACAGGCAGGCCCTTGCTGAGGTCCCTGTACATCGACGTATTCATGAGAGAACCCTTCGCGGTGAGCGCCGCGCGATGCTTAGCAAGAACCTCTTCTGACGGCGCATACCCCGCGGCTGCCGCAATCGCAGCACACTCCTGCAGAATGGACACGCTCACTTCCGCTCCTCCCGGAACCGCTGCGATTTGGCCGATGTTCCCGCGCAGCAGGCAATTCACCGCGCCCAGAGACGCGAGCTGCACCCATTTCTGCCACATGTCTGCGACAATTCGCTCGGAAACCTTGGCCTCGAATCCGGCATTCCGTAACGTGGCATCCACTTCTTCAATGCGCCTGGTGCGCTGGCCATCGAGTTCCCCGTATGTCAGCGACTGACCGTCCGCGAGCTGTCGAATACGACCGTGCTCGTCGAGTTCGGTCGCCACCAGGCAAACTCCGCCAAGCACAGACTTCTTTCCAAAACGCTCTGAAAGAATTCCGATGTGGCGCATCCCATTCAGCGCCGGAAAAATCATTGTCTCCGGCCCCACCGCAGGCGCGAAATCATCGATCGCGCCCGCCAGCGAATAGCTCTTCACGCCCAGCAGAATCAGATCGAATGCGCTTTGAATCTGTTCGGCGGTAATGACCTTTGGCAGTAGAACCGCGTTCCCATGCGGACTCACGATTTCGAGCCCATTCGCCTTAAGCTCTTCCGCTCGTGGCGCGAGCACGAGGAACGTGACATCGCGTCCCGCCTCAACAAGTCTCCCTCCGAAGTACCCGCCAACCGCACCGGCGCCTATGACAAGAATCCGCATGATCTGACTCCTTCCGATAAGGAAAGCTCCGGCTCTTTACCCCGGAGCCTCCGTTGACCTTGAAAGAACGCAGGAAAGAACACTTGGCAGACATGGTGCGCTCCCACATGAAATAAAGATTTGTAAACGAGGAATTGGTGAATGAGCAATTGGGGATCTTGGAAACCTGCTCGAGACCGGTATGGTAAGGACTCAACTTGCGACAGCGAATGCCTACTGTAATTATTCAAACTCAAGCCTTACCCGAATTACAAATCCGCCGCCGTGCTCGGCAGAAAATCAGCGACCATTCCCCCAATTATTTCTCACCACTTCACCACCTGCAGGAACGACGCATAGGAGCACGCCAGGCTCGCCAGCAGAAGAATCGCCGACCACAGGAACCACCGCAGCGTCTTCTTGTATTCCGTCACGTCGTCGTCTTCAAGTTGAAGAGACCGCCAGAGCGTGACCATCTGAAAAACGATCGACAGCGCCGCAACGCCCGCCGCAATCACCGCCGAAATCGTCCACCGTCCCGGCAGCTCGAAGCTCCAGAAGCGCAGAAACACCAACGAGAATCCCAGCAGCACAGTGACCGCCGTGATAATCCCCTGCCGATACCCGATCGGCAGCGGCACCCGCGGACGCTCTTTGTCTGCTTTCTGTGACTTCTCCGTCTTGTCGTCTCCGGCCATGCTTTCAGCCCTCGGCATGCTTTGTGTGTTATGCCATCGTCGCACAAACCGCCTGAAAGCTCGCGGCAAAAAAGGCCCACGCACCGGCGTGGGCCTCGCTTCGCAATCAAACCTGTTACAAATTCGCCGCCACAAACGTGTCGATCCGCTTGATCTCGTCCTCGCTCAGCCGGAACGTCGCCGCCGGAAGAATCCCGTCCACCTGATCAGGCCGTCGCGCTCCCACAATTGCCGCCGTGACCGCCGGTTTGCGCAGCGTCCACGCAATCGCCACCACCCCCGGCTCTACGCCATGCAGCTTGCCGATCTCGCGCAGCAACTCTACCAGCTTCAGGTTCTTTGCCAGCTTCGGCTCATTAAAGTTTGGGCTGCGTCTGCGCCAGTCGTCTGCGGGCATCCTGGCAATGCGCTCAGCCGTCATCTTGCCTGTCAGCAGTCCCGACGCCATCGGCGAATAATTGATCACGCCGATATGGTTCTGCTCGCAGAAAGGCAGAATCTCCGCTTCGATCCCGCGATTCAGCAGAGAGTATGGCGGTTGCAGCGACGTGATCGGAGCGATCTTCAGCACGCGCTTCATCTGCTCCACATTGAAATTCGACACGCCGATATACCGCACCTTGCCCTGCTTCTTGAACCGGGCCAGCGTCTCCCATCCCTCCTCAATCTCGTCTTCGGGATTCGGCCAGTGAATCTGGTACAGGTCGATCGTCTCCACATTTAGCCGTCGCAGCGAATTCTCCAGCTCTTCTTCAAGCGACTTCGCCTTCAGGCTGCGATGGATTTGCCGGTTCTCGTCCCAACGCATTGAGCACTTCGTGAATACATACGGCTTTTTGCCCGACCGCTTCAGCGCCTTCGCTACCACTTCTTCTGAATGGCCCAGGCCGTACACTGCCGCTGTATCAATCCAGTTGATGCCAGCGTCGAGCGCACGCTCAATCGTCCGCACGGACTCATCGTCATCCTGCGCGCCCCAGGCAAATTCCCAGTTTCCGCCGCCGATTGCCCAAGCCCCATAGCCGATGGGCGTAAGTTGAAGATCAGAGTTGCCGAGTTGACGAGTCGCAAA
>JASHRS010000182.1 GCA_030037215.1 Silvibacterium sp. | reverse complement strand
GGAGGCAGGTTAATCCTCGAGTTCACTGACTGCCGGCACTTTATGGGACGCCTTGAGCGATTCACAAGTAACTTAAAGGAATTCGTGAGGCCGGGCAGATTTCGCACTAACCGATTGTCCATTAGTACAGTCACTCAGCTCCTTGAACGTAACAACCTCGCGCTCGTTTCCTCATTTCGCTATGCGATGATTCCTATTCCGGGCATTCAAAACCTTCTGGATCCCGGCAAACTATACAAACTGATTGGCACAATATTCGGGAACTGCGATAACAATAGAAATACTTGGCTGGGTAACCAATACATCTGCTTAGTGATAGCTAAATGACTCCATCGCCTTTGTATGCCTCGTATCCAATTCTTTCGATTCAATACCTCATCCACGAATCTCCTTTATCACGATGACCGTATACGAATTGGACCCCCTCACCGATGCACGATGGCCCGCTTTTCTCTCCCGCCATCCGCAGTCGTCGATTTTTCATACCAGAGCATGGCTCGAGGCACTGCGCCAGACTTATGGCTACAAACCTCTGGCCTTTACAACTTCGAGCGGCGAGCTGTTGAGCAACGGGTTGGTTCTTTGTGAAGTGAAGAGCTGTATAACGGGGAGGCGTCTTGTATCATTGCCGTTTTCAGATCATTGCCAACCGCTTGCCAATGGCAGCGAATTACGAGCTATTTTGGAGCACCTGCAGGGTTATCGCTATAAACGGAGATTCCATCATATTGAATTGAGGCCGTTAACTCTTATTGACGGCATGGACCAATACGCAGATTTCGCACTGAGCGCGAAGTTCAGCTTTCAAACTATAGACCTGCGATCAGATGTCGACGGGATTTATAGAAATTTTCACGATAGCTGCATTCGTAGAAAGATCAGGCGGGCTGAACGCGAGAATTTGCAGTATTCGGCAGGCCGCTCTGTTGACTTACTCGAGAAGTTTCGTCGTCTGCTACTACTTACGCGACGACGTCATAAGCTGCCGCCGCAACCTATATCCTGGTTCCGGAATCTGGCCCAGTGCCTTGGCGATAGCATTACTTTCCATCTAGTGTCGAAAGCTGATACACCAGTCGCGAGCATTGTGACACTCATCTATCGCAACTCGATAGTGTATAAATACGGATGCTCAGACCCGCAGTTTAATAACTTAGGCGGTACCCCTTTTCTATTCTGGAAGGTTATCCAACAAGCAAAAGCTGAGGGAATAGAAGAGTTCGACCTGGGGCGCTCAGATTACGACGATCCAGGCCTCATCGCATTCAAGGAGCATTTAGGCGCCGCATCCTCTGAGTTGTGCTACTACCGCAATCCAGCAACCCGTTTAAGGCCGCAATCAGAGACAGGGCCCCCTCCATTGTTTCGACGAGTGTTATCTCGTCTCCCGGACCCGTTGTTTGCCGGCGCTGGTGAGTTGTTCTATCGCCACATCGGGTGATCGTTAAACTTTAGACCATTTCCCATGAATCAGGCTTTTGTCGATTATTTTCGTTGTCCTGCCCAATTCGCTGATTTCCAGCTTGCAGACGGTATGCCCAGCAACGGATCACCTGGCTATTTTAAATTCGGGTCAAACCTAATTTGTTACGGAGTGACGGAATATAGCAAGGCCGACCCGGCGTGTGCTGCACTCCCAGACCTATCTGAGAAAGTGCAATTCGACGGATCTACCTGCATCTTGCCATTCGATTTGACAGAAGCTATCAATAGCCTTCGCTACGAACGCTATGTTAGCCGGCAGCAGGTCACACGTCAGGATACATTGATACGCAAACTCTACTATATGTTGCGCCCTGCTCTTCCCGTTTTTGTAAGGCGTCACCTTCAACAGCAATGGCTTAAGGGGTGGGACGCAAAAGTTTTTCCACGCTGGCCGGTGGATGGTTCGGTAGATCGAATGCTTCGCACCTTAATGCGTTTGATGTTACAGACAACTCAACAGGCTCGTATTCCGTTTATATGGTTCTGGCCAGAAGGCAGGACAAGTTGCGCCATTATGACACACGATGTCGAAACGGAGTCAGGGCTGAAGTTCACACGTGAGCTGATGGATATCAACGATACATTCGGCATCAAATCGTCCTTTCAGCTCATTCCTGATGCGCGCTATGTCGCAGACGAGGAGACACGGTCAACAATACGGAGTAGAGGCTTTGAAGTAAACGTGCATGACCTGAAACATGATGGCTATTTATTTGATGGCCATGAGAAATTCATGAAGTCCGCAGTTCGTATCAATGAGTTCGTTACACGCTTTGGTAGCAGTGGATATCGATCAGGGGCGCTCTATAGAAATCTTGATTGGTATGATAAGTTCAGCTTTTCCTATGACATGTCAGTTCCGAACGTAGCGCATCTGGATCCACAGCCAGGCGGATGCTGCACGGTCATGCCATATTTCATTAATAACATTCTTGAGCTTCCAGTTACGACGACACAGGACTACTCACTTTTCAATATTCTACAAACGTATTCATTGGATTTATGGCAGGAGCAGATAGCACTAATCACAAAATTGAACGGGATGGTTAGCTTTATAGTACACCCTGACTACTTGAACACCTCAAAAGCTAGAACTACTTACACAAATCTTTTGAAATACTTATCCTCGCTGCAAGCCGAGGCCGGTATGTGGATCGCCCTTCCGGGAGATGTTAACTCCTGGTGGCGTGACAGGAACGCCATGAAACTCGTACCTTGTGGCGATAGCTGGACCATTGTTGGTCCAGGATCAGAACGAGCCAGAATTGCATATGCAGTACTTGATAATGATGAGCTTACCTATCAAATCCAATGAGCGCTAGTAAATTGAAGATCGAGAAAACGCACAGCCAGCATATGTGGCTGGTAATACTTGTCATTTGCTTTGCGGGGGCATGGCAGAGTACCTTCGCTGCCAACGTTGTCTATATCCGCACATCCTCGATACAGACTGATGTGTCGCGCCAGATCGAAGCTGCCTCAACTTTCTACGGCTTGGCAGTAGAGCCAGTTTATTTTAAGGAAGGGGATAAAAGAGGTAACCTCGCTGCAGTGCGTGATCCGAGAACGGTGGCGGTGGTAATTGATGCGGATGCTCTGCTTGTTTTGAACCGAGAAGATTTTTTGAGAGCTTTGGCTCCTGGCACGCCGCTGCTCATAGTGGGTATTTCGGACAAAACTGCACCACCCCTGCTAGATAAATGGTCGTCGGGAGCAATCACGAATTGCCAGAAGTTTCTGCTAGGTGAGACCGGTAACCGGTACCTCTTTACAGATGATAGCGATGTGAACGAGCAACTTAGCGGAGTAAGCCTGCCGATTGCATTGTCACACGTATCCGGTCTAGTCATTAATGATAAACAGAAGGGACGAGCCCTCATCGATGCAATGCATGGCGCGATCGGATTTCCTATTCTCGTCCAAGTCAGGATCGACGGCCACGACTTGTTCTTTGCTGCGGAGACGGCGCCTTTCAAGGTTCCTGTTACAGTTAATCCATATCGTCAGCAGGCTGTGTTTGCGGGGTTAGCTGCACCCATGATTGTCTTTCACTATGCAGCAGGAGAGCGAGCATGGCATAGCCCCGGTAGCTATGCAAACTTCACAATTGATGATATATGGCTGAGAGAACCGTACGGGTTTGTTAACTATGACAAACTTTTGCAGCATGCCCAACAACATAACTTTCATACTACGGTGGCGTTCATTCCCTGGAACTTCGATCGGAGCGAGCCTGGTGTGGTCTCTTTGTTTCGCGCTCATCCCGATAGGCTCTCAATATGCATCCACGGAAATAATCATTTGCACAAGGAGTTTGGCCCACTGAGCGAACACCCGCTTTCGGAACAGAGAGCGGATATCAAACAAGCGTTAGCAAGGATGGAGCAGTTTAGAGAATTAACTAACATTCCTTACGACGCGGTTATGGTCTTTCCGCATTCTATTTCTCCAATAGAAACATTTGGATTGCTTAAGCGTTATAACTTTCTCGCAACGGCCAATTCGCTCAATATTCCATCTAATGCCCCGATTCCCGTTGATGTCGAATCAGCTCTGCGGGCCGTTACTTTGAAGTTCGATGATTTCCCGAGCCTCAGACGCTATTCGGCAGAGACTGACATACCTGTGCCCCAACTTGCAATTGATGCCTTTCTAGGAAATCCTATGCTCTTTTATGCACACGAAAGTTTTTTCTCGTCAGGGATGGGCGCGTTTGACCCAGTTGCAGACCTCGTGAACAAGTTCCAACCCAACACACAGTGGAAGAGCCTCGGTTATATCGCACGCCACCTATATCTAGAAAGACTACGCGACGATGGAAACTATGATGTTGCTGCATATTCATCGACTATCGAGATCAGCAACCCTCATCCACACGATGCAATATTCTTTGTTAGCAAAGAAGAGGATTTTAGTGCGCCCCTGACCGTGCTCGTGGATGGCAATCCCTATTCCTTTCAACAAACTGGATCTGAGCTTACGTTGGAATTGCCTATTCGCGGTAATTCAACCCGGACAATCATGGTCAAGTATGGAAATGATTTGAATCTTGCAACCGTAAGCGTCTCCCACACTTCGGTTAGGGTTACTGGAGTTCGCCTGCTTTCCGATTTCAGAGACAACGTGGTATCGAAAACTGCTCTAGGAAGGCTATTTATTCGCTCCTATGCCGATAACGGACGCGTATGGAACGGGCTAATGGCTATAACCTTGGTAAGCCTGATCCTAATAGCGGCGGTTATCGGGTATCGGCACCGATACAAGGCTCGGAGGATGTCGATACCTGTTCGTCACCCTGCCGAACAGATGCTAAACAACCCATAAGGTCGTTGAGGTGTCTAACGCGCATAGAGTCAATAGCTTAAGCCGGAGAACATGGATAGTCACGACATTGCTTTTCGCGAATGATGCAGAAAGTAGTATTCTGGCTGGGGTCGGCACCCCCGATCCATCTTGGCGTTGTAACGCGGTCTCCAACGTTCGGAGCTCTGCAACGCAAACCAACAACGCAACAAACAGTCCGACAAGGGCTAGTAGTCAGGTTTGCGAGCAAAAATGGGTCCCCCATATCCAAAGCGAATGGATATCCTATTTATTTATGCGAACATACAAATTTGTAGCTGTAATTGTATTCTTTACCGCTATGACAGCGGTGAGCGAAGCCGCGAACTGGTACGTCGCGAAAAGCGCAACCGGAACAGGCAATGGTACAAGCTGGACAAATGCCTGGACGGACTTCAACAAGATCAATTGGTCTAGCGTGTCCTGCGGCGATACCATCTGGGTTGCTGGGAACAACGGAGGAACCGCCTATACGGGCAACCTTACTCCCACTAACGAGGTCTGCACTTCCAGCACTGTCATCAATATAAACCGTGTGCTATCAACGGATTCAGTTCCCGTTGCCGCTGCGGGCTGGCAGTCCACATTCGACTCTCAGGTCGTGATTACAAACGCCAGCGTTTCCATGAACGGTCAGTACATTTGGATCAATGGAAGAGTTGGAGACGCGCAATCGAGCGTTCCCTACGGGATTCAGTTCAACAATACGACTGATGGATGGCTCGGGGTTTTCGCTGATCCGAGCAGTGGAACAATTCTGTTCAACGCAAGCTATGTTGAAGTGCATGGCCCCTCCTGTGTGACCTCCGGAAGCTGCAATAACAGCAACTGGGCTTTGGCTGTTCAGAATGGCTCGAAATTTAATGTAACGTTTGACCACACGTGGCTGCATCAGTTTGGTGAGGTGATTCACGGACCTTACGGTTCCGGCACTGCTCTGACGCTCACCAACAGCTACATCGGAGAAGACGTAAAGGTAAATAACGCGGAGCATGAAGATCTGCTTTACACGTCGAATCCCTGCGGCAGTATGACCTTCATTAACGACCGCTGGTACTCTTCCGGCAACGATGGCATCTTCATGGACAATGGCGGCTGTACCGCTGGTTTTGTGATGATTAACAACCTCTTCTTTCATTGGGGAGGCTGGGCAATTGAGTATGGCAAGTCTGGAACCTGCGGACCTTATGTCATTCTGAACAATTCGTTCATCAACGACGGACTCGGATCTGATGGGAATGGCAATGAGTACCCTTATGGTTGGATTCAGACAGGCGGCTGCACTCCAGCATCAGGGTCGATACTCGCTAACAACATCTTCTACAACACTGCCATCGATAACAGTATTTCGAACACAGTTTATAACGGCGGCACTACGACGAATGGGTCTGGCTTCTCGTGCGGGACAGGGTGTTTCTCTTATTCGCTGGCTTCTCCGATCAGCGCATTCAGCGGCGTGGTTGATTTGGTGCCTACAGGGTCTAACTCGGAGACGGTGGTGACAGCAAACCTGCACCTGAGTACGGCTGGCGGGACACTGTTTTCAGGTAAGTGTGAGAATCTTACTACTTCCGAAGGTTCTACCTATCCGCAGTTGCTTACTGATCTGGATGGAAACCCCCGTCCAGCAGCCAGTCAAGGCGCGTGGACTTGTGGGGCATATCAATACCAGGGAACAGGGACGGCTCCAGCAGCACCTACTAGTGCCCCAAGCGCGGTCGTGCATTAGAACGTCGATTTAGCGCAGTGTCATCGCCTTGGGACAAGGAAGAGCTTGCCTGAGGCGATGGCAGGGATGTCAACTTCGATCTGCTTATAAGTCTCCCCGTTTTTCATTGCCTGTCTCCTAGGACACTTAGCGATCACTCAAACTCGATCGTTCCTTACTTTCCCCTCCCACAGTCTGATTCCATAGGCTATCCAGAATGTACGAAACAGAAGCAAATTTCAAAAGTGAGTCAGCGTCGCAGCTTTCTCCGGAAGCGCTCGCGGCATTTGCAGAGCTTCGGGGGATAATCGAGGCACGTACCGTTCTACCGTGGAGCGAACACTGCACGGAGTGCGTGTGGCCGACATGCTATACGACATGTGACATGTATAGCCCTAGGGAAGACAAGAGATGTCGGAGATTTGTTGACGGCATGGTGCGGATCGATCACCCAGCAGCAGTCAATGGCTATCTTT
>JASHRS010000181.1 GCA_030037215.1 Silvibacterium sp. | reverse complement strand
CGATGAAGTACGATCTCGCCTGCGAGCACGCGCTTACGTCCTACTTCAACATGCTCGCCACGTTGATCGGGAAACAAAACCTCTACCCCATTGATTCAGACTGCCTGGCACCTGCTCCTCCCGCTGCAGCGCAGTCATGAACTTGGTCACTTGCGAGTGTGTGCGATTTCGGGGGTTTCGTCTTCCTGGTCGGCGCGGGCGGCTTCAGGCTCGAGGTGATTGGCCGTGAGCCCGTCGCGGAGAATGATGAAGGCTTCATCGGGCGTGTCGGCGGTCTGGAAAAGCTCGCGGTCGCGGGGCGAGATGGCCCCTTTGTCGACGAGCACGTCGAGATTGATGACCTCTTTCCAGTATGCCGAGCCGTACAGAACAACTGTGATTTTCTTAGCAAGCTTCTGCGTCTGCGCAAGGGTGAGAATCTCGAACATTTCGTCGAGAGTGCCGAAGCCTCCGGGAAAAACGACGAGCGCTTTGGCAAGATAGGCGAACCAGTACTTGCGCATGAAGAAGTAGTGGAACTCGAAGTTGAGTGCGGGAGTAATGTAGCGGTTGGGGTACTGCTCGAAGGGCAGGCGGATGTTGAGTCCTATGGTTTTTCCTCCGGCTTCGTAGGCTCCGCGGTTGGCGGCCTCCATGATGCCTGGCCCTCCGCCGGAGGTGACCACGAAACGGTGACGGCGTGTCTTGAGCGCACGCGACCATTGCGTAAGGAGATAGGCTAGGCGTCGCGCGTCTTCGTAGTAGTGGGCCATTTCGACTGCGGCCTTGGCGCGGCGCAGGCTGAGCTCGGTGGCCGTTCCTTGCTCGATATCAGGCGGGCGTGCGGGCTGCTCCGCTTCCGGCGCGGGTTGGACTGAGCCGGTGTTTTCCAGCAGTTCAAGGTCGTGGCTGGCGACATCGAGCGCGTGGAAACGCGCTGAGCCGAAGAAAACGACGGTGTCACGGATGCGCTCGCGGCGGAAACGGGCGAGCGGCTCGGCATATTCGGACATGATGCGCAGAGGGCGACCATCCGGACTGTTGAGGAATGTCGGGTTTTCGTAGGCGAGCGGCGCGCTCGAAAGCGCTTCGGGCAGTTTGCGGGGCATAAGGTAGTCGGCTTACCTCGAATTTATGTTCAGAAACATCAACCTGTTTATTTTATTTACTCCTTGTAATGGATGGCGTCGTGGATGGCGATCCAGATGTTGAGCAGGCCAAGACCGGAGACAATGCCGCGGGTGAATCCGTTTAATGCTATGGCTGCTAGATGTGGGATGAGAAGCAGAAAGTGGTTGTCGCTCCAGAAGTGCGTCCAGGGCAGAACCACAAGGACAAGTCCGACATAGAGTCGGACGAGGACGCGAACAGAGAGTTCGAGGTAACGCAACCAGCGCGGCGCCTGATGCGGCGGATGCGGACGGCCGTCGGGAAGTGCGGGAGAAACCTGCGGAGAAGCCGGTGCTTCCTGCGAAGACAAGATGGGAGGTTGCGTCATCCGATGGATTGATTCTACAGGGGGAGCAGGGGGAGCGGGGGTACGGGGGCGTAGGCTCCGGCAATCACTTTTTTTAATGACAAGCGAGAGGAATCTTTATATATCTGATGTGCTGCTTTTTCAAAAGACTGATTCGGTGCTAGGGACCATGCATTTGCTCGCGCTACCCAGGAAGCTCTTTAGCCCTTCTCTATTTCAATCCAACATTGCCGCCGCAACTCTACTCATCATTATGGCAATTGTTCCGGTGCTCACCGGCTGTGGAGGTGGTGGCTCGGCGGGCGGTGGTTCGACAACTCCCCCACCTCCGCCTCCGTCTGCAGACTTCTCCCTAGGGCCGTTCCCATCCCCGGCTACATTGCAAGCTGGCGGCGCAGCACAGCAATGGGATCCCACGCTTACATTGAGTGGAACGGCGCCCGGGCCTGTTACAGTTACGTTTCCTAATCTTCCTAACGGAGTACAGGTCTCCCCGTCGGGGCCGATCACCGCTCCGACAGATGGGGCAATTATTAATCTTCTCGTCTACGCTACTTCTTCGGCGGCGGTGGGTTCGGCGACTGTGACCGTTCAAGGGACAATGGGAAGCGTAACTCATACTTATTCTGTCCCCATAACAATCAACGCAACGGCACCATTCCAACTGCAGCTCTCCCCACCAAGCCTTTCGCTGACGCCGGGCGGAGCGGCTATGGTACAAGCGACGATCAATAACCCAAATTCAGTGCCTATTGAGGGGATGGGAGCTGATACTAGCTCACAGCGGCAGGACTTAGGCCACCCTCAAATCGCTTATGTCTCGAACAATAACTATGATCTGACTTTTTCTGTAGATTACGCTTCTCCGCCTGCGTCGGACGTGCCGGTATTGGTAACGGCGCAATCTACGGCTGGTGATACGAGCATGGTTGTACTGCCAGTCTCCATCGGGAGCGCGTTTCCACCAGTTAATCCAGCGAACAACCGGAGCACGGCTGTGCATACGGATGAAGATCCGCAGGATGTAGTCTACGACCAGGCGCGCAAACTGCTGTTTCTGGCGATTCCAGGCTTGAACCAGGTGCGGGTTTTATCGTCGGTCGACTATCACCTAGTCGCAACCATTCCTGTTCCGCAGTATCAGAGTGTTAATTCGTTGCCGGGCACCATTGATGAAGCTGTCGACGGCAGCGCGGTTTATGTTGGCGGCGCAGGTGAGATTGCGACAATCAACCCATCAACGCTGCAAGTGACGGGTTTCACTGCAGTCCCGCAGTCAGGTGGATCGTCGTTGGGTTTCACTCAGGTCGCTGCACTCTCAACAGGGAACGTCCTGGTGCTGAACGGAGGTTCGGGTCATGTGTTTCTCTGGAATCCC
>JASHRS010000180.1 GCA_030037215.1 Silvibacterium sp. | reverse complement strand
TTGCGCGTCGGGAACCTATCTCGGAACTCCACAAGGGGTTGGGGATTTGGGGTGTCCCAGGCCCTATTGGTGTGGATTTTTTCATGGGAAAAGCGGCTGAAAGCAGGGGGAATCTCCTGTAATGCCGGGAGATTACCGGAAATTCCTTGAACCAGAGGGTGAAATCACGGTATAAGCATCAGGTTGGCCTATTTGGTTGTATCGGAAGTCCAATGGAGTAGAGGGAACACCTATGAAGTCGTCAGCTGCGCGCGTGACCGGATTGCGGGAAGTGATGGACATCCGGCAGGCTTCGGATTATCTGGGCATCAGCCCGGACACGCTTTACAAGTATGCGTCGGATGCGTTTATTCCGGCGTTCAAGCTGGGGAACCGTTGGCGGTTCCGGCGATCGCGGCTGGATGAGTGGATGGACCGGCAATCAGGGATTGTGGACGAGGAGCAACCGAAGGTAGTGCGTCCTAAGCAGAAGAAGCCGGTGCGCGGGGTACGGGCGGTGACGCGGCGGAACGGCGCAGCGAAAGTTTCATAGACATCTCAAAAGAACCTATGAAATGCGCGCTCTATTTCATCGGTCTTTTGACCTGGGTGAGTCTGCCCATCTATGCAGACGCGACTGAGAAGAATTCTTCTCAAGCCCGGATGAGAACGTCCCTGATTATTTCCTGATATTCTTTGGAAACGAAGTACGGTCAATCAGCGTTTGTTGTGGATGGCTGCCTGATGGAACTGAATCACACTCCTTTTTTTTCGATTATCACAATCACGCTGAACGACAAAAAAGGGTTCTGCGAAACGCGCGCCTCGATCGAAGAGCAGTCGCTACAGGACTTCGAATGGATTGTGATCGACGGGGGGTCAACGGACGGAACCGTCGTTGAACTGGAAGCCTGCAATTTTCCTAACTTCGCATACGTCTCGGAAAAAGACAAAGGGCTATACAACGCGATGAACAAGGGCCTGGCGCGTTGCCGCGGAAGATACGTGATTTTTATGAATTCCGCGGACTATTTTGCCGATCTGATGGTCCTGGCCGCGGTGAAGGAGCGCATTCTGGCTTCGGGGCAAGCGCCCGACATGGTATACGGGGATGCTCTGGAGAAGACTGTTGAAGGGCGGCTTCTGCTGAAAAAGGCGCGTTCGATTGACTGGCTGCACTATGGGATGCACACACATCATCAGGCGATCCTGTACTCGAGAGACGCTCTGGCGGACCTGAGTTTCGATGAGTCATTCAAGGTGGCCGGCGATTATGACCTGACCTGCCGGGTGTACCGGAAAGGCGGCGCATCGCTGGGAGTCGATCTACCGATCTGCATCTTTTCACGCGGCGGCGTGTCAGAAAAAAAATCGTATATAGGAAGACGCGAGAACTGGCGCGTGCAGCGCGAGGTGCTTCGACAAGGAGTAGGCCAAAGACTGACAACCCGATCGGCGTACCTGGCGTCTTCTGTGGTGCGGACCAAGCTGCGACTTGTTTACGACTGGTTCCGGTTCCAACATGGACATAGTTCAAGTTGATCTGCGCTCGTCGCGCACCCGATGGCCCTGGGTAAGCCTGCTTCGCCGTGTTTTATGGCAGGTGCTGCCATCTTATGTTGTCCGCTACCTGCCACGCCCTTTCAATTCGCTGCGCATTGCCATTCTGCGCCTGGCAGGGGCGAAGATCGGAGCGCACTGCCTGATCATGCCCGGAGCCAAAATATTGGTGCCGTGGAACCTGGTGCTGGACGACTGTGTTGCTATCGGGCGCGACGTTGAACTGTACAACCATGCCCAGATTCGGATCGGGTCGAACACGCTCATCTCCCAGTACTGCTTCCTCTGCACGAGCTCTCATGATTACACGCGACCGGATATGCCACTGATCTATTCGGACATCGAAATCGGTTCGGAGTGCTGGATTGCGGCGGGGGCTTTTGTAGGCCCGGGAGTGAAGATCGGCAACGGTGCCGTGATTGGCGCGCGTTCGGTTGTGACGAGCAACGTGCCTGAGAAGATGGTATGCGCGGGAAACCCCTGCCGTCCGATCAAACCGCGGGAGCTCACAGCGGAGGCCGGCGGCAAGTAACTCTATCGATTTATGGTTCAGCAAGGTTCAGCCATGCCGCCCATTGCGGTTGCAAGTTTCATATCTGCCGATTGGCAAGAAATGATTGAGGCAACTCCTCTGCATTTTGTGTCGATTCAGGAGTCCAGATGTCAAAGATGAAGGGTATATTGGCGTCTCTCGCAGGGCAGTTTGGATACGAAATTCGCAGGAAACAGCCGCAGCAGGCTGAGTCGATGCTGTCGCGAATTGAGCTTGCAACCGTTTTGGATGTGGGGGCATACACCGGGCAGTTTTCCTCTGCTGTGTTTTCTGTTCATCCGGATACGATGATCCACGCATTCGAGCCGATCCCGGAGTGTTTTGCAATTCTGCAAAGCAAATTTTCAGGCAATAAGAAATTTCAGGCGCACAATGTGGCAATCAGCGATTCCAATACAGTCGCCAAATTTGAAGTGAACGACCTGCGGGCATCTTCCTCGCTATTGGCCCTAGACGAGATGCACAAGCAGATGTTTCCCCAAGCGCGCAAGACGAATACGATCCAAGTGAATGTTACGACTCTGGATCATTGGGCTGAGGACCATGAACTAAAGAACCCTATCCTCCTCAAGCTCGATGTCCAAGGCAATGAATTCAGGGTATTGCAAGGCGCGTCAGGGATTCTGCGACGCGTGGACTATGTTCTCAGCGAGATCTGTTTGGGAGCGATGTACAAAGGGCAGGCATCATTCCGGGAGATTCACGACATATTATTCAGTTCTGGATTGGAGTTTATTGATTTTTTCCCTGAGAGGCGATCGCCAGACACGCTGCGGTGTCTTTTTGGAGACGCACTTTTTGCGCGGACCCAAGATAGGGAACAAGCCTGATTTACCGAGCTGCTTAGGCGCTTCGATACCAACATGACGGAAGCGGCAGATCTTTTTTAGATATGTTCGGCTGATCCAGCTTATGAGGAAAAGTCAGCAGCGGCTTTGTGTGATCGATCCGTTTTTTATTCAGGAAAGTAAATTCCATGACCTTTGGAATTTCAATGTCCCCCTTTACAACGCTGCCGCAACAATTATTGGGATGAATATGCGCGACGTCGAAGTATCCGAGTATTTTTTCAAAGCAGGATGAGATCAGGTCAAAGAAAACAGGCTCAAAAAGCCTGTCGAGACGGTGGAATTCAATGACCAGGATTCTGAACTGATCGAGTAATTTATCAGGCGTGTTGAGGATGACGGGATACTCAGATCCTTCAATGTCCATCTGCAGGATGAGGTCGTCCTGATAGCCGGGAATGTACTTTTCCTTCCAGGACGCGAGAGTTATGAAGTGCCCGCGGTCCATTGCGCCCAGGAACTTCTTGTCAAAGACCAGTTCCGGCCTCATCACAGGAGGCGCGTCAACCGAGTAGTCGGCGAGAAATGACTTGATGCCGATACCGGCCAGGTAGTTTTCGAAGTCCGATATGGTGTTTACACCGGGCGAGAAACAGTACCTGATGCCTTCGAGGTCGTCGGGGACAAGGTAACCACCATCACCGTTTCCGCCAACACGAATCAATTCTTTGCCGCAGTCCTGCGGGCGCAATCTGCTTATGAGGCCAAGCACGTCGGCGGAGCTGGTTTGTCTGGTGAGATTGAATCCAAGCTTGAATACAGAGGTACGCGCGATATTCCAGCACCTTGAACGAAAATCCATGTATACCTCTTGGGCAAATTATATCCGGGTGTTTTATGAGCAACAGCGCGTGCATGCACGGGAATTGGTGCTCTGCAGGATGGTTTGTGGCAGCGATGGATTTTGCGAAAGCCATAGCGGGCATTAACATCATTTCTGATGCATAACGTTCGTTTTCAGGCATTGCGGCGGGAGTTGCAGCGCGAGAAGGCAGAGGCGCTGCTGGTGACGCATCTTCCGGATGTGCGCTGGCTGTGCGGGTTTACCGGGTCGAATGCGGCGCTGGCAGTGACGGCGACGAAGGCGGTTCTGTTTACGGATGGGCGGTATACGACGCAGGCGAAGCAGGAGACGCACGGTGCGCGTGTGGTGATTGCGAAGAAATCCGCGCTGAAAGAGGCGTGCGCGTGGCTGGAGGCGTCGGCGAAGCGAGCGGGCTATGATCCCGAGCACACGACGATTGCTGCGCTGGCGATGATGCGGTCGGCGGTAAGCGGGAAGGTTAGGCGGAGTTTTTTTGTTGCGCTGGAGAGACCGCTGGTGGCGGAGTTGCGCACGGTGAAAGATGCCGGTGAGCTGCGGCTGATGGAAAGAGCGGCGGCGCTGGGCGATCAGGTGTTCGACGCGGTGCTGCCGCATATTGAGAGCGGCATGGAGGAGACGGAGATTGCGGCGGCACTGGAGTTTTTTGCGCGGTCGCTGGGCGCGGAGGGTATGTCGTTCGAGACGATTGTGGCGTCGGGGAAGCGGTCAGCACTGCCGCATGGGCGGGCGACTGCGACCCGGGTGGGGCGCAACGGATTCATTACTTTAGACTTCGGTGTTATCCTCAATGGTTATTGCTCAGATATGACACGCACAGTGTGCGTGGGCAAATTGAGCGCACAGGAAAGAGCCGCGTATGAAGCGGTGCTGGAAGCGCAGGAGGCAGGCGTGGCGGCGGTGAAGCCGGGCGCGACCTGCGCTGAGGTGGATGAGGCGGCGCGCGCAGTGCTGCGCAAGGCGGGCCTCGCCAGGTACTTTACACATTCGACCGGGCACGGTGTGGGGCTTGAGATTCATGAGGCTCCGCGGCTGGCGGCCGGACAGACGCTGGAGTTGAAGCCGGGGATGGTGGTGACGGTGGAACCGGGAGTTTATCTGGCGGGGAAATTTGGAATTCGCATCGAAGACATGGTCGCGGTGACACAGCGCGGGAACAAAGTGCTGACGAAGACGCCGAAGGCGTTGATTGAGCTATAGACGCGCATAAAAATCCACGAGAACGCAAGAGATGACACCTGAAGATACAAAAGAATTGAAGGAACTGATCGAGTTCCTGAAAGAAAACAAGATTGGCGAGTTCGACCTGGAGCGAGGCGACCTGAAGGTCCGCATCAAGTTTGCGCAGGAGCCGGGAGCGGACTTGGCACAACTGGCAGCGGCGCTGCGGGCAGCGCAGGCTGCGAATCCTGCACCGGCGGTGCTGCCGGAGGTGTTTGCAGCGGCGCATGTTGCGCCTTCGCATGTGGCCAGCACTCCAGCTGCCGCTGCGGGTGCGCCTGCGGCGGGAGATGCGGGCGAGGATGCTACGCTGCATGTGGTGAAGTCGCCGATTGTGGGAACGTTCTATGAGTCGCCATCGCCGGGTGCTCCAGCGTTTGTGAAGATCGGCGACCAGGTGGAGAACGGGCAGATTCTTTGCATTATTGAAGCGATGAAGCTGATGAACGAGATCGAGTGCGATGCCGCGGGCGAGGTGGTGAAGCGCTTTGTCCAGAGCGGGCAACCGGTCGAGTACGGCCAGCCGCTTTTTGCCGTGCGTCCCAGATAATCGAGTCGGATAATCGAGCCAGGAAATTATGTTTCGTAAAGTTCTAATCGCCAATCGTGGCGAGATTGCGCTGAGAGTAATCTGCGCGTGTAAAGAGATGGGGATTCGCACGGTTGCGGTGTACAGCGAGGCCGACCGGCATTCGCTGCACGTGCGCTTTGCGGACGAGGCGATCTGCATCGGGCCTCCGCGGTCGGCGGAGAGCTACCTGAATGTTCCGGCGGTGATCAGCGCGGCGGAGATTGCGGACGTGGACGCGATCCATCCGGGCTATGGGCTGCTGAGCGAGAACGCGAACTTTGCCGAAGTGTGCCGCGCGTCGAACATCAAGTTCATCGGGCCTCCGCCGGATGTGACGCGGCTGATGGGCGAGAAGGAAAAAGCGCGGCAGGCGATGAAGCGCGCGAAGGTGCCGATTCTGCCGGGATCAGAAGGCGTGATCCAGACGGAAGATGAAGGGCTGGAGTGGGCGAAGTCGGTCGGGTATCCGGTGATTTTGAAGGCCTCGGCGGGCGGAGGTGGGCGCGGGATGCGCGTAATCCGCTCGGCGCAGGAATTGCCGGCGCTATTTCAAGCGGCGCACATGGAAGCGGCGAACGCTTTCGGCAACGGCGATCTGTATATGGAGAAGTTTATCGAGCAGCCGCGGCACATTGAGTTCCAGGTGCTGGCGGACCAGCATGGGACCGTGATGTCGATTGGCGAGCGCGAGTGCTCGATCCAGAGAAGGCACCAAAAGCTGATCGAAGAAGCGCCGTCGCTGCAGGTGACTCCGAAGCTGCGCGAGGAGATCGGCAAGACGCTGAAGAAGTCGCTCGAAAATGTTGGCTACCAGAACGCGGGGACGGTGGAATTCCTGATGGATGAAGACGGCAAGCTGTACTTCATCGAGATGAATACGCGCATTCAGGTGGAGCATCCGGTGACGGAGATGGTGACGGGCCTCGACCTGGTGAAGGCGCAGCTACGGATTGCGTGCGGCGAGAAGCTCGCGTCGATTGTGCCGGAGCAGCCGCCGATTCGCGGACATGCGATTGAGTGCAGAATCAATGCCGAGCATCCGGAGAAATTTACGCCTTCGGCGGGGAAGATTACGGCGTTCAATGTACCGGGCGGCAATGGCGTGCGCGTGGATACGGCGCAGTATGCGGAGGGAGTGGTGCCTCCGTATTACGATTCGCTGATTGCGAAGCTGATTGTGCACGGCAAGGACCGCGAAGAGGCAATGGCGCGGATGCGTCGAGCGCTGGAGATGTTTATTGTGCAGGGAATCCATACGACGATTCCGCTGCACCAGAAGATTTTCGAAGACGAAGACTTTATCGCCGGGAAGTTCGACACCAAGTTTATGGAGCGGTTCTTCGAAAAGCAGAAGAAAGACAGCTGAGAAGCGGATAGCTGGTAAAGCGATCAGCTAAGAAGTGTCAGGCAGCCAACAGCCAATAGGGATTAGGGGTTAGAAAAACAGCCGCGAAAATTTTCGCGGCTGTTTGCTTTACCAGGTGAATCCGCCGGAGGCGGGTGGCCATGAGCCGTTGAGTTGGCGAAGAAGTACGATGCGTCCGAAGTGGTAGGCATTGTGGGCGGCGAGGCTTTCGAGCTGTTCGCGGACAGACATGGTTCGGGGTGGTTGCCCGGCAGGCGATGGGCAGCGAACGAGCTGATCGAGGCGCGTTATGTCCGAGGCGACGGCTCCAGCTTCCTGATTCGTGTCGAAGAAGCGCGCACGGAGCTGCGGCCAGCTTTCGTTGTTGATGTCTTCCTGCGACGGGAAACCGAGCGAGGCATGCTCGGGGCAAGGTGTTTCGATGCCGCAGACCCAGTCGATGGTGATCTGCTGCCAGAAGGTAATGTGCCAGAGCTCGGCATAGATGGTGTGCGGAGCTCCGGGGATTGTCTTATGCGCGAGCGAGTCGCTGATGCCTTCGAGGATGTGGGAGGGTGGCGTATAGGCGCTGTCTCCCATAAGTGCGCGCTCGAGTTCATTGATGAAGACTGTTTGTCCGGCCATGATGCGGTGATGATAGCGGGACGCGCTACGGCGTGTCGATTGAAGGCAGTATGCTGGTGGTAGTACAGGAGATGTTATGAGCGTTGCGGAGATGCTGCTGCCGGAGTTTGAGCGCGAGTTTGCGAATACGCGCAAGTTTCTTCTGCTGGTTCCCGACGACCGGCTGGCGTGGAAGCCCCATGAGAAGTCGATGGAGATGGGACGGCTGGCGTGGCATATCTCGGGTTTCCCGGACCGCGCCATGAGTGTGCTGACGAAGGCAGAGCGGATTGTATCCATGGAGGCCATGGCTGCGCAGAAGACCGCATGGATGGGGAAGACGCGCGAGGCGATCGTTGCGAATTTCGATTCTCAACTGGAGCAGGCGCGCGGGGCACTGACGGCGACACCGGATGATGGCTGGGAGACGCGCTGGCAGTTGAAGTTCGGCGGGAAAGTGATGATGGAACAGAGCCGTTATAGCGCATATCGTATGGTGGTGATGAATCATCAGATTCATCATCGCGCGCAGCTTGGGGTCTATCTGCGGCTGAATAACATTCCTGTTCCGGGAGTGTATGGGGCTTCGGCGGACGAAGCATAAGAGATGGTTTGGAACGGAAGCTTTCCTGCGCTCTATCCGATTCTGGATGCGGCGTTTCTGGCGGATGTGCCGGAGCGTGCCGATTTTTTGCGGCGGCTGGTCGGGGATCTGGCTGAGGCAGGTGTCGGGATTCTGCAATACCGGAACAAGACGGGGAGTGAGGCGGGGATTCTGGTTGATGCGCGAGCGATGCGCGAGGCTGCCGATGAGAGGATGCTACTGATCCTGAATGACTGGCCGGAGCTGGCGGTCGAGGCCGGTTTTGACGGCGTGCATGTGGGGCAGACGGATGCGAATCCGGCGGAGGCGCGGAGGATTGTGGGACCGGAGAGCATTGTTGGGATTTCGACGCATAATGAAGCTCAGTTGCGCGCAGCGGATGCGAAGCGGGTGGACTACATTGCAATCGGGCCGGTGTTTGCGACGGCGACGAAGGAGAATCCTGATCCGGTAGTGGGGCTGGATGGAGTGCGTATGGCCCGTGCGATGACGTGCAAGCCGCTGGTTGCGATTGGCGGTATTACGGCAGTGAATGGCGTGCAGGTTCTGGATGCGGGGGCAGATTCGGTGGCGGTGATTTCGGCGATCTTCATGCGGGGAAGCAAACCCGCGATTCTGGCGGTGGAGTTTCTTCGCAGTCTGGGGATTATCAGGCGAGACGCCTAGCTGCTTTCAAGAAAATTTCTGTTTCATTCAAGCGAAAGCGACTTGAGTGGCCACCGTCTGCCTGCGGGCCAAACCTAGCTTGAAGGGAGTAAAATCCGCGCACACACGAACGCCTGGCTATTCAGGCGCTTCGCTGTGGCGGGCGCAATTCAGGCTGTCTCGTGTGAATTCAGACACGGGAGGTTTTTTATGCGCACAAGGCAATTCGCACTCCTGCTTGCCGTTCCGATGGCAATGTGTGTCCTTAATGGTTGCCAGCGGCACTCCTATTCTGAGACATACTACATGGTCTCGAACAACCTGGATTTGTCGTATTGGCAAACCGCTATTACAGGGTTCAACAGTGCAGCCCGGCAGTATGGCGTGAAGGCGGTGATTGCCGGACCCAAGAATTTCGACGCGCAGGCTGAGCTACAGGCGCTCGAGGATGCGGTACGGGCGAAGCCGAACGGGATTCTGATTTCAGTTGCCGACCCTACGGTGCTCCAACCGGAGATCAACAAGGCGATCGACGCGGGGATTCCGGTAATTACGTTCGACTCGGATGCGCCGCACAGCCACCGGATCTTTTTTATCGGCACGAACAACCGCGAGGCCGGACACCTGGGCGGGCAGCGCGTGGTTGACAAGCTGAACGGCAAAGGCAACATTGTGTTCTTTACGATTTCAGGCCAGCCGAACCTGGATGAACGCTTGAACGGCTATGAAGAAATTTTCTCGAGCCATCCGGCGATCAAGACGGCACAGATTGTAGACATCAAGGGCGACTCGAACGTTGCGTTTGACGCGACACAGCGGCTGGCACCGCTGCAAGGCGCGAACAAGATAGACGCGTTTATCTGCCTGGAGGCCTCGTCGTGCAAGGCAGTGGGCGAAGTGTTGAGCCGGGGCAACGTCAAGGACCGGCTGGTAGTGGCGATGGACGTTGATCCGGAGGTGCTGGACTTCATCAAACAGGGAGTGATCGACAGCACCATTTCACAGAAGCCGTACACGATGGCGTTCTTCGGGCTGAAGTTGCTGGACGAGATGTACCACTATCCGCCAAATCCGATTCGGCTGGATTATGAGGTGAACACCTTCTCGCCGTACCCGGTATTCGTCGATACGGGTACGGCACTTGTGGACAAAGACAACGTGGATGTGTACATGCAGCAGGCTGCAGCAGCGCAGCAGAAGTAGGCTGAACGGGTACAAAGAACAAAGGCCACCCTGCCGAGAAACAGAGTGGCCTTGAATGAAGCAGAGACAGGGCTACTTTCCTTTCAGCGTTTTCACCGCGCCCAGGCCTGTGCAGAGATCGTATCCGTTGTCGGCCAGGTCACTGATGTACAGTCCGCAGTTGCCGTAGGTGATGTCGTTAAAGTCCTTTGGCTTGTCGCTGTAGAGGAGAGCATTTTCCGCCGGACTGCTGGTAAGGAAGCTGTTGGCTGCGTTGACGATTCCGGCGAGAGACGGAGACGAGACGCTGGTGCCTCCGACGATGTACCACCCGACACCGAGAACAGCGTTGCTGTCGAAGACCCAGACACCAGTGTTGGGATTGGCGTCAAAGGAGAGATCGGGTGTTCCGCGGGCGGCTCCAACAACACTCTTCACGTCGTTCTGGAATGACGGACGCGGCTCGACCAGGCTGGGGCCACCGCCTGCATCCTGCCATGAGCTTTCCATAAGAAAGCTGCCAGTTGTTGAATTGCGGGAGATGGTGGTTCCTCCGGCGGAGACGACTTCTGGCGAGACGCTGGGGTAGATCGTGCCGGGAGAATCTCCGGCGGAAGCGAAATAGACAACTTTGGGGGTTGTGAAGAACGCATCGTACAACGTTTCACTCGCGAACTCGCCGCCGCCCCAGCTCATGGAGACTTCACCACCGCCATTCGCGGCGACCAGGTTGCTGGCCACAACCACAGCGCCGAAGAGATTAGTGAAGCTGTTGTTCTTTGCTTCGACGAGAAAGATTTTTGCTTCCGGAGCCATAGCATGGGCCCACTCGATGTCGAGGGATTCTTCAATCTCCCATCCACCTGTGGGGTCCTGGCCGGGCTCGGAGCCTTGCGCGTAGACCACGGTGAAGTCTGCTGCAGGGAGGCCGAACTGGCTGCTGAAGGTTGCAAGATCGGATGCAGCGGTGGGGTCGTCAAAGGCATCGACGAGAGCGATAGCGTTTCTTCCGCCAGTCGGGTTGGCTGTGGTGACGTTAGGGTTGCAGCCACTGACGGTGACTTCGACGAGCTTGTAGAGGCAGGCGATGGAAGCCGGGGTTTCATAGAAGTAGCCGGCGAAGGGAGGAAGTTCCTGCGGCTGCGCAGCCTGGGAACCAAAATGCAGCTGCGTGGCGGAAGGTGCGAGGATGCGCAAGGTTGTGCGAGCCATGACGTCGCCGTTTTCGTTGCGCGGCTGGGACATGCTGGACCGCGGGGTATAGACATGGGCCTGAGCCAAGGTTAGAGGTGAAAGGCTGAGCAAAACACCAGCAAATGTACTTGCGAGAAACCACTTTACAGGTTTCATCACGAATCTCCTTTTGCAGTGATGGGTGCGCATTCAGGGGGAAGATACGCGCGGGGCCTGACGACGATGAGAGTCCAGGGAAAAGAGAACTGGCTGGGCTAGATATCCAACAGTGGCGAACGAATGCTATCGGGGCAGCCTGTGGAAGTCAATCGGGAAGTGAGCTGGCAGACAGGCGAGTTTAAGGGCATGAAAAGACGCGTGATTCGCGATCGTTCGCGAAACGAGGGGTGAAGGCGCGCCATCGCTACACCGGGCGGGTTAGAAAGATATGGCGTTCGCATTCATTTTCCGGTAAAAAAGCAGTTACACGTGTCCACCCGCAGCGAATCTTCAACATCGGCACATCTGGTGCAGGGCCTTGGCCTATTCAGCGCGACGGCCATTGTGGCCGGGTCGATGATCGGGTCGGGCATCTTTATTGTTCCTGCGGATATCAGCCGGAGCGTGGGCTCTCCGGCGCTGCTGATTGCGGCGTGGCTGGTAACGGCGGCGATGACGATGATCGGCGCGCTGAGCTATGGCGAGCTGGCTGCGATGATGCCGAAGGCCGGCGGACAATATGTATATCTGAGAGAAGCGCTCGGCCCCATGTGGGGCTTTCTTTATGGATGGACGCTGTTTCTTGTCATCCAGACGGGAACGATGGCAGCGGTAGCGGTGGCGTTCGGGAAGTTTCTGGGAGTGTTTTACCCGAGCGTGTCGGCATCGCACTGGCTGTGGCACATCGGGCATGTTCCGGCGTGGCGCGTGGGGCCGATGGTGCTGGGGAACATGGAAATCGGGCTGAATACGTCCAACCTGGCGGGCGTGATTGTAATTGCCGTGCTGGCGGTGGTGAACATTTTCGGCCTGAAATCGGGCGCAGTAGTGCAAAACATTTTCACGACGGCGAAAGTGGCAGCGCTGGTGGGGTTGGTTGCGCTGGGCGTGCTGGTGGGACGCGACCATGCGGCGATTGCCGCGAACTTCGGATTTGGTTCAGGGGGAGCCAATTTCTGGAAAGGCGCTGGGCTCCATACGCTCCATGCGGTGCAGGTAGGCATGGGCGGGCCGATTGCGATGGTCGGCGTGTTCACGATTGTGGCGGTGGTGCAGACGGGATCGCTGTTCTCTGCCGATGCGTGGAACAACGTGACGTTTACGGCGGGCGAGGTTCGGAATCCGAAGCGGAATCTGCCGTTGTCGCTGGCGCTGGGCACGGGGATGGTGCTGACGCTGTATATTCTGTGCAATTTTGTTTACCTCATGGCTTTGCCAATGCACGGCGATCCGCATGGAGCGACGGCGTTTGCGCGGGGAATCCAGTACGCGAGCGAGGATCGCGTGGCGACGGCGGTGCTGCAGCAGATTTTTTCGACTCGCGGCGCGGATCTGATGGCGGCGGCGATCCTGATTTCGACCTTCGGCTGCGTGAACGGGATGACGCTGGCAGGTGCACGGGTGTACTACGCGATGAGCCGGGATGGGCTGTTCTTCAAGGCTGCGGGAAGGCTGCATCCGCGCTACAAGACGCCGGTGGCTTCGCTGATCGTGCAGGCGGTGTGGACGTGCTTTCTGTGCCTTTCCGGGTCATACAGCCAACTGCTGGATTACACAATGTTTGCCGCGCTGGTGTTCTACATCCTGACGATCGGCGGACTTTTTGTGCTGCGGGTGAAGGAACCGGGTGCACAACGTCCTTATAAGGCGATAGGATATCCGGTGCTGCCTGCCGCCTATATTTTGATGGCGGCGTGGATTTGCATCGTTCTACTGCGATACAAGCCGCAGTACACATGGCCGGGATTGTTTCTGGTGCTGCTAGGCGTGCCTGTGTACGCGCTGTGGCGAAGGCAGGCAAGACGGACGGCCGCAAAAGAAGTGATTCACGGGAGTGCCTGAGTCGATCGAATAGCCGAGCTGCGCGAGGCAGCCAAAGCAGGAGAACGAACAGACCCGCGACAGAATTGGAGAGGAAAGAAACATGGCCAGCAAGCTTTTTGCGACGAAGCCGCTCAGCACGATCATGAAGGAGGCCGGCGAGACGCATGAGCATTCACTGAAGCGCGCGCTCGGGCCGGTGAACCTGACCACGCTCGGCATCGGCGCGATTATCGGCGCGGGAATTTTTGTACTGACGGGCACAGCAGCGGCGCAGTTTGCCGGGCCGGCGATTGTGCTTTCGTTCGTCATTGCCGGAATTGGGTGCATTTTTGCGGGGCTTTGCTATGCCGAGTTTGCCTCGATGATTCCGATTGCGGGCAGCGCGTATACCTACGGGTACGCGACGATGGGCGAACTGGTCGCATGGATTATCGGATGGGCGCTGGTGCTGGAATATGCATTCGGCGCAGCGACGGTTGCGGTAGGGTGGAGCGGGTTTGTAACCAGCCTGACGAATTTCTTTGGAATCAAGCTGCCATTTAATCCGACGCCGGCGGTAACGTTTCACTTGTTTGGCCATGCAGTCGCGGCGCGTGTGGACATTTTCGCCATGGCGGCGATTGTCGTGATTACGACGATTCTTGTGATCGGAGTGCGCGAGTCGGCGAATTTTACGAGTGCGGCGGTGATGATCAAAGTCTCAGTGGTTTTGATCTTTGTGGGCCTGGCAACGGCATTCGCCTTCGGCCACTGGTCGCAGATGATGGCCAACTGGCATCCGTTCATTCCGAAGAACAACGGTCATTTCGGGCACTTCGGGTGGTCGGGCATCATGCGCGGCGCGGGCGTGGTGTTCTTTTCCTATATCGGCTTCGATGCAGTGTCGACAGCGGCGCAGGAGGCGAAGAATCCGCAGAGGGACATGCCGATCGGGATTCTGGGATCGCTGGTTATCTGCACCGTTCTTTACATCATTGTTTCCGGACTGCTGACCGGGTTGAAGCCGTACAGCACGCTTAACGTGGCGGCTCCGGTGGCAGATGGGGCAGCGGCAATCGGCGCAAGCTGGGGCGTGATCCTGATCGATTTTGGAGCGATTGCCGGGTTGGCATCGGTGATGCTGGTGATGCTGCTGGGGCAGTCGCGCGTGCTGTACACGATGTCGCACGACGGGCTGGTATGGAAATGGGCGGGAAAGCTTCATCCCCGTTTCTGCACGCCGTATATTACTTCCATTGTTGTGGGAGCGTTTGCCGCGTTGCTGGCCGCATTTTTGCCAATTGGGCTGCTTGGGGAACTGGTGAGCCTGGGCACTCTGCTGGCGTTTACGATTGTGTGCCTGGGAACCTGGATTATGCGCGTGAAGCGGCCTGATGTTCCGCGCCCCTTCCGGACGCCGTGGGTTCCGCTGGTGCCGATCTGCGGCATGATTGTGTCCGTTGCGCTGATGGTTTCGCTGGATGCTCCGGCGTGGATTGGTTTTGGGAGCTGGCTGATCCTGGGGTTGATTATCTATTTCACGTATAGCCGGAAACACAGCACCGTGCAGCGAACGCTGGCGCTGGAAGAGGTCAAGAAGTAGATACGCGTTGCAGAAACAGAGCGGCCTCCGAAATGGAGGCCGTTTTTGTTTTTGCTGGAGAGATCATCAGGCAGAAGCTTGCGCCTCGCGGACACGGGTGGACACCTCGACGAGCCGCTCGCCTATGAAAGACGCTCTTGCAACCAGGACGGCAGAGATCTCCGGGCCGAAGATATCAGAAGTTATTTCGCCCCAGAGCTCGATCCAACGGGCGAAGTGCTGCTGGTTCATTTGTGGGATGGGCAGGTGGGCCATCATGGGGTTGCCTTTGTAGCGGCCGGAGGCGAGCAGGACGGAAGTCCAGAAATCAGTGAGCGTGGCAAGGTGTTGGGGCCAGTTATCGCCGATGACGCCATTGAAGACGGGGCCGAGCAGGTCGTCCTCGCGGACGCGGGCGTAGAAACGGTCGACGAGCATTGCGATGCTCTGATCATTAAGGCTTAGGGTGGCGTCCATACTTAATTTTGATTCCGTTGGGGCGGCAAAGTCAGCAGATTTTGGCTGAAAAGCGGTTAAGGAGGCCTGAAAGTGGGCGGAGGTCGCCTATTCTGCTTTGCGAAAACAGCCTCTGCTAGGCTAGTAGCCATGCGCCCCCAGCCTCTCATCTGCGTCACGGATGTCGAAGCCAGCAGCCGGTGGTATCAGCGCCTGCTTGGCTGCAGAGGAGCTCATGGCGGCAGGCAATATGAGCAACTGGTGAGGGACGGCTCGCTCATCCTGCAATTGCACAGCTTTGAAGTCGAGCACCATCACGGCCCTATCGGCAATCGCGCCGACAGGCCCTATGGCAATGGTGTGCTGCTTTGGTTCGAGGTGGAGGACTTCGACGCGGTCATGCAACGCGCCGCCGAAATGGGCGTTGAGATCGTGCTACCCCGCCATCGCAACCCTCCCGATAATGACGACGGCGGCCCCAACCATTGGGAGTGCTGGATGCGCGACCCGGACGGCTACACCGTCGTGGTCGCCAGTCCTTATGGAACAGCCGACGGCACGTGGAGGCCCGGCCCCGATTTATTTGCCTAATTTGCTGGTTTCCAAGGTTTGCAGGTGTGGGTCTGCAAGGCCGTTAATGGGTCTGAAATTGGCCGGATGAGGCCGAAAAATGCCAGCCGGGCCGGCGTGAAAGTCTATAATAAAACGATGCCGAAGTATTCTATTGTTGTCCCTTTCCATAACGAAGAAGAGAACGTGACCGTGATGTATGACCGCCTGAAGGCGGTCATGGAGCAGGTTGGCGATAGCTTCGAACTGGTTCTGGTGGACGACGGATCGAATGACCGCACTTACAAGCTGCTGGAAGAGATTGCGGCGGTGGACAGCCGCGTGCTGGTGGTGAAGCTGCGGCGGAACTTCGGACAGACGTCGGCGCTGGCGGCTGGGTTTGACCATTCGCAGGGCGATTACATTCTGGCGATGGACGGCGACCTGCAGCACGATCCACGCGAGATTCCGAACTTCATCGAAAAGCTGGAAGAAGGCTACGACGTAGTGAGCGGATGGCGTAAGGAGCGCATCGACAACTTTGTGATGCGGAGGATTCCTTCGCGCTGCGCGAACTGGCTGATGGCGAAACTTTCGGGCGTGGACATTCACGACTTCGGGACGACGTTCAAGGCGTACCGGCGCGAGGTGATCCACAACATTCCGCTATATGGTGAGATGCACCGGTTCATTCCGGCGCTGGCGGCGTGGTACGGGGCGAGCATCTGCGAGATTCCGATCAAGAATGTGAACCGCGAACGGGGAAGATCGCACTATGGGATCGGACGGACGTTCCGCGTGTTCTTCGATCTGCTGACGATCCGGTTCCTGCTGAAGTACATGACGCGTCCGCTGCACTTCTTCGGGCTGTTCGGCGCGCTGGGTATTCTGGGCGGCGGTGGGATCTCGGTGTTTCTGGCTGCGCTGAAGGTGCTCACGCATCAGCATGTGATGGATGAACATGGGCCGCTGTTTGTGATTGCGGGCGTGCTGATTCTGGGCGGCATCCAACTGCTGGCGATCGGGTTGCTGGGCGAGCTGCAGGTGCGGCATTACCACACGTCGACGCAACGCGCTCCATACACGATTGACCGGCTGGTGCGTCTGCGCGCTTCGGGTGAAGCAAGCCTGCTGCAGGACTAATCGACAAATCAATTTTCAAGTAGCGCTTTCCTGATATGAAAGCCATCCTGATTCGACAGACCGGCGGGCCTGAGGTGATGACGGTCTCGGATGTGCCGATTCCGGAGCCAAAGGCGGGCGAGGCACTGGTAAAAGTGCGCGCTTCAGGCGTGAATTTTATCGACGTGTATTACCGCGAGGGCCGCTATAAGGCGGCCCTTCCGTTTATCGACGGGCAGGAAGGCGCGGGCGTGGTGGAGCAGGTTGGCGACCATCCCGACACGAGAACGTCACACGTGCCTGGGATCCCGGGCGCAGGCGTGACGGATTTCAAGCCCGGCGACAGGGTGGCCTGGTGCAATGTGCTGGGCAGCTACGCGGAATATGCAGTGGTTCCGGCGGAAAAGCTGGTGAGGGTTCCGGGGAGGATGGACCTGCGTCTGGCAGCAGCAGTGATGCTGCAGGGAATGACGGCGCATTACCTGGTGTATTCGACATATGCGCTGAAGGTCGGAGATACGGCGCTGGTGCATGCAGCGGCGGGCGGAGTGGGTCTGCTGCTGACGCAGATGGCGTCGCAAATGGGCGCGCGTGTAATTGCCACAGTTTCGACTGAAGAGAAGGAAAAGCTGGCACGCGAAGCCGGAGCGGCGGCGGTGATTCGGTATACCGAGGCGGATTTTGAAGCGGAGACGAAGCGGCTGACGGGCGGTCGCGGCGTGGATGTGGTGTATGACTCGGTAGGGAAAACGACGTTTGAGAAATCGCTGCGGTGCTTGCGGCCACGAGGGATGATGGCTCTGTTTGGAGGGTCGAGCGGAGCGGTGCCTCCGTTCGATTTGATCGAGCTGTCGAAGATGGGGTCGCTGTATGTGACCAGGCCGACGCTGAAGGATTACACGGCGACGCGCGCGGAACTGGAATGGCGCGCGGGCAAGATTCTGGATGCGGTGAAGACGGGCCGGCTGAAAGTGCGCATGGAGTATAGTTATCCTCTGGCCGAGGCGGCACAGGCACATCGCGAACTTGAAGCCAGAAAGACCACGGGGAAGCTTCTTTTAGAGATGGAGGGCTGACGATGGCTGTTTCGACGGTGCTTTTGCTGGCGTTCCTGATCGGGGTGGTTTGCGGGCTGCGGTCGTTTACGGGACCGGCGCTGATATGCTGGGGCGCCGAACTGGGATGGCTGAATCTGACGGGGCTGCACCTGTCGTATCTGGGGACTTCGGTAGCCGTGATTGTGTTTTCACTGTTCGCGGTAGGAGAGCTTGGGGCGGACAAGACATCGAAGATTCCTCCCCGGACGCAGGCACCGTCGCTGATCTGGCGAATCCTGATGGGTGCGCTATGCGGGAGCGCGCTGGCGAGCACGGGGAAGGATTCGGTAATTGCGGGGCTTGTGCTGGGAGTGCTGGGCGCCGTGGCCGGAACCTATGGCGGGTATTATGCGCGCAGGGCGGCGACACGGCCGGGAAGGCTGCCTGATCTTCCGGTGGCGCTGTGCGAAGACCTGATTGCCGTTGCAGGCGGCTTGTTTCTCGTTTCGCGCTTCTAAAGCAAAATGATGACTGAACAGCTGGACGCGATCATCCTTGGATCGGGGCAGGCGGGAACTCCTCTAGCCGTTGCGCTTTCTCGGGCGGGGAAGAAAACCGCGCTAATTGAGAGCAAGCACGTCGGCGGGACGTGCGTGAACGAAGGCTGCACACCTACAAAAACCATGGTTGCAAGCGCGCGTGTGGCGTATCTGGCGCGACGAGGCGCGGACTACGGAGTGAGGACGGGCCCGATCACCATGGATATGACGCGGGTGCGGGAACGGAAGCGCGCGATTGTGGAAAGCTTCCGGTCAGGGAACGAGAAAAGAGTGGCGGGCGCAAAAAATGTGGAGCTGATCTGCGGGGAGGGCCGTTTTGCAGGGCCGAAGACGGTCGCGGTGAACGGGAGGACGCTCCAGGCAGAGTGGATCTTTATCAATACGGGGCTGCGAGCGGCGACTCCTGCGATTGAGGGAATTGCGGGTGTGCCGTTTCTAGACAATGTGTCTGTGATGGAGCTGGGCGAGGTACCGGAGCATCTGCTGGTACTTGGCGGAGGGTATATCGGGCTGGAATTCGGGCAGATGTTTCGAAGGTTCGGGAGCAGTGTGACGGTGATTCATCTTGGAGCTCAACTGCTCGACCATGAGGACGCCGATGTTGCCGAGGAAGTACAGAAGATTCTGGAGGAAGATGGCATTGAAGTGCTGCTGAAGGCGAAGACGGTGAAGGCATCGGGGTCGCCGGGGCAGGTTGAGCTGGAAGTGGAGATGAATGGCGGGACGCGAATCGTGAAGGGGTCGCATCTGCTGGTGGCGGCAGGGCGCGCGCCGAATACGGACAGGCTGAATCTGGAGGCGGTGGGGATTGCGACCGATGAGCGTGGTCACGTGCAGGTAAATGAGTTTCTTGAGACGACGGTGGACGGGGTGTTTGCGCTGGGCGATGTGAAGGGCGGACCGGCATTCACACATATTTCCTACGACGATTACCGTATTGTGAAGACGAACCTGCTGGACGGCGGGAGCAGAACGACGCGGGGAAGGTTTGTGCCGTATACGGTGTTTTTCGATCCGCAACTGGGGCGCGTGGGAATGACTGAGACCGAGGCGCGCAAGCGCGGCAGGAAGATTCGCGTGGCCAAGATGCCGATGAGTTATGTTGCGCGGGCGCTGGAAACGGACGAGACGCGCGGGCTGATAAAAGTGGTTGTTGATGCGGAGACAGGCGAGATTCTGGGGGCAGCGGTGCTGGGGATTGAAGGCGGCGAGATGATGTCGCAAATCCAGATCGCGATGATGGGTGGGCTGAAATATACGGCGCTGCGGGATGCGACGCTGGCGCATCCGACGCTGGCGGAGGCGTGGAACAACCTGTTCTCGAACTGGGAAGGCGAATGATGGCAACCGGCGAGGCGCTGCGGGTGAAGCGGGCAGGGAATGCGACGGATCCGCTGTGGTACAAGGACGCAGTATTGTACGAGTTGCACGTGAAGGCGTTTTGCGACAGCAACAACGACGGGATCGGCGATTTCCAGGGCCTGATGCAGAAGCTGAACTACATTGTGGACCTGGGCGCGACGTGCATCTGGCTGCTACCGTTTTTCCCATCGCCGCTGCGCGATGACGGATACGACATTTCCGATTACATGAACGTGCATCCGAACTACGGGACGCTCAAGGATTTCCGCGAATTTCTGAATGTAGCACATGAACGCGGGCTGCAGGTGATGATCGAACTGGTCGTGAACCACACGTCGGACCAGCATCCGTGGTTTCAGGCAGCGAGAAATGCGCCGCCGGGGTCGCCGGAGCGCGACTTTTATGTGTGGAGCGACACCGACCAGCGGTACAAAGACGCGCGCATTATCTTTACGGATACAGAGAAGTCGAACTGGTCATGGGACCCGGTGGCGCACGCTTATTACTGGCACAGATTCTTTTCGCATCAGCCGGACCTGAACTTCGATAATCCGAGAGTGCTTGAAGAAGTGCTGAAGGTCCTGCGCTTCTGGCTGGATATGGGCGTCGATGCGCTACGGCTGGATGCGGTTCCATACCTTGTGGAGCGCGACGGGACGAACTGCGAGAATCTGGCGGAGACGCATACAGTGATCAAGGCGATGCGCGCGGCGATTGATGATGGCTATGCGAACCGGATGATCCTGGCAGAGGCGAACCAGCCTCCGGCGAATGTGCGCCCGTACTTCGGCGATGCGGATGAGTGCCATATGGCGTTTCATTTTCCGCTGATGCCGCGCATCTACATGGCGCTGAGCCAGGAAGACCGGTTGCCAATTACGGACATCATGGCGCAGACGCCGGAGATCCCTGAGCGATGCCAGTGGGGATTGTTTCTGCGCAACCACGATGAGCTGACGCTGGAGATGGTGTCGGGTGATGAGCGCGATTATATGTATCTGGCGTACAGCGGCGATCCGCGGATGAGGATCAATGTAGGCATCCGCAGAAGGCTGGCTCCGCTGATGGAGAACAATCGTGACCGCATTGAGTTGCTGAACAGCCTGCTGTTCTCGTTTCCGGGCACTCCGATTTTGTATTACGGAGACGAGATTGGCATGGGCGATAACATTTACCTGGGCGACAGAAACGGTGTGCGCACGCCGATGCAGTGGTCGGGGGACAGGAATGGGGGGTTTTCGCGATCGAACCCGGCGCGGCTGTACAGCCCGGTGATCATGGACGCGATTTACGGATATGAGGCGATCAATGTGGAAGCGCAGGATGCCGATCCCTCGTCGCTGTTGAACTGGATGCGGAACATGATTGCGCTGCGCAAGCTGTTTCAGGTGTTTGGGCGCGGCACGCTGCGGTTTCTGGAGCCGTCGAACAAGAAGATCCTGGCGTATCTACGCGAGTATGCCGGCGAGCAAGTGTTGTGTGTGGCGAACCTATCACGGGTGTGGCAGCCGGTGCAGCTGGATCTCTCAGGATTCGAGGGACTGGTGCCGGTGGAGATGCTGGGGTATGTGGAGTTTCCGAAAATTGATGCGGGATTTTACCCGTTGACGCTGGGACCGTATGGGTTTCTGTGGCTTGAATTGCAGACGCCAACTGCGGATGCAGGCGGCGAGCATGAGAACTAACGAGGTTCGATGGCGGCGATAGAGCTTCCAGCAACGTTGCAAAAGCGGATCGAAGAATCCGGTCCGGTTGATCTGGTGATCGGCATTACAGGCCCGGCTGATGCGGAAGAGCTGCGCGCGAAGGCTGCTGCGGGGCTCAAAGGGATTGCAGCCAAGGCCGTGGTGGCATACGCGGGATCTGCGGAAGCAGAACCAACGGCCGCTTCGACGGACGGGGTCCAGCTTGCAGCCTACCCCATGCCCGAGAACAAGGCCTCGCTCGCGTTCTGGCTGGATGTTGCGGCAGCGCAAAGGAGCGTGCTGGAGCTGGCGACTGCATGGCAGGCGCGGGCATGCATTGTGATGCACAACGATCTGGCGGCTCTGGAACCCGAGGCATTGCAGCTTTTGACAGAACCGGTGCTCGAGGGTAAGAGCGATCTGGTGATGCCGCTGTATGCGCAGGGGAAGTACGATGGGCTGATCAACAAAAGCATGCTTGCACCACTGTCCCGCGCGCTTTATGGAAAGCGAGTGCGCTCTCCTGTGGCGTTTGACTATTGCGCAGGTGCGAGTGCGTCGGTAAAGCTCACAGAGAGCGGAACGGTAAGCGGGCAGAGCGAAACACCGCTGCTGTGGCCTGCGAATGAGGTTGCGATGAGCGGTGGACGGGTCAGCCAGGCGGCGGTGGATATTCATCACGAGGCGCAGACGGACGGACTGGATCTGAGCGCGGTGCTGACGGAGCTTGCCGGGTCGCTGTTTCAGCAAGCGGAGACGAATGCGGCATATTGGCAGAGAGTGCGCGGATCGCAGCCGGTACCCTGCTACGGGAGCGTGCATTTTCCACAAAGCGATAGGGAGCCGGTGGACGCGAAACCAATGGTGGAGTCGTTTGTGCTGGGGTCGCGCAATCTGGAGGAAATATGGCGGCTGGTGATGCCTCCGGCGACGATGCTGGAGCTGTGGCGGCTGGCGCGGCTGGAGGTGGAGCAGTTCAGGATGCCGGATGCGTTGTGGGCGCGGATTGTTTATGACTTTGCTCTGGCGCACCGCATGCGGCGGATGAGCCGGACGCACGTGCTGGGAGCTCTGACTCCGCTCTATTTAGGCTGGGTAGGGTCATATACACAAGAGGTCGGCAGCGCTACGGTAGAAGATGCCGACCGGAGAGTGGAGCAGCTGGCACGGGCGTATGAAGAGCAGAAACCCTATTTTGTTTCGCGCTGGAGATGGCCAGAGCGCGCGAGTTAGTGCTGCAAGGAGGAGAATGCGATGTGGAACCACATAGAACAAGCGCTCCACGACTCGATGGGGCGGGTGACGACGAAGGTAGCACAGCTATTGCCGGGGATTCTGGCGTTCATTGTCGCGCTGCTGGTGTTTCTGGCTCTGGCATGGCTGTTTGCAGCGCTGGTGAAGCGCATTCTGATTGCGATGAAATTTGATGAGCGCGTAGGGCGGAGCAGCGGATCGATTGCGGAACTGTCGCCTGAATACACGCCGACTTTTCTGGCAACGCGACTGGTGTTCTGGGGGGTCGTAGTTCTCGGCGTGCTGGTTGGTTTGTCAGCGTTCGAGGCGTCGTCTGCAGAGCCGGAGGTTGCCGAATATATCTTTGCCTATGTGCCACATTTGATCGGCGCTGCGGTTCTACTTTTTGCGGGCAACGTGCTGGCGCGCTTTCTGTCGCGCAGCGTGCTGATTACAGCGGTGAATCTTAACCTGCAGTATGCGCGGTTGCTGGCATTGGGGGTAAAGTGGCTGGTGCTGGTGCTGACGGCGGCGATGGTTCTGGATCATCTTCGCATTGGCGGCGAGATTGTGGACCTGGCATTCGGAATTCTGTTCGGCGGCATTGTGCTGGCGCTGGCGCTGGCTGTGGGTCTAGGCTCGCGTGATCTGGTCAGCAGGTCGTTGGAGCGGGAGTCGGTAAGGCCAACGGAGATCCCGACTGAGGAGCGAAGATTGCGTCACTTTTGAGCAGAGGAAGCGCGAATGGCTCCGGGAAAGTCGACGAAGAGCGCGGCAAAGGAAGTGGACAGGCAGCTTGAGCGCTATCGCGCCATGCGCGATTTTGCCATGACCGCTGAGCCAAGCGGCGAGGAAAGCGACAGCAAGCACACGCAGAACGCAAATGAGCTTCCGTTTGTGATTCAGAAGCACGCAGCGACTCGGCTGCACTATGACTTTCGGCTTGGGTGGCGCGGAGTTCTGAAGAGCTGGGCAGTGGCGAAAGGTCCCAGCTATTATCCCGGCGACAAGCGGCTGGCGGTGGAGGTGGAGGACCATCCCATCAGCTACGGCGGCTTTGAAGGCACGATTCCCAAAGGGCAATACGGCGGCGGCACGGTGATGGTGTGGGACGAGGGAACATGGGAGCCGCTTGTCGATGTGGATGAAGGACTGAAGAAGGGGAGTCTGAAGTTCACGCTGCACGGCAAGAAGCTAAAAGGGAAGTGGGCGCTGGTGCGCATGGGAGGAAAGTTTGCGCGCGAAGGCAAGCCGAACTGGCTGCTGATCAAGGAACGCGATGAATACGCGCGCAGCGCAGATGCGGAGCCGATTACGGAAGAGGCTCCGAACAGCGCGATTACCGGGCGCACGATGGATGAGATTGCGAAGGCAGCGGACCATGTGTGGGAATCACATGCGGTGACCAGAGGGCCGAACCGGTCGCGGCTGGTGCTGCGGCGGAAGCAGGCGGATGATCCGAAGCCAGGGAAAGGAACGATTGCCAACGATCCGCCAAGCGCGCCGGATAGATCAGCAGTCTTGAAAGACGCGCCCCGCGAGACAATGCCGGATTATCTACCTCCGCAGCTTGCGACTGAGGTGAGCGCGCCTCCCGAGGGAGACAGTTGGCTGCATGAACTGAAGCTGGATGGATACAGGATTCAGGCGCATGTAATCGAGCACAAGAGCGGACGCAAGGCGACGCTTTACTCGCGAAATGGGCTGGACTGGACGCATCGCATGCCGGAGGTTGCGCGCGCAGCCACGGCTTTGCCGGTGAAAAATGCTGTTCTGGACGGAGAAGCGGTGGTGCTCGACGAAAACGGGCGAACGAGCTTTGCCGAATTGCAGGCTGCGTTTGAAGAAGGCAAACAGGAGCGGATCACATACTTTGTGTTTGATCTGCTCCATCTGGATGGGCACAATTTACGCGGACTTCCGCTGATGCGGCGCAAGGAGATTCTGGAAGGCCTGATTAAGGATGCAGATGACCACAGCGCGATTCGCTACAGCAAGGACATTCGCGCCCAAGGCCGCGAGATGTTCCGCGAGGCGTGCAAGCACGGCGTTGAGGGAGTTGTGTCGAAGCTGGCGGATGGGAAATATCGTTCCGGGCGCAGCAGGGAGTGGGTGAAGTCGAAGTGCGTACATGAGCAGGAATTTGTTGTGGGCGGATTTACGCTGCCATCGGGCAGCGCCGTAGGAATCGGCGCATTGCTGCTCGGGCACTATCGCGACGGGAAGCTGATTTATGCGGGGCGCACTGGGACGGGGTTTACGCAGGACTCACGCAGGCATTTGCGGAAAGAGCTGGACAAACTGCGCGCGTCGAAAGCCGCATTTGCCGATGTGCCGCGCGAGGCGGCGAAGGATGCGATCTGGGTTGTGCCGAAGATGGTCGTCGAGGTGAGTTTCGCGTCGTGGACTGCAGACGGGATGGTGAGGCAGGCGGCATTTCAGGGGATTCGCGAGGACAAGGCGGCTAAGGATGTTGTGCGCGAGGGCGCGAGAACGATTGCAAAGCCGGAGCGGGGATCGAAAGGGACGAAGATAGCGACGCGAGCGAACTTCCGCGTGAGGAGCGGCGATGCGGGCGGTGTGGTCGAGGGTGTTGCGATTACGAATCCGGACAAGGTGCTGGATGAAGAGAGCGGGCTGACGAAGGTGCAACTGGCGCGATACTACGCGACGGTTGCGGAGGTGATGCTGCGGTACATTGCGGGGCGTCCGCTGAGCCTTGTGCGGTGCCCGGACGGCAGCGGCAAGCCGTGTTTTTTCCAGAAGCATGTGGGGCCGGGAACTCCTGACGGAGTGGGCAGCGTGCCGGTGAGGAGCAAGAGCAGCGGGAAAATTGAGCAGTACATCACGGTCGACAATGCGAAAGGGCTGGTTGCGCTGGCGCAACTGGGAGTGATGGAGATTCATCCATGGGGATCGCGCAACGACGCACTGGAGAAGCCGGACCGGCTGATCTTCGATCTCGATCCGGGTGATGGAGTGGAGTGGAAACAACTGGTGAAGAGTGCCGTCGAGGTCCGGGACCTGCTGAAGCAGCTGGGGCTTGAGAGCTTTGTGAAGTGGACGGGGGGCAAAGGGCTGCATGTAGTTGCGCCTATCGAGGCAGAACGCGAATGGCCGGAGGTGAAAGCGTTCACGCACAGCTTTGCGCGCATGCTGGAGGCGGCGAATCCCAAGCTGTATTTGACGAAGATGACAAAAGCGGCGCGGAGCAACCGGATTTTTATCGATTATCTGAGGAACGAACGCGAAGCGACGGCGGTTGCACCGTATTCTCCGCGGGCGCGCAAAGGAGCGCATGTTGCGATGCCGCTGACGTGGGAAGAACTGAAGAAGACGGATCGGCGTCCGGAGTTTGCGGTTGCGAATTTCGAGAGCTGGAAGATGCGCTTGAAGCGCGATCCATGGAAGAAGATGGGAACAATGCGGCAGAGATTGACGGAGCAGGCGATCAAGGCGGTGAAGGAATTTGCGGTATGAAGGCTGCTGCGGATCGTTTTCCATTTGTCTGTCGTGTCAGGAACCTTCTCGCATGCAGGCCGTCTATTACAGGTGTGGATTTCCGCCACGCAATGCCTGTTCTGCTCGCTGCCTGCCTGTTTACGTCCGGCGCTTATTCGCAATCGAGTGTTACGACGCCACCCCAAACGCCTCCGGGTGACCGCAGCTTTTATTTCGGCCAACCGGTAAGTCATCCCGAAACGCTTTCCGGCGTATGGGAAGCGCCTGACGGCAATGGTGGCGCGGTCGGCATCCATCTTCAACTTACGACAGCGGTATCCGGCGACGCAGACCCGCCGGTGTGGACTCCGCAATCGTGGCAGCACCTCGATGTTGGCGTCTTCCAGCGGCAGGGACCGGAACTGGAGTTCGGCGAAGAGAATTTTTTTGGCGACGATACCCACGGAGGCTCTGCCAGGCTTGAGAACGGCGAGCTTCAGCTGCACTTCGTTTCGCCGGCGCCCGATGCTCCTTCCGTCGATCTCGACTTAGTTCGCCAGGCAGACGGCTGCTGGTATGGCCGTTTCCATCGCGGCGACTTCGACTCAACGGTGACTCTCTGCCGTCCCACGCCCGGTCCCGACGTT